>SHVR01000064.1 GCA_009694185.1 Alphaproteobacteria bacterium | reverse complement strand
CCGCGTGCCCCACCCCAACCCCAGCCCATCAACCCCAAGCGCCGACCACCGACCTTCACCATCAAACGATGCAAATGGCGTCGCGGTCATGCTCGTCAGACGGAACCCAAGCCGGCGCCAGCCTCAGCACCGTGAATAGATCGGGCTAGCCGGACTTGGGGCTCTCGCTTAAGCGATAACACATTGGAATTGGCTGGTTGTGCGGCTACATGATGATTGTTACAGATCTGCCATCATGTTGGGAGATGGGAGAAGACGGTACGATGTTTCTTGCCGCCAATTATCGGCGCGACGCCGGCGCGGGGCCGTTGCCATGCCTGTGTTTGGAAAGATCGCCCGCGTTTTCAGCGAGGAACATGCCGCAAGTCTGACGGGCCTCTCGAAGGGGCAGCTTCGGGCGTGGGATCGCAAAGGGTTTTTCGTCCCTCGTTATGCTTATGACCAGCGCCGCGATCCCTACAGCCGCATATATTCCTTCCAGGACGTGGTCGGTCTTCGCACGATCGCCGTCCTGATGAAGGACCACCATGTTTCCTTGCAAGAGCTTCGGCGAGTTGCCGAAGAATTTCTGCGGCGGGGGTATGGGCACTGGGCGAAGTTCAAGCTGTACGTCGTCAAACGCCAGGTTCACTTCCGCCGCCCGGGGTCGAAGGATATTGAAGGCCTGTGGGACGGCCAACTGGCGATGGTGACAATAGTGGACGCGATCAACGGCATTGAGAAACGCGCGCGGGATATCAGCAAGCGCTCCGAAGACCAAATAGGTCGCATCGAACAACACAGGCACGTTGTTCGAAACGCTCCGGTTGTCGCGGGGACGCGCATTCCAACGGCCGCGATCCGGCGCTTTCACCAGGCGGGGTATTCGGTCAAGGAGATCATTCGCGAATACCCGACGCTAACGGCCAACGATGTTTCGGCCGCGCTAAGTTATGAAGAAGGACTCGCTCAAAGCGCGTAATATCGCCATAAATATGGTCGATGCGCTTCATGCTTGACGAAAATGTGCCCGCGGCAGTGGCAAGAATGCTTTAAGAGCATGGCCACCAAGCAGCGTTTATTCGTGATTACGTTCCCCCCGGGTCACCCGATCCTCTTGTGGCGATGGTGTCGGAAGAGTTGCGGGCGGTGCTCATCAGTTTCGATGGCGATTTCGAAAAAATCTCTCCCAGAGTGCCGAGTGGGCATCGGACACGCTTCAGAAACTTGAGCCGAATTTGGATGCGGTGCGGTGAACCGGGGGCGGCCGGTAGACTGCATGGTGCATTGGACTTCGTCATGACCGTGTTCGTTCTTGCCGAGACGCAGCCCCGCAAGATGCGACTCTGGATTGGATCAGGCTATCTGCGGACGGAGCGATAGTTGGCGTAGGCAGTCCGAAACGCGTTCAACGCCCTACAGAATGAACTTGCTCAAGTCCGCGTTCTTGGCGAGCGGCGCCACCTTGTCGCGCACATAGTTGGCGTCGATGGTGATGCTCTGACCGCCCAGGTCCGAGGCGGTGAAGCTGATCTCTTCGAGCAAGCGCTCCAGGACCGTGTGCAGGCGCCGCGCGCCGATATTCTCGACCGAGCTGTTGATGAGCGCGGCCAATGTGGCGATCTCCTCGATGGCGTCCTTGGTGAAATCGAGGGTGACGGATTCCGTTGCCAGCAACGCCCGATATTGCTTGATCAGGCTCGCTTCCGGCTCGGTCAGGATGCGCACGAAATCGTCGCGCCCGAGCGCTTTCAATTCGACGCGGATCGGTAGGCGCCCCTGCAATTCGGGCAGCAAGTCCGAGGGCTTCGCCATGTGAAAGGCGCCGGACGCGATGAACAGCACATGGTCGGTCTTCACCGTGCCGTGCTTGGTCGCGACATTGGTGCCCTCGATCAGCGGCAGGAGATCGCGCTGCACGCCCTCGCGGCTCACATCGGCGCCCACGCGCTCGCTGCGCGCCGAGATCTTGTCGATCTCGTCGAGGAAGACGATGCCGTTCTGCTCCACCGCCTCGATGGCGTCGCGCACCACCTTCTCGGGATCGAGCAGCTTGTCGCTTTCCTCGGCGACCAGCACGGTGTGGGACTCGGCGACACTCATGCGCCGAGTCTTGGTGCGGCCGCCGCCGAACGCCTTGCCCAGCATGTCGTTGAGATTGAGCATGCCCATCTGGGCGCCGGGCATGCCGGGAATATCGAGCGTGGGGAGTTGCAGGCCGCCGGTGTCGGCGACCTTGAATTCGATCTCCTTGTCGTCGAGGGCGCCCTCGCGCAGGAGCTTGCGGAACTTCTGGCGCGTATCCTGGCTCGCCGTCTCGCCCACCAGCGCCTCGATGACCCGCTCCTCAGCCGCCAGTTCCGCGCGCGCCTCCACGTCCTTCCGCATCCGCTCGCGGGTCATGGTGATGGCGACCTCCACCAGGTCGCGGATGATCGACTCCACGTCGCGGCCGACATAGCCGACTTCGGTGAACTTGGTCGCCTCCACCTTGATGAAGGGCGCCTGGGCAAGCCGCGCGAGCCGCCGCGCGATCTCGGTCTTGCCGACGCCCGTCGGCCCGATCATCAGGATGTTCTTCGGCAGCACTTCCTCGCGGAGCGCCGGTTCGAGCTGCTGGCGCCGCCAGCGATTGCGGAGCGCGATGGCGACCGCGCGTTTGGCGTCATTCTGACCGACGATATAGCGGTCGAGTTCGGAGACGATCTCGCGCGGTGAAAAAGCGGTCATTACAGACTTTCGATGACGATATTGTCGTTGGTGTAGATGCAGATTTGGGCGGCGATCGCCATGGCGCGCCGGGCAACGGCCTCGGCATCGAGCCCATCCACCGGCATCAGGGCGCGCGCCGCGGCGAGCGCGAAGCCGCCACCGGAGCCGATGCCGATCAGCCCATCGTCGGGCTCCAACACGTCGCCGGT
This sequence comes from Alphaproteobacteria bacterium, assembly GCA_009694185.1. GTDB lineage: Bacteria > Pseudomonadota > Alphaproteobacteria > SHVR01 > SHVR01 > SHVR01. The sequence goes on along the minus strand of SHVR01000064.1, from coordinate 16,420 downwards.
GCCGGTCAGCACCAGCGAGACCGAGCGGTCGGCGACCGCCATCATCGCCTCCAGGCGGCGCAGATAGCGGTCGGTCCGCCAGTCCTTGGCGAGCTCGACGCAGGCGCGGGCGAGCTGGCCCGTATGCTGTTCGAGCTTCGCTTCCAGCCGCTCGAAGAGGGCGAAGGCATCGGCGGTCGCACCGGCAAAGCCGGCGATCACCTGGCCGTCGGCAAGCCGGCGCACCTTGCGGGCATTGGCTTTGACCACGGTCTGGCCGAGGGTCACCTGGCCGTCGCCGGCAATGACGACGCGCCCGCCCTTGCGTACGGCGAGGATGGTGGTGCCGTGCCAGGTGCCGTGGGATGTCGTGCCGCTGTCTTTCACCATTGCGTTGGGCGCCATCGGGTCCGGTTCTGTTGCACCCTCCCCATGTATGGGCTAGGCGGGACCGGGTCAAGTTCGCAGCGCCGCCTCGCTATCGGCCCTGGCGGCGCCGGCCGCGTCGCCTGTTCCCTTGAGCGCTTCGGCGTACCATGTCCAGGCCTGGGCGCTCGCGGGCTTTGCCGCCACGCGTTCGGCGAGCAAGCCCCGGGCGATGGCGTATTGTCGGCCGCGCAACGCGGCCACGATCAGCATCTGAGAGAAGATGTCGCGCTGGGCATGGCTGCCGCCAATGCGCACCAGGTCGTAGCGGATGGGCATCAGCTTCTCGACCACGCGGCCATGGTTCCCGGCGCCCCAGGCCTGGATCACCTCGCCCAAGGGAATGCCCACATCGCGCATGATGGGCGCCATGGTGCCGGTCTCTTGCGTCGCCCATTGCCGCATGGAAGCGAGCATCTCGCCGGCGGTCTCGGTGCCGCGGGCGCCCGCCAGGCACAGCATGTAATGGGCGTCGGCGAAGGGCAGGATATGGTCGCGGATGTGGCGTGCCGCCTTCTCCGCCAGCTCCCGCCAACGCTCGCCACCGGCTACGCCGCGCAATTCGAGCCGCATCAGCATGGCGGCCGCGTTCGAGATGTCGAGATAATCGTCCGACTGGTCGGCGCGAAAGCGTGTGTCATAGAGGTCCATGACAGCGTCATGTTGGCCCATCTCCAGATGGTAGAGCCCCTTGTGCCACCAGAGATGATATTGGAAATTATGGGCGTTCGGCCCCCAGGCGCCGGCATGAAGATCGACCCAAGCAAGCCCCTCCCGGTGACGGCCCTGCATTTCCATGACATGGGCGACGGCATGCACCGCCCAGATGTCACGGCCATTGAGTTCGACCGCCTGCCGGCCGAACACCTCCGCCGCCCCATAGTCGCCCGCCTCCTCGAGGCCGAAGGCGCGCATGCCGAGCACATAGCCATAGCCAGGCACGCTTTCGTCCCAGGCAGGCATGACGCGGGCCGGCGAATCCCGGTGATCGGCGAGTTCCCCCAGATAGAAATGGGCGAAATGGGCCAGCTTCAGCGCGAGCAAGTCGCGGGGTGCCTCGATCAGGATGGCTTCCCAAAGCCGCCCGGCGGCCGCGAGATTGCCCGCGCACCAGGCGCCCAGCGCCGCCACATGGCACCGTTCCCGCGCCGTGACACCCTGGATATCGGCCGCCATCTCGGCGCTGGCATGGCTTTTGCCCGCGCGTTCGAGGAGATGGGCTTGACCCATTAGATGGAAGAAATAGCCGCGCAGCACTTGCGCCATCACTATCTCGGGGTCGGCGGCCAGGCACGCCTTCATGGCATCGCCCGTGCCCTTGGCGAATTCAAGATATTGCTCGATGGTCAGATCGAACTTGGCCGCCGCGTCGGCGCTTGCGGTGGTCAACGCCAAGCCTTGCCGATCGCTGAATGTTGCGATGGATTGAAGCCTATCCGGCGAAGGCAATGGTGTGAAGGTGCGAGAGTTGAATATCGCCCGCGAAACGACCAAACTCACCGGTACAGAACCGGCCAAGCGTGCATTGCTGGCCGAGGGAGCGCAAATGCTGGTGTTCCGGCAATTGTTCGACTCGCAATCGTCGACCTACACCTATCTGCTCGGCGACCGCCGCAACGGCGATGCGATCCTGATCGATCCGGTGTTCGAGCAGGTACGGCGCGACGCGGCCCTGATCGACGAGCTGGGGCTCCGCCTGGTCGCGACCCTCGAAACCCATGTCCATGCCGATCATGTGACCGGCGCCTGGCTGCTCAAGCATAGGGTGGGCAGCCGGATCATGCTGTCGGCGGCGAGCGGCGCCGAGGGTGCCGACCGCTATCTGGTCCAGGACGACGTGATCGCCTTTGGCGCCAGGCGGCTTCTGGTGCGTCTCACCCCGGGCCATACCAAGGGGTGCCTCACCTAATGTGCTGGACGACAAGAGCATGGCGTTCACGGGCGACTGCCTGCTTTACCCGGCGCATGATTACCGTGGCCTGACGGTGACCAGCGTCGCCGAGGAGCGCCGCTTCAACCCCAGGCTCGGCGGCGAGATCGCGGTTGGCGATTTCACCGGTTACATGAAGAATCTGCGCCTCGCGCACCCAAAGCTCCTCGATGTCGCGGTTCCGGCCAATCTTTGCTGCGGCCGTCCCGACAACGAGACCAGGTTCGCCGCCGCCGACCCAAGTTGGGCACGGCTCAACTACAGTTTTGCCGGCGTGTGGGAGATCGATCCCAATGGGCTCGAAGAGCGCGTGCCGGACGTGCAAGTCCTCGATGTGCGCGATCCCGATGAATTCACTGGGCCGCTTGGTCATATTCCGGGAGCCATCCTCATTCCGCTCGGCGAACTGGCCCAGCGCGCCGGCGGACTCGCCCGCGACCGCCCCTATCGTCGCCGTCTGCCGGGCCGGCGGCCGCTCGGCCCAGGCCGTTGCCATCTTGGCGCAGAACGGATTCGCCGATGTCGCCAATTTGGCGGGCGGTATGCTGCGCTGGCGCGCCGAAGCCCATCGCGTCGAGGGCGGCAGCAGCTAATCCGGCCGGATCATGCTCTAATGGCACGGTCTATCCGAAACTGCCGTTGAACCGCTTTGCGAGAAACCACCGCTTTGCGAGAAACCACTGCTTTGCGAGAAACCACTGCTTTGCGAGAAACCATGGTCATGCAGCTCTCGATCGATCGGCGCGCTCTTCAGGCGCGGGCGCGCGAACTGGCCCAGGGACCGATCCGGGCGCGCGCCGCCGAAGTCGACGCGAGCGAAACCTATCCCTGGGACAATGTGGCGCGCCTGGTCGAGGCGGGCCTCGTCGGCATGACCATCCCGACCCGCTATGGCGGCCAGGGCCGGAGCTTCCTCGACGCGGTCCTGGTGATCGAAGAGATGTCCCAGGCCTGCTCGGTCACGGGGCGCATCGTGGTCGAGACCAATATGGGCGCCATCAGCGCCGTCATGGCCTATGGCAGCGAGGAGCAGAAGCGGCTCTCGGCCGACCTGGTGCTGAAAGGCGACAAGCCCGCCATCTGCATCACCGAGCCCGAAGCCGGCAGCTCGGCGAGCGACATGACAACGCGCGCCGACAAGCGCGGCAACCGCTATGTGCTCAACGGCAAGAAGCATTGGATCACCGGCGGCGGCGTCTCGCGCCTGCATCTCATTTTTGCGCGCGTCTATGACGAGGCGGGCAATGAGGAAGGCATCGGCGGGTTCCTCGCCATTCGCGACGAGACGCCGGGCCTCGTGATTGCCGGCCGCGAGCCCACCATGGGGCTCCGCGGCATTCCCGAGGCCGAGATCCGGTTCGAGGAGATGGAACTGCCACCCGCGGCGCTTCTCGTGCCGCCGCGTGGGCTGGCCAAGGGCTTCGCCGACCTGATGAATGCCTATAACAGCCAGCGCGTGGGGGCGGCGGCGGTGGCGCTTGGCATTGCCCAAGGCGCTTATGAATTGGCGCTGGCCTACAGCGAGACGCGCCGGCAGTTCGGCCGGCCGATCAACGAATTCCAGGGCCTGCAATGGAAGCTCGCCGACATGAGTATTCGCTTGGCGGCGGCGCAAGCGCTGGTCTACAAGGCAGCCACCTCGGGGGATGCCGCCGACGGCTCGGGCTTTCCGGACATGCTTCAGGCCGCCCAAGCCAAAGTGTTCACCTCCGAAGCCGCCATCCAGATCGTCAATGACGCGCTGCAAATATTCGGCGCCGCCGGCTATTCCAGGCGCAATCCCTTGGAGCGCATGGCCAGGGACGTGCGCATGTTCACCATCGGCGGCGGCACCGCCGAGGTGCTGCGCAATGTCGTCGCCTCGGCGATCCTGAAGAAGAAGCTACCGCAGACACGGGATGGTTGGCTTGAGCAAACGAAGCGGCGGGAGTAGGGGCCGACGGCGCGGTCCCCCCGACAGCAAGGAGGTGGTCCGATGAGCGAGGTGCTGCTGTTGGAGAAACGTGGCGGGGTTGCCACACTCACCCTCAACCGTCCCGACAAGCTCAATGCCTTGAGTCTCGAACTCGCCCATGCGTTCGCCCATGCAACGAGCGAGGTGGAAAACGATCCCTCGGTCAGGGCCGTCGTGGTGCGCGGCGCCGGTCGCGGCTTCATGGCGGGTGGCGATGTCGCCGCCTTCCACGCCAATCTCAGCCGTATCGACGCGGTGGTGAGCGAGATGATCGACGCCTACCATGTGGCGGTGCGAACGCTCGCGCGCATGGCGAAGCCGGTGCTCGCCAGCCTGCATGGCGCGGTCGCGGGCGCCGGGGTCAGCCTCGCGGTCAACACCGATCTCGCGATTGCCGCCGACAACACGGTCTTCGCGCTCGCCTATGCCAATCTCGGCACCAACCCGGACGGCGGCTCGACCTATTTCTTGCCCCGACTCGTCGGCCGCCGCAAGGCCATGGAAATGGCGCTGTTGCCCGATCGCCTGGACGCGGCGACGGCCCTCGCGCTCGGCCTCGTCAATTGGGTGGTGCCCGCCGACAAGCTCGAAGCCGAGACCAATGCCATCGCCGAGCGGCTGGCGGCGGGGCCGACCTTGGCGCTCGGCGAAACCAAGCGCCTCATGGCGGCCGCCTTCGAGAACAGTCTCTCCGAACAGCTCGACGCCGAGCGGGACGCGTTTCGGCGCAGCGCCCGGACCCAAGACTTCAAGGCCGGGGTCACCGCCTTCGTCGAGAAGCGCAAGCCCGAGTTCCGGGGCGAGTGACATGAGCGAAGGCACCCAGACGATGCCGGTGCGGGCCCAGCACCGCTTCGACGAGGATCGCCTTGCGGGCTATCTGCGCGACCGTTTGCCGGATGCCACGGGCCGGCTCGACGTGGTGCAGTTCGCCTATGGCCAGTCGAACCCGACCTATCGGCTGCGCTTTCCCCATGGCGACTATGTGTTACGAAAAAAGCCGCCGGGCGAGCTGCTGCCCTCGGCCCACCAGATCGACCGGGAATATCGCGTCCAGGCGGCCCTCGCCCAAACCGACGTGCCGGTCGCGAAGCCCATTCTCTATTGCGACGATGCCGGCATCGTCGGTACACCCTTCTATCTCATGCAATATATGGCGGGTCGTGTCTTCACCGACAGCGCGCTACCCGGCGTGTCGCCCGCGGACCGCCATGCCATGTATCTCTCCTTGGCCGAGACGCTGGCGCGCCTACACCGGGTCGACGTGGATGCGGTCGGGCTCGGCGATTTCGGCCGGCCCGGCAATTATTACGCCCGCCAGATCGCCCGCTGGTCGCGCAATTTCCGCGAGACCAAGACCCGCGACATAGCCGACATGGAACGGCTGATGGACTGGCTGCCCGGCCACGTGCCGGAAGGCGAGGAGCGGCCCACCATTGTCCATGGCGACTATCGCTTCGGCAATGTGATGTTCCACCCGGCCGAGCCCCGCATCGTCGCCATCTTCGACTGGGAGATCTCGACCCTTGGCCATCCGCTCGCCGACCTCGCCCATGTGGCGGTCCTCTATCGGACGGCGCCCGACGAATATTGGGGCGTGCTCGGGCGCGACCTCGCGCGGGAAGGCATCCCGAGCGAGGCGGAATTCGAGGCGGCCTATCGACGCGTGGCGGGCCGGGCCGACGGGCTCACACCTTTCCACCTCGTCTATGCCCTGTTCCGCTTCGCCGCCATCCTGGATGGCGTGCGCGCCCGTGGCCTCGCCGGCAATGCCGCCGCCGACAATGCCGAGGAGATCGGCCGCCTGGCGCTCGCCATGGCCGGCCGGGCGGTGACCATCATCGACGCGACCGCCTGACCGGAGGACCGGAGCCCATGGATTTCGCCTATTCGCCCAAGGTCAAGGAGCTGCAATCCCAGCTCACCCGCTTCATGGAAATCCATGTGGTGCCGCGCGACCAGGACTGGCACCGCCAGTCGGAAGCGGGCCGATTTCCGCCCGATTTCTGCGCGTCCATCAAGGCCGCCGCCAAGGCCGAGGGACTTTGGAACCTGTTCCTCCCCACGCTTCCCGACGAGGCACCGGGCACCAGGCTCGCCAATCTCGAATATGCGCCGCTCGCCGAGATCATGGGCCGCATCTACTGGTCGCCCGAGATGTTCAACTGCAACGCGCCCGACACGGGCAACATGGAAATCCTGCACATGTTCGCCACCCCCGACCAGAAGGCGCGCTACTTGCAGCGTCTTCTCGATGGCGAAATCCGTTCCGCCTTCTGCATGACCGAGCCCGAGGTGGCGTCATCGGACGCGACCAACATCCGCACCCAAATCCGGCGCGAGGGTGGCGACTATGTGATTAACGGCCGCAAATGGTTCATCACCAACGCGACCCATCCGCTGCTTGGGATCATGATCGTGATGGGTGTGACCAACCCCGACGCCGAGCCGCATCGCCGTCAGAGCATGGTCCTCGTGGAGCCTCGGACGCCGGGCGTCAAGGTACTGCGCAATATCCCCATCATGCACCACACCTCGCCCGAGGGCCATTGCGAGGTGCTGTTCGAGAATGTGCGGGTGCCCGCCGCCAACATGCTGGGCGAGGAGGGTGCGGGCTTCGCGCTGGCCCAGGCGCGGCTCGGGCCCGGCCGCATCCATCACTGCATGCGCACCATCGGCCAATGCGAGGTGGCGCTCGAACTCATGCTCGAGCGGGCGCTCAACCGGCGCACCTTCGGCAAGGCGACGGCCGACCATGACACGGTGCGCGAGGCGATCGCCCTTTCGCGCACCGAGATCGATATGGCGCGCCTGCTCGTCTTGCGCACCGCTTGGCTCATCGACGAGCATGGCAACAAGGCGGCGCGCGACGAGGTCTCGCAGATCAAGGTGGTGGCGGCGCGCCTCCAGACCACCGTCACCAACCGCGCCATGCAGGTGTTCGGCTCCATGGGGCTGACACCGGACACGCCCCTCTCGTATCTCTGGACCTGGGGGAGGGCGCTGCAACTCATCGACGGGCCGGACGAGGTGCATCTGCGAGGCATCGCCCGGAGCGTGGTGCGCCGGCACCAGCGCGAGGGCCTGAGTTCGGTCATGCCGCATTGGTCGCGCCTCAGCGCCACCCTCGACGGCAACGAGTAGGCGGCCTACTCCGCCGCGGGCCGTAGGGTCTCGCCCGCCCGGAGCACGGCATCGTCGGCCACCAGGGTCATGGGCGCCCAGCCGCGCGAGCGCACATAGTCGGGGCGCGCCGATGCCGAATTTGCTTTCTATCACTCAATGAACTATAGTTCCTCCAGATAAGAGGGCGGCGTGCGGGTTTACAAACTGAAGGCCTTCGCGCGCTTCCAGCGCCGCGAGCGGATTGCGGACAAGGTGCTGGCGAAGGCGGTGCGGGTCGCCGAGGACGGTCTCGTCGATGCCGATCTTGGCGGCGGGCTCATCAAGCAGCGGGTTGCGCGGTCCGGACAAGGCAAGAGCGGCGGCTATCGCACGGTGATCGCCTACCGTCGTGGCGACCGGGCGGTGTTCTTGTTCGGCTTCGCCAAGAACGAGCGTGCGAACCTGGACGATGACGATGGCATTGAGGCGACGCTCGTCGCGGACGAATTGACGGAGGTGAGCCATGGCGACGAAGGCTAAGTCAAAAGCCGAGTTGAAGGGCAAGGCGCGGATGCGGTCGGAGATCGTCGAGGCGATGCGCGGCCTGCATAAGGTTGGCGCGGTCGGCGATGGTGAGTTGGCGAAGACCACGCTCAGGATGCTCGGCCGCGACGCGCTGCCGAAGGTTGCCGACCTATCGCCAGCCCAGATCGTCAAGCTGCGCGAACAGGCGGGCGTCAGCCAAGCCGTCATGGCCGGGTTTCTGAACGTGGCGGTGAACACCGTCAGCCAGTGGGAGCGCGGCGAGCGGCGGCCGACGGGCGCGGCGCTGAAGCTGCTGCAAATCGTCAAGCGCGGCGGGATCGAGCCGCTGCGATGACGAGAGGTGGCCGGGGCGGCCTACTCCGCCGCCGGCCGCAGGGTCTCGCCCGCCTGGAGCACGGCATCGTCGGCCACCAGGGTCATGGGCGCCCAGTTGCGCGAGCGTACATAGTCGGGGCGCGGGTTCTCCACGTCGACCGGCCGATTGACGCAGGTGTTGTAACAAAAATACGCCTGCCAGCGATCCTCGGGCGAGAGATTGTGGCTGCTGGCATGCATGGTGTTGCAATGGAAGATGACGGCCGTGCCGGCGCGGCCCAGAACGGCCACGGGCGCCGGCGACTGGCGCATGCGGCGGCGCATCTCCTCGGGCGGCAAGGCCCAGAGCCGGTAGGCGGTCGAGCTATCGAACACGGCTTCGACGCGCCCCCAATTATGGCTTCCTGGCAGCATGTAGAGGCAGCCATTCAGCTCGCTCGCGTCGTCGAGCATGACCATGACCGTCGTCATGTCCGGCTGCTGGATGCCGTCGAGCTTCCACGAGCCATAATCCTGGTGCCAGGGCCAGACCGAGCCTTCGATGGCGGCTTTGACGTTCACCTTGGTGTGATGGATGTAGAGTTCTCGGTCGCCGAGGCATTGCATCGCGGTGGCCAGGATGCGGGGTGTGCGCGAGAGCGCCTGAAACGGCCCCGAGGCGGTGGCACCGTCGCTCGCATGCATGCGGAACATGGATTTGGGCATGCCGGCGGAGCCCTCGCGCACGGTACCGGGGGCGTCGATGGGAATGAGGCGGGTGACCTCGCAGCGCAGGATCGCCACTTCGGCGGGCGTCACCAGATTGGGCAACACCAGGAACCCATCCTCGGCATAAGCCGCCGTCTGTTCGGGCGTCAGCATCATGGCACAGTCCTTCGGTCGGAAATCGATTTCCTAGGAAACTAGAAACGCGGCGGATTGGCAATGACCAACCAGACCAGGGCGCTGGTGGCGGCAAAGAGTACCAGGGCGAGCCAGAGGCTCCGCAACCGCGCGGCCGGCGGATCGAAGGTCGCCGGAAACCGGGCCCGGCCGGTAAACATCCTGACAATCAGATTGTCGCGCTTGTAGACCAGGTAGAACAGGATCACCAGCACATGCAGGGCCACCAAGAGCTGGATCAGGGTAAAGGTGATGCCATGCAGGCGCGACGCCTCGCGGCCCACATCGAAGCTGACGAAGCGCGCCAAGGGTCCGGAGTCGATACCGTCAACATCGACGGCAAAGAGGCCGAACGAGGTGTGCGCCAGGAACGCCGTGAGCATGGCCACGACGCTTAAGGCACCCATCGGGTTGTGGCCCAGATGCGGGTTGCGCGCCCGGCTGGGAAAGCTCCGCCCATAGGCGAGGATGGCGGCGGGCCCGCGCACGAAGCCGGCAAAGCGGGCGGTTGAACTTCCGACCAGGCCCCAGAGGATGCGGAACAAAATGAGGGAAAGGACCGTGTAGCCGGACCAGAGGTGGATGGTCATGTAGCGATATTTGGCGGCGGCCCAGGAGACGCAGAAGAGAATGACCAGCATCCAATGGAATAGCCGAATGGCGAGGTCCCATACGGCTCTGGGCTCGCCCGGCAAGCCGCTTGCGTCCTTATCGGCCATCGCCGGGCCTGTTATCTATCCGCCGCTATCTATCCGCCGCGGCCGATCGCGGCACGACCGGAAACTTTCGTCCCCGGTCGCCTGCCCGATCGAACCGTGCCCGATCGAACAATGTCGCGTCAGCTCGCCTTTTCGGCGCGGAACGGCCGGTGACAGCCACCACAAGCCTTGCCCACTTCGCCTTGGGCGGCCTCGATCGCCTTGGCGTCGCCGGTCTTCGCCGACGCCGCGAGCGCCGCTACCGCCACGCCGAGGTCGTCGGCCGCCTTCTTGAAGTCGGCCTGCTTTTCCCAAATGGCGGGCAGCGCCTTGGTCTCGGCGCCGGGGCCGGGCTGGGCGGTGCCGGCCGGGAACCAGGTGACGATCTGCTTGCTGAGGGCGTGGATCGCCAGGGCGTTCTTCTCGATTTCCGCGGCGTCGATCTTGCCTTCCTTGATGGCGTCGCCATTCTTCTTATTGGCGCCGCCGATCTCTTTCATCTTGTCTTGGCGCGCTTTGATCGTATCGGCCGGGGCCTGCGCCTCGACCAGCACCGCGCCACCAACCGCTACGCACATCCCGACGCCGAAGGCCATGGCCGCCAATTTAAAGCCAGGCTTCATCAGACTCTCCCCAGGAACGTTGCACGCCAATTTCTCGGGCAGACACGCGCGCCCACTGTCGACTCTATTCGACCGGGCCGGCGGTTGCACCGGAAAGCCTTCGGCCGGTCGTACACATTCCCGTTATCAGACCGCGACCTCGTTCTGGAAGGGCGAGATGTCCCGGTCGTCGAGGCGCAGATGGATGAGCGCCGGTCCGTCATGGGCCAGCGCCGCCTCGAAGGCCGCCGGAAACTCCGCCGTTGCCGCGATGCTGTAGGCGGCAAGGCCATAGCCCTTCGCGACCATGGCGAAATCCGGGCTTTCCAGGCGGGTGCCGAACTCGCCCGAAGCACCATAGGCGCGCTGCTGGGAGACCAGGATCGAGCCCCAGGCATTGTTGTCGCAGACGATGACCTTGAGCGGCAGGCGGTGCTGGGCGGCGGTCGTCAGTTCCTGGCCGGTCATCAGGAACCCACCGTCGCCCACGAAGGCGATCGCCGGCACGTCCGGCCGCGCCATGGCGGCGCCGAGTGCCCCCGGCACTGCATAGCCCATGGCGCCCGCGATCGGCCCCGCCTGGGTGCGGCCATGTTCGAAATGGTAATAGCGGTGCACCCAACGGGCGAAGGTGCCGCTATCGGTCAGGATCACCGATTGCTTGGGCGCCAGGCGGCCGACATGCTCGATCACCCGGGCCAGGTCGACACGGCCCTGGACCGTGATGGCGCCGGGCGTGGCGAAATCGACTTGCGCGGCATGGACCCGCTCGCGCCAGGCAAGGCGCGAGGCGGTGGGCGCCTTGACGGCCTTGGTCAGGGCCACCAGGGTCGGGCCCACGTCGGCGGCGAGCGCCACCTCGGAGGACCAGCGGGCCAGCACATCCGGGTCGGGAAAGATCTGGATCAGGCGCTGGTCGGGCCGGATCAGGGTGAAGTCCTGGGTGGTGATGCCGTCGAGCCTGGAGCCGGCGGCGATCACCAGATCGCACTCGGCCCAGGCCTGGTCCTGGAAGGCGACCCGGTTGATCTCGAGATGGCCGATATAGGCGGGATGGCCGTTGGGGAAGGTGTCCTGGCGGCGATAGGCGGCTGTCACGGCCGCGCCACTGGCCTCGGCGAAGGCGATGAGCGCCGCTTGCGCCCGCTCGAAGGCCACCATCTCGCCGCTGATAACGACCGGATGGCGGGCGGCGTCGATCAGCCGCGCCGCCTCTGCTATGGCGCCCGGATCGGGATAGGCCACGGCGCGGGCGCGGGGTTTGGGAATGGCCACCTCGCCCGCGTCACCCTCGGTGATGTCCTTGGGCATGACCATGATGACCGGCCCCGGCCGGCCGCTCACCGCAAGCGTGAGCGCGCGGGCGGTCAGCGCCGCCATGCTCGCCGGCGTTTCCGGCTCGAGGACGGCCTTGGCAATGCCGGAGAACATGCGGTGGTAATCGATTTCCTGGAACGCCTCGCGGCCCTTGGCGTGGGTCGGCACATGGCCGATGAACAGCACCAGGGGGGTCGAATCCTGGGCCGCCGTGTGCACGCCGATCGAGGCGTTGGTGGCGCCGGGGCCGCGACTGACGAACCCGGCGGCCGGCCGGCCCATCAGCTTGCCATAGGCTTCGGCGGCGAAGGTGACACCCGACTCATGGCGCGGTGTCACCAGGCGGATGCGGTTGCCCGAGCGCTGGATGGCGGCCAGCACGGGCAGATAGCTCTCGCCGGGCACGGCGAAGGCGGTATCGACGCCGAACGCCAACAAGGTCTCGACCAGTGCCTCGCCACCCTTCATCGCTCTGCCCTCGTGTTTTTGGCCGGTGGACTGTAGCGCGCCGGCGGCCGGCCTGATATAGCCGCCCAGTCTTCCGTCAACGAGAGCGGACCCGCATGGCCTTCCCCACACCCTTTCCGGCACCCTTCGATGAATTTCGCGGCCGCGTGCTGCCCGAATGGATCGACTATAACAGCCATATGAACGTGGCCTTCTACATGCTGGTGTTCGATCTCGCGACCGACAGCTTCTACGACGCCGTCGGCTGCGGCCGGGACTATAAGGAGACGGGGCCCTATTCCACGTTCACGCTGGAAGGTCACATCACCTATGAGCGCGAGCTGCGCGTCGGCGACCCGATCCGCTGTGTCACCAATCTCATCGGCTTCGACACCAAGCGCCTGCATTATTTCCACCAGATGTATCATGGCGAAGAGGGCTATCTGGCGGCCACCAACGAACTCATCGCCATCCACGTCGACATGAGCCAGCGGCGCTCTGCGCCGCTGCCGGACTGGCTGTTCCAGCGTCTCTGCCATGTCCGCGCCCGTCACGACACGCTTGCCCGGCCGCCCCAGGTCGGCCGCCGCGTCAGCCTCGAGGCCAAACGACCGAGCTAGCCGCTCGCCCGGCTGGTCGCTATCGTACCCGCGATGGCAACTGATCGAACGATCCCGCTGGCCGCCTTGTCGATCCTGTCGGTCCTCTTTTGGCCCTTGCCATCGGCTTGGGCAGATTGCACCGATCCGCCCGAGCCCAAGGTCGAGTGGCAGCGCTGCTTTCATGACGGCCGCGACTTGCGCAAGGCCGACTTGACCGGCGCCAAGTTTCGCGAGGCGAACTTCCAGCGTGCCGATCTAACCGGGGCGCTGCTGACAGGCGTCGACGCCGGGCGCGCCAAGTTCATAACCGCCAAGCTCGCGGGTGCCCGCCTCGATGGCGCCCGCCTGGCGGAGGCCGACCTGACCAAGGCCGACCTCAGCAAGGCCTCGCTGCGCAATGCCGACCTCCGGCGCGCGCGGCTCTTTCGCGCCGATCTCACCGGCGCCGATCTCACGGGTGCTCGCATGGAGGGCGCCGACTTGCAGGCGGCCGATCTGACCGGCGCCATTTGGTCCGACGGCCGGCATGTCTGCGGACCCGGCTCCATCGGCCAGTGCCGTTGACCGAGCCCGGCCGATCACCGGGTCTGGCGCGGCGCCTGCCGTTCTTCTATGGCTGGGTGATCGTCGCCGTCACATTTGTGACCATGGCGGTGGGCGTCAATGCGCGCACCACCTTTTCCCTGTTGTTTCCGTCGATCCTCGACGAATTCGGCTGGGATCGCGGCGTGACGGCCGGTGCCTTCTCCTTCGGTTTCGTGGTGGCGGCGATCTTGAGCCCCTTCCTCGGGCGGCTGATGGACCGGCGCGGACCCCTTGTGGTGATGGAGGCGGGCTCGCTGTTGCTGGCCGCCGGCCTGATCCTCGCGGCATTGGCGAGCGAGCCCTGGCATTTCTATGCTTCGCTCGGCGTCCTGGTCGGTGGCGGCAGCATCGCTCTCGGCTATTCCGGCCAGGCGCTGTTCCTCCCCAACTGGTTCGTGCGCCGGCGCGGCCTCGCCATCAGCATGGCTTACGCGGGCGCCGGCGTTGGCTCGGTCATGATGCTGCCCTGGGTCGCGGACCTCATCGCGGGCGAGGGCTGGCGCGAGGCCTGTTGGGCCATGGCCCTTCTGGTGCTGGCCCTCCTGGTGCCGCTCAATCTCTTGCTCCGCCATCGGCCGGAAGATTTGGGGCTCCGGCCCGACGGCGACGCCGTGCCCGCCACCGGGGCCAGCCAGGCGCCACATGCCAACATCGTCGATGCCGCTTGGGCCGCTGTCGACTGGACGCTCGCGCGGGCGCTCCGCACGACGCGCTTCTGGTGGCTTGCCTTGGGCTATGGCACGGCGCTCTACGCCTGGTACGCCGTCCAGGTGCATCAAACCCAATATCTGTTGGAGATCGGCTTCGCCGCCGATACCGCGGCCTGGGCGCTGGGCCTCGTCGGTTTCGTGGGCATTCCGGGTCAGATCGCCCTCGGTCACCTCTCGGACCGGATCGGCCGCGAATGGGTATGGAGCGCCGGCTGCCTCGGCTTCGCGCTCTGCTACGGCTTGCTGCTGCTGCTGGCGGAGTGGCCCTCGCCACTCCTCCTCTCCGCCATGATCGTGGCCCAGGGCCTGCTCGGCTATGGCATCACCTCGGTGTTCGGCGCCATCCCGGCGGAAATCTTCGAAGGCCGCCAATATGGCCAGATCTTCGGCACCCTCAGCCTGGCGGGCATCGTGGGCGGGGCGTTGGCGCCCTGGCTGACCGGCTTGATCCACGATATGACCGGCCGCTACACGCTGGCCTTCTGGCTGGCGATCTTCGGCTGCCTGGTTTCGGCCATCGCCATCTGGCTGGCGGCACCCCGCCATGTGCGCCTGGTGGCCGGCCGCGCCGGCACCCGGCCCGCCGCTACAAGCCGCGCTCGGTCTTGAACCAGCGATAGCGGTCGATGGACTTGACCGGAATTTGTTTCAACTTCGCGCCTTGCAGCACGGTCAAGGGCACGACCGTATCGGCCGCCCCCTGCGCCCAGATTTTCTTGTAGAAGTCGGCGAGCCCGGCGATCGGCTGGCCGGCGACGCCCAAGAGAATGTCGCCCGGCCGGATGCCGGCCAGCGATGCCGGGCCGCCCTCTTGGACGCGGTGGACGAAGAGGCGCCCCTGCATTTCCTGGGATTGCACGCCGAGCCAGGGCCGCCTGGGTCCGGGCGTGCGCCCATCGGCCAAGAGGTCGGCCATGATCGAGCGCAGATGGTCGATCGGCACGAACATGTTGCCGGGCAATAAGGTGTCGCCGCCGATGGCATTGTTGACCATGAGATAGCCGACGCCCAACAGCCGGCCATCGTCGCCGAACAGGCCGGCGCCGGCGAAACTCGCGATCGGCGGCGCCGTGAAGATCGCATCGTCCAGGAGATATTCCCAGAAGCCCGCGAATTCGCGCCGGGACGTCACAATGGCGGGCTGGGCCGCGTCGCGCCCGCCATGGGGCGCGATCAAGACCGGCTGGCGGACGGCGAGGGCGCGCGCATCGCCGAGGCGAATCGGCGGCACACCCGGCGGCACCGCCGTCCTCAGCAGGCCGAAGCCGGTCTCGGCGTGATAGGCGATGACGCTCGCGGGATAGCGCTTGCCCTGGTGGGTCGTGATCTCGACGTCGCTCGCCTCGATGACCAGGAAGCCGATGGTGACGATCAGGCCACTGTCGTCGATGACGATGCCGCTCCCCTCGCGCTCCGTACCCAACGACAGGGCGGTTCTGGCCGTGGCGAGGACGGTCGCCCGCACCCGCACCATGCCGGCGAATGGGTCGGCGGAGTCGCTACGCTGGGCATGGCTCGGCGCGCCGAGCTCCACCAGACAGAAGCTCGCCACGGCCAGCGCCAAGCCGACGCGCGTCAGGCTCGACGTGATTGCCTGTGCGTATCTTCGGGCTATCATCCGCACCTCATGGCGCCGCGCGGCATTTTGAATGCTTGGGGCGTTAGCATGAGCCGTCGCCGGACCGGCCGCAAACGATTCCTCGACCGCCGCTGCCTGATTGCCGCCTCGCGTCATCGCGCTTGGCTGCGGACTTACTGGCGGCTATGCGAACACGGGTTCGCGCCATACCCGTTGAGGAGTGACCAGAAGCAGCAAATTTTCTTGGAGCGCCAGACGCTCTTTTCTACCGGATCGCTCCTTTATTCCTAGGATTTGGGCGTGGCAGGGCTGCGCTGGTCGACCGTCCTCTGACGGCCGCGGATCTGAGTCGACTTGCAGCCCGAGTGCTCGGACGTCTCCTGCAAGGACGACACAAAATCCGTCTCCGCTCGCCACTTCGAACGATCCGTGGGGAAGGCTTTTCGCGTCGAGACATTGCACCACCTGCACCGAAACTCCGGCATCTCTGTTCGGCTTGAACAGGGTATTCGCGAGAATCAGTTGACCTTCTCGTATCAGGCAGTGGATGGGCCGGGGGCGAATGTAGCGCAGGAGGAGATCGTCGTCAGCGATCCCCCTAGTACCTCTGCACAGAGGTTTTGACTGGTTGGTCGTGTGCGGATCGTAGGGCCGGGAGGTGCTGGGCATCAACCAGGACAGTGATGCTGCGGGCGACGCCCGGCTGTCGTCGGATCAGGCCTTGGCGTTCGAGGGTGAGCACC
>SHVR01000063.1 GCA_009694185.1 Alphaproteobacteria bacterium | reverse complement strand
TGCGCGGCGCACGTGGACTCTGGTCCCGGCGCGCGCATGCTTCAATCCATGTCGGATGCCCGCCGCACCGGTCCCGCGCTCGAAGCCATGTACCGCTTCCAGGTCTGGCTGGTGCCGACGGTGGAGAAGTTTCCGCGCAGCCAGAAGTTTCTGCTCGGCGACCGCATCCAGGCAACCGCGCTCGACGTGCTTGAACGGCTGATCGATGCGACCTACACGCGCGCCCGCGACCGTCTTCTCGGCGATGCCAATCTCGGCATCGAGAAGCTGCGGTTCCTCATTCGGTTCGCCATGGATCTCCGCTGCCTCGATCCGAGGCGCTACGAACATGCGGCGCGCAGTCTCGACGAGGTCGGACGCCTGGTGGGCGGCTGGCGCAAGACCAAACCGGAAACCGAAACACAAACACCGGCTTCCGCGTGGCCAGCACGCCTCTATGCCCGAGCCGGCGGGTCCACGGACCCGCCGGGTGCGCGAGGGTGCGTTCAGGGTCGATCATGACGAGTGCCGGGCAGCCGGCGAAGCTGGGCTTCGCCCAAGGCTCCGGGGGGACGGCGCCGGTCTTGGCCCGCGCGGGCGACCGGCGCCGCCAACCGGAAAGCGGCGCGTGACAAGCCGGGGCAAAGCGTATATAGTGATTATCACATGAATGTGCAGTGAGTTGCATAATTCGCGCATTCTTATTTTGTCTTTTATGGTTTTTCAATAAGTTATTGGGTTCGTCTTTTGGCTTTGACCCGGAACCCGATATTGTGGCAACAGAAATTTCCGTGGCTGGCGCCGGTGGACCTGTGGTATGGCGACCGCTGGGGCCCCGGCCGGAAACGGGTGAACAACTATTGAAAACTCACATCTGGTGGCCAACTGGCTTCCCACCACGAGATGTGGTCTAATCCGCCAGGTTTCGGTCATGTGATGGGGTTAAGGGGGATGTCTGTTGGCGAGGCCGCGCGCGCTAGCGTGCCGGCAAGCGGCTTCTTTTCCGACCACCTAGCTGCGGCCGATCCGGAATTGGCGGCGGCGGTGGGCAAGGAACTGCGTCGCCAGCAGGACCAGATCGAGCTGATTGCCTCCGAGAATATCGTGTCGCAAGCCGTCCTCGAGGCCCAGGGCTCGGTGCTGACCAACAAATATGCCGAGGGCTATCCGGGCCGGCGCTATTATGGCGGCTGCGAATATGTGGATGTGGCCGAGCGCCTGGCGATCGCGCGGGCGTGCCGCCTCTTCGACTGCCGCTATGCCAATGTGCAGCCCCATTCCGGCGCTCAGGCCAATGGCGGGGTCTATCTGGCGCTATTGCGGCCGGGCGACACCATCCTCGGCATGTCGCTCGCGGCCGGCGGCCATCTCACCCATGGCGCCCTCCCCAACCTCTCGGGCAAATGGTTCAAGGCGGTGCAATATGGTGTGCGCGCCGAAGACGGGCTGATCGACTATGACGAGGTCGCCCGGCTCGCGGAGGCCCACCGCCCGAAGCTGATCATCGCCGGCGGCTCCGCCTATGCGCGGATCATCGACTTCGCCCGCTTCCGGGCGATTGCCGACGCGGTCGGGGCACTCTTCATGGTCGACATGGCGCATTTCGCGGGCCTGGTGGCGGCGGGCGTGCATCCCAGCCCGCTCGCCCATGCCCATGTGGTCACCACCACCACCCACAAGACGCTGCGGGGCCCACGCGGCGGCATGATCCTGACCAACGACGAGGCGCTGGCGAAGAAGATCGATTCCGCCGTATTTCCGGGCCTCCAGGGCGGGCCGCTGATGCATGTCATCGCCGCCAAGGCCGTCGCGTTCGGCGAGGCGCTCCGGCCCGACTTCAAGACCTATTGCGGCCGCGTCGTTGCGAACGCCCAGGCCCTCGCGGCAACGCTTGCCCGGGGCGGCCTCGAGATCGTCACCGGTGGCACCGACACCCATCTTATGCTGGTCGATCTCCGGGCGATGCGCGTCACCGGCAAGATCGCCGAGGCGAGCCTCGATCGCGCCGGCATGACGTGCAACAAGAACGCCATTCCGTTCGATCCGGAAAAGCCGGCGATCACCTCGGGCCTCCGCTTCGGCACACCCGCCGGCACGACCCGGGGTTTTGGCGTCGCGGAATTTCGCGAGGTGGGCGGTCTCGTCTGCGACGTGCTCCGGGCGCTCGCCAGCAGCAACGCCGGCGACAATGGTGGGGCCGAGGCCGCGGCCAAGGCCCGGGTCAAGATGCTCTGCGATCGCTTCCCCATCTATGCGGGGTTCTGAGCGGAACGCTATGAGAGAGAAGGGGGCTTTTCATGCGCTGTCCGTTCTGTGGTCACCAGGACACCCAGGTCAAGGATTCGCGACCGACCGACGATAATTCCGCCATTCGCCGCCGCCGCTTCTGTCCCAATTGCGGGGCGCGCTTCACCACCTTCGAGCGCATTTATCTCCGCGAGATGATGGTGATCAAATCCGGGAGCCGGCGCGAGCCCTTCGACCGGGAGAAGATCGAGCGCTCGATGCGCATTGCGCTGCGCAAGCGGCCGGTCGAGGAAGAGCGCCTGCAGCGGGTCATCAATAGCCTGGTGCGGCGGATCGAGACTTCGGGCGAGATCGAGATGCCGTCGCAACGCATCGGCGAAATGGTGATGGACGCGCTCTCGACCCTCGATCAAGTCGCTTATGTCCGCTTTGCCTCGGTCTATCGCAATTTTCGCGAGGCCAAGGATTTCGAGGAATTCATCGGGTCGCTTGGCAACGAGAGTGACTGACACGAGGGACGTCCGGCATATGGCCGCCGCGCTCGGCTTGGCGCGGCGGGGTCTGGGCAATGTGGCGCCCAATCCGGCGGTCGGCTGCGTGCTGGTCAGGGCGGGGGCGGTGGTCGGCCGGGGCTGGACCCAGCCGGGCGGCCGACCGCATGCCGAAACGGAAGCGCTCGGGCGCGCGGGTGCTTCGGCCAGGGGGGCGACGGCCTATGTCAGCCTGGAACCTTGCGATCATTGGGGCAAGACACCGCCCTGTTCGATGGCGCTCATCGAGGCCGGTATTGCGCGCGCCGTCGTCGCCATCGAGGATCCCGATCCCCGGGTCGCGGGTGGCGGCATCAAGCGGCTTCGCGCCGCCGGGATCGCCGTTGACGTCGGCCCGATGGCGGCGGAGGCGGCGGCGGTCAATGCCGGGTTCCTGTCCTGCGTCGTCAAGGGTCGCCCGCTTGTGGCACTCAAGGCCGCGACCGGCATCGATGCCCGGATCGCGACCCGCTCGGGTGAGAGCCGGTGGATCACCGGCGAAGCGGCCCGTCAGCGGGCGCATTTGCTGCGTAGCGAATACGACGCCGTGATGGTGGGCGCCCATACGGCGATCGTCGACGATCCCGAGCTGACCTGCCGGCTGCCGGGATTGGACGCCAGGCAGCCGGTGCGCATCGTCACCGACGGGCGCCTCCGCCTGCCGCTCACCCATAAGCTCGTGGCCGGCGCCAAGACGAACCCGACCTGGATTATTACCCTGGCTGATGGCGGCCCGCGCGCCGATGCCTTCCGCGCCCAGGGTGTCGAGCTGATCATCGTGCCCGCCAACCGGGATGGCCGCCCGGACATGGTGGCGGCGCTGAAGGCGCTCGCCGGGCGAGGCCTCACGCGAATTCTGGTGGAAGGCGGTGGCCTGCTTGCCGCCAGTCTGTTGGCCGGCCGTCTCGTCGATCGGCTGCTCTGGTTCCGGGCGCCCCGGCTGATGGGCGGGGACGGCGTGCCGGCGGTCGCGGGCTTTGGCGTGGATCGGCTGGCTGAGAGCGCCGCGTTCGTGCGCGTCAGCACCATTGCTCTCGGCGACGATCTGCTGGAAACCTATGCGGTCCGAGGATAGGAGGTGGCATGTTCACCGGGATCGTGACCGATGTCGGCGGCGTGCGCGCCGTGTCGGTGGCCGGCGATACACGTTTTGAAATCGCGACGACTTATGACACGAGTGGGATCGCAATTGGCGCCTCGATCGCCTGTTCGGGGGCCTGCCTTAGCGTCGTCGAGAAGGGCGCCGGCTGGTTCGCGGTCCAGGCCTCGGCCGAGACCCTGGGGTGTACGACCTTGGGCGACTGGCGTCCGGGCACCCGGGTCAATCTGGAACGCGCCCTCAAGATCGGCGACGAGCTTGGCGGCCATATCGTCTCCGGCCATGTCGATGGGGTCGCTCGACTGGCGAGCCGCCGGCCGGAGGGCGCCAGCGTCCGGCTAGAGTTCGTGTTAGCCCCCGATCTGATGGGTTTTGTGGCATCGAAGGGCTCGATTACCATCGATGGAGTGTCGTTGACGGTCAACGAGGTGACGGGCGACCGGTTTGGAGTCAATATCATTCCCCATACGGCGCTGGCCACCACGCTTGGCGATATCAGTGACGGCGACTCCGTTAACGTAGAAATCGACATGCTGGCGCGCTACGTTGCACGGCTGTTACAGAAGGAATAGCCCATGGCCCGGGACCGGGACGGCCTGAAGTCCGTCAGCAAGCAAGACGTGCGCCATGCGGCGGCAGCCGCGGAAGCTGCGGAAGGGCGGACCGAGGCGGACATCGCCTATCTGTCGTCGGTCGAGGAAATCGTCGAAGAGGCGCGCAATGGCCGCATGTTCATCCTCGTCGATGACGAGGACCGGGAGAACGAGGGCGATCTCGTCATCCCGGCGCAGATGGCCACACCCGAGGCCATCAACTTTATGGCGCGTTTCGGCCGCGGCCTGATCTGCCTGGCGCTGACCCACGAGCGGGTGGAGCAGCTCGGCCTGCCGCTCATGGCGCGCGAGAATATGAGCCGCCATCAGACCGCCTTCACCGTCTCGATCGAGGCGCGCGAAGGGGTGACCACCGGCATATCGGCGCCCGATCGCGCCCGCAGCATCGCGGTTGCCATCGACCCGACCAAGGGTCCGCGCGACATTGCGACACCCGGCCATGTCTTCCCGCTCTGCGCGCGCGAGGGTGGCGTGCTGGTCCGCACCGGCCATACCGAGGCGGCGGTGGACATCGCCCGCATGGCCGGGCTCAACCCGTCCGGCGTGATCTGCGAAATCTTGAAGGATGACGGCACCATGGCTCGCCTGCCGGACCTGGTGACGTTCGCGCAGTTCCATGGCCTCAAGATCGGCGCGATCGCCGACCTGATCGCCTATCGGCGCCGCTTCGACAAGCTGGTGGAGCGGCTCGTGGATGTGCCGTTCGAGAGCCGCTATGGCGGTGGTTTCCGAATGATCGTCTATGGCAACAAGGTTTCCTATGCCGAGCATGTGGCCCTGGTGAAGGGTGACATCGATACGACCGAGCCGGTGCTGGTGCGCATGCACGCCACCAACTTCCTCGACGATGTGCTGCATAACACCCACAGCAGCCGTGGTTATGAACTGCACGATGCCATGGAGGTGATCGAGCGCGAGGGACGCGGGGTCGTCGTGGTCATTCGCGAGGCGCGGCCCACCAGCCTGACGGACCGCATCAAGGCGCAGCTCGGCACCGGCAAGCCGATACCGCTGCCGAGCGAGTTGCGCGACTATGGCGTCGGCGCGCAAATCCTGCTCGACCTCGGCATCAACAAGATGGTGCTGCTGACCAATCGACCGCAGCGCGTGGTGGTCGGCCTCGAGGGCTATGGCCTGACCATTGTCGGGCACCGGCCGATCCGCCACAACATTATCGGCTGCTGAGATGCGCCTCGACCCGCCGCCCCATGTGATGCTCGTCGTAGCTCCCTATTACGTCCATATCACCGACCAGATGGTGACAGGCGCCATGACGGTCCTGACCGACGCGGGGGCCACGGCCGAACGGTTCGACGTGGCCGGCGCCTTCGAGCTTCCGGTCGCGATCCGACTGGGTGTCGAAGCGTCGGCAGGGGCCGGCGGTCGCAATAAGCCTTTTGATGGCTATGTGGCGCTCGGCTGCGTCATTCGCGGCGAGACGACCCATTACGACCATATCTGCCAGGAAACGACCCGGGCGTTGCAGGAGTTGAGCGTCGGGCATCGCCTGGCGCTGGGTTACGGCCTGCTCACCTGCGAGAACGAGGCCCAGGCCCTGGCGCGGGCCGATGTCGGCCGCAAGAACAAGGGCGCGGAAGCGGCGCGCGCTTGCCTGAAGACCCTGGAGGTCAAGGCGCGGCTCGGACTTTATCCGGGGTGAGGACGCCATGACGGCGCTCGGGGGCGAACGGGCACGACGCCTATCGCCGACGCTGACGCGGCGCCGGGCGGCGCGGCTCGCGGCCGTCCAGGCCCTCTATCAGTTGGCTCTTGGGGGCGAATCCGAGGCGACGGTGCTGCATCAGTTCGCGGAGCACCGCTTGGGTCGCGAGCAGGACGGCATGGTCCTCGACGCCGAGGTGGCGTTCTTCACCGCGCTGGTGCGGGGCGTGGGCCTGCGCCGGGCGGAAATCGATGCGCAGATAGATAGCCAGCTCAAGACGGGCCGTGAGACGGGGCGGCTCGAAGTTGTCCTGCTGGCGATCATCGAGGCCGCCGTCTACGAGCTGCTCGCCTGCATCGATGTGCCGGCCAAGGTGGTGGTCGCGGAATATGTCGCCATTGCCGCGGATTTCTTCGTCGAGAACGAGGTCGGCCTCGCCAATGGCATCATCGACCGCCTTGCCCGCCGCTTGCGGGCAAGCGAGTTCGGGGATGAGCCCGGTGCCCACGGCAGCGAATAGGCCGGGCGAGTTCGAGATCATCCGGCGCTACTTCCGCCCGCTGGCGCTGGATCCGGGCGCACTTGGCCTCGGCGATGACGCGGCGGTCATGACCCCGCCGCCCGGCCGCGACCTGGTGCTGACCACCGATACCATGGTCTCGGGTGTGCATTTCCTGGCCGAGGAAACGCCCGGACGGGTGGCGTGCCGCCTGCTTCGGGTCAATTTGTCGGATCTTGCCGCCATGGGCGCGCGCCCGCTGGGATATCTGCTGAACACGGCCTTTCCCGACGCCACGGACGAGGCATGGATCGCGGCCTTCGCCGCGGGTTTGGCGGAGGATCAGTCGCGCTACACGATCGCCCTTTTGGGCGGCGATACGGTCGCCACCCCGGGTCCGCTTACGCTGACGGTCACCGCGCTCGGGCTCGTGGCGTCCGGCCGGGCGCTCCGGCGCGCCGGAGCGGGTGCCGGCGATGACGTCCATGTGACCGGCACGATCGGCGATGCGGCACTTGGCCTTCAGGTGCTCAGGGGCGGACTGACGGGTTTGCTCGCCGCCGAGCGCCGGGCGCTCAGCCAACGGTTTTCCCTGCCGGAACCCCGTCTTGGCGTTGGCCAGGCGCTCATCGAGGCCGCCGCCGGACCGCTCGCCACCGCCGCCGCCGATGTGTCGGACGGCCTGGTCGCCGACCTCGGTCATATTTGCGACGCATCCGGGTTGGCGGCCACCATCGAGGCGGCGCGCGTGCCCTTGTCGCCGGCCGCCAGCGCGGCGTTCGCGGCCGATCCGGCACTCCTTGCCACCCTACTCGCCGGCGGCGACGACTATGAGCTGGTCTTGACCGCCGCCCCCGAGGCCAGGGCGGCGCTCGCCGCCATCGCGGCCGGGACGGGCGTTCCCATAACCCGGATCGGCCGCATGACGGCCGGCGCGGGGGTGCGTGTTGTCGACCGTGCCGGCCAAGCGGTGCCGCTGCGGCACGCGGGATTCGAGCATTTTCGAGGCCGTTAACCGCTTCTTCAGAGCGATCGCGTTTGCTGGCTATGGGCGCCGGCGGGGTTCGGCGCCTCGGGGATGCCCCATGCGCTGGCTCGTACTCGGTCTGGTTATGATGTTCGGTCTGGCCTGGACGGCGCCCGCGTATTCGGCACCGGACCCATTCCGGAACCTTGACCGCGCGATCCGCGTCGATCCGATCAACCTCACGGTCATTCGGCGCGGCCACAACGAGAAGATCGTCACCTTCGTGCTGCGTCTGGTTGTCTCGCCGAACACCAGCGCGGAAGACGTGAGGGCCAAGATGCCGCGTCTCTATGACGCCCTCTTTTCGGAGCTGGCGGGCCTGTTGGGGCTGAACTGGCCGGACGGCCGTGTCGTCGACCTCGACTTCGCCCGCGTGCGCATGTTGGCCCGGGTCGCCCATGTCGTGGGTTCCGACCGAATTATCGACATCGTGTTCGAAAGCATCGGCGAACGTAAGCTTTGATCGAACCGCCTTTGGTCCTTGCGCGAGGCCGATGGTCGGGTATGTTGCAACCCCGCGCGTCATTGATTCCAGGCCATGACAATCACCCCCGACCGCCGAAACACCCTGCTATTGGCGGTTTGCCAGGCGCTCTATCTGACGAGTGCCTCGTTGCTGTCGGTGACGGCGCCCCTGGTCGGTCTGGATTTGGCGCTCGACAAGAGCCTCGCCACACTGCCGATCGCCGCCCAGCATGCCGGGATCATGGTGGTCACCATGCCGGCCTCGCAGTTCATGCGCCGATTCGGCCGGCGCGCCGGCTTTCAGATCGGCGCGCTGTTCGGCTGTCTCGGTGCCGCCATCCTCGCCTTCGCGGTGGTCGAGCGGGATTTCACCTTGTTCAATCTCGGTGCCTTCGTCATCGGCTGGTTCAACGGCTTCGCGGTTTTCTACCGTTTCGCCGCGGCCGACACGGCGCTGCCGGAGGATCGGGCGCGGGCGATTTCCTGGGTACTGGCAGGTGGCATCGCCGCGGCGTTCGCGGGTCCCGAGCTGGCCAAATACAGCAAGGATCTGCTTCTCCCGACCCTGTTCGCCGGTTGCTATGTGGCGCAGATGGGCGTGCTGCTCATGTCGGCAGCCGTCGTCTCTTTCGTCGATATTCCCAGGCTGAGTGCCGCCGAACGCAAGCACAGCGGCCGGCCGCTGATGGTCATTCTGCGGCAACCGGACTGCCTGGTTGCGGTCACCATGGCGGTGGTGTCCTACGCCATCATGGCGTTGCTGATGGCGGCGACGCCGATCGCGATGGCGGCCGACCAGTTCGTCTTCGCCGACGCGGCGACGGTCATCCAATGGCACCTGATCGGCATGTATGCCCCGGCGTTCGTGACCGGCCATCTCATTCGCCGATTCGGGGCGGCTAGCGTGATGATCGCCGGCATCCTCTTGAATATGGCGTGCGCTGGCCTGGGTGTCAGCGGCCATGGCTTTGTCAATTATTGGGGGGCGCTGTTACTGGTCGGCGTCGGCTGGAATTTCATGTTTGTCGCCGCGACCGCCATTCTGACCGGGACCCATACCGCCGCCGAGCGCGCCAAAGTGCAAGGTTTCAACGACTTTTTGATTTTTGCCACGGTTGCCGCCGCGGCCCTCGCCTCGGGTGGCCTGCTGCATTGGGTGGGGTGGCAGGCGGTCAACCTCGGCATGGTGCCGCCGCTCGTCCTGGCGCTCCTGGCGGCGCTCTGGTTACGCCGGCAGCGGTCGGCGGCGGTATCATTGTAGAATAGGCTGGGTTGCCTCATGGGTGGCCTTCTGGCATTTTCCGGCACGCGTTGCGGCCGGCGAGCCGGTTCGATGACACGAGAGCGGCGGGGGTTTTTGGCGATGACATCAGCCTATATTTTGATCCTGGCGTGTGGGGTTTTGGCGCTTCTCTATGGCGCCTATGCAACCCGCATCATCCTCGCGGCCAGCGCCGGAAATGCCCGCATGCAGGAAATCGCGGCGGCGATTCAGCAGGGGGCGGCGGCCTATCTGAACCGTCAATACCGGGCCGTCGGCATCGTGGGCGTGGTCGTTTGCGTGATCCTCGGCGCCCTGCTCGGCGTCCATGTGGCGATCGGGTTCCTGATCGGGGCGGTGCTCTCTGGAGCCGCGGGATACATCGGCATGAACGTCTCGGTACGCGCCAACGTGCGGACCGCCGACGCGGCCCGGACTGGCGGCATGGCACCCGCCCTCGATATCGCCTTCAAGTCGGGGGCCATCACCGGCATGCTGGTGGTTGGGCTCGGCCTCCTTGGCGTTGCCGGTTATTACCTCATCCTGTTGGGCTGGAAGGGCGGCACCGACGCGAAGTCGTTGCGCTCGATTCTCGAGGCCCTGGTGGCCTTGAGTTTCGGGGCCTCGCTCATCTCGATCTTCGCCCGGCTTGGGGGCGGCATTTTCACCAAGGGCGCCGACGTGGGCGCCGACCTGGTCGGCAAGGTCGAGGCCGGCATTCCCGAGGACGACCCCCGCAATCCAGCCGTCATCGCCGACAATGTGGGTGACAATGTGGGTGATTGCGCCGGCATGGCGGCCGACCTCTTCGAGACCTATGCGGTCACGACCGTGGCCACCATGCTGCTCGCCGCCATCTTCTTCACCGGCCCCGACCAGGCGCTGATGATGCTCTACCCGCTGGTCATCGGCGCTGTTTGTATCATCGGCTCTGTCGTCGGCACCTTTTTCGTGCGGCTGGGGCCGGAGCGAAAGATCATGGCGGCGCTTTACAAGGGGCTGTTCGCGACGGCCGTGGTTTCGGCGGCGCTGATCGTGGCCGCCACCGGGTGGCTGCTCGGGTTCGGCGGCGTCTTCAAATTAGCCGACGGCTCGATCACCAGCATCCAGCTCCTCTATTGCGCCTGTGTAGGTCTGGTGGTCACCGGGCTCCTGGTCTGGATCACCGAATATTACACCGGCACCGACTTTCGTCCGGTGCAAAGCGTGGCCCAGGCGTCAACCACGGGCAGCGGTACCAACATCATCCAGGGTCTCGCGGTGTCGATGGAGGCCTGCGCCTTACCGGTGCTGGTGATTTGTGGCGGAATCCTGGTCCCATATTTGGTGGCGGGTCTGTTTGGTATCGCCATCGCGGCGACGACCATGTTGGCGCTCGCCGGCATGGTGGTGGCGCTCGATGCCTACGGGCCGGTGACCGACAATGCCGGCGGCATCGCCGAAATGGCCGACCTGCCAAAGGAAGTGCGCACCATCACCGACGCGCTCGACGCGGTCGGCAACACCACCAAGGCCGTGACCAAGGGCTATGCCATCGGCTCGGCCGGGCTCGCGGCACTGGTGCTGTTTGCCTGCTATACGGAGGACCTGAAGCACTATTTCCCCAACGTGCCGGTCGAGTTCCGGCTCCAGGACCCCTATGTGGTGGTGGGCCTCTTCATCGGCGGGCTGCTGCCCTATCTCTTTGCCGCCATGGGCATGACGGCGGTTGGCCGCGCGGCCGGCTCGGTTGTGGTCGAGGTGCGGCGCCAATTCCGCGAGATCGCCGGCATCATGGAGGGCACGGTAAAGCCCGACTATAGCCGGGCCGTCGATATGCTGACCCGGGCGGCGATCAAGGAGATGATCGTACCCTCGCTGCTGCCGGTGCTGGCGCCGGTTGTCGTCTATCTGGCGATCGCCGCGATCGGCGGTCAGAAGGCCGGGTTCACGACGCTCGGTGCCATGCTGCTGGGGACCATCGTCACCGGCCTCTTTGTTGCCATCTCCATGACTTCGGGCGGTGGCGCCTGGGACAACGCCAAGAAATACATCGAGGACGGCCACCATGGCGGCAAGGGCTCGGATGCGCATAAAGCGGCGGTGACGGGCGACACGGTAGGAGATCCCTACAAGGATACCGCCGGACCGGCGGTCAACCCGATGATCAAGATCACCAACATCATGGCGTTGCTGTTGCTGGCAATTCTGGCGGCGCTGGGGTAGGACCGCGCCGGCCGCGCGATTAGGGGCCGCGCTTGAAGGCCCCGGCGGCGCTCGCGGGCGTGTTGAAGCGGCCGAGATTGCCGAGGAGCTGCTCCATGATGGTCAACTCCTGACCCTTGGTCGGCGTCTCGCGCGTCACCGGCGTCAGGCTGGCGCCGTCCTTCTCGTCCAAATTGCCGACGCTCCGCAGCACGCCATTGGCGTCGAACTGGACCACCAGAACCCGGCGTTCAATCAGGGTCGGGTTGAAGAATGCGACGGTCTCGAGCCTCTCGCCGATGTAATACCAAATATTGGCGTCGAATGGCGCCAAGGTCGATGGACTGCCGAGGAGTTGGCGAACATCGTCGCGGGTCAAGACCCCTGGCTTGAGTTGGGTGAGCACCTCGGGTCGCACCTGATGACCCGTGGAATCGACGGTCGCGGCGCAGGCGGTGAGTAAACTCCCCAGCGCCAGGATGGCAATGCGTCGTCGAGGGTTGCGAGCGAGCATGGCTCCCGTTCCTCTTTCGGCTATTTCACGGCTGCTCGGGGGCGCCGTGACGTATATACAGAAGGCGATCATTATACATGCGAGAGGCGGCAATTGTCATCGCCTCCGTCTCGGCCGGGGCACGGCACATGGGTTTTGGCGATCTCTTCTTGCGGCGGCGACCGCGCCAGGGGCCGGCGGACCGGCTTTACGCCGCGGTCGTGGCGCAGGCACGCTCGCCCCACCTCTATACGGTTTGCGGCGTTCCGGACACTCTCGATGGCCGGTTCGAGGCGATCGTCCTGCACATGTTCCTCGTCCTCCACAGACTCAAGACCGAAGGGCCGCGGGACGATCTCCACGCCCTCGGGACGGCGCTCGGCGAGCGGATGATTGTCGACTTCGACAGGAACCTGCGCGAGATGGGGGTGGGGGACCTTTCCGTGGGCAGAAAGGTTACGTTCATGGCCGAAGCAACTTATGGTCGTATTGCCGCTTATGACAGAGGTTTCAGCGCCGGCGTCGAGGGCCTTGAGGCCGCGCTCAGGCGGAATCTCTACGGGACGATCGCCGAGCCGGACCCGGCGGGGCTTGCGCTCGGCCAGGCCTATGTGCGGCGCGTTGCTGGCCATCTGGCGGCTCAGTCGGTCGACCGGATCGCCGCGGGCGACCTGGATTTCGGGCTGCCGCCAACCGCTTAAGCAAGGATGGACGTTTCGAGCATGGTGCGCATTCCCCACGACCCGGAACTTGCCGGCGGATCGCCACCGGAATTCCCGCGGCCCTTTGCCGTGGGCCGACTAGCCCAGGGCGCCCGGACCGTCGCCATCGAGGCCACGGCGGCGGAGCTGACGGCGCTTGCGACCCGCTTCGCCATCGCGGCCATCGACCGATTGGATGCAAGCCTAGAAATTGCCCTGCTGCACGGCGGAATAGTGCGCGTGAGAGGCAGCTACCGGGCGGCGGTGGTGCAGACCTGCGTCGTCACCTTGGAGCCCGTGCCGGCCATAATCGAGGAATCGGTCGAGATGATTTTTTCCCCAGTGGAGAACCCGGCGGATGGGGCGCCGGTCACTGTGACCTGGGGGGAGGACGACCCGCCGGAACCGATTCGCGATGGCGGCATCGACCTCGGCGAGGCCATTGCCCAGCGGCTTGCCGTGGCACTCGATCCCTATCCCAGGGCGCTGGATGCCGGCTTGCCCGAGGACAGCCCGAACCAAGCGGCGGGAGACATGCCGTTCGCGGCCCTGCGCCGTCTTAAGCCGGACGGGTCCGGCGGCGAGTGAGGACGCCATCAGGGAACCGGGCGTAGCTGGACCAGATTGTTGAGGTAGAACTCGTCGCGTGGAAACAGGTCGGTGTTGATCTCGCCCTTTGGCGGGTCGTCGCGGCTCCACTCCAACGGCGGCGCCGCGAAGCGCTCCGCCAGGGCGGGAACGTCGACGCCGGCGCGGGCGAGATAGGCGGCGACCGGCGCCGCATCCAGCAACGCGCGAAGTCGCGAGCGATCGAACGCCATCGGCCGGTCGCTGCCCAATAGGATAGACACCGGACGCAGCAGCACGACATGCGGGAATACCGATCGGAATGTGGCAATGGTCCGTTCGGTGGCGGCCCATTGTACGGCAATACCGCCGGGCTTCAGCGAGGCCAGTACCTGCTCCATGAACTCGCGCGAATAGAGCAGGCCGCTATGGGACGATTGCGGCAGGATGGCGTCCGCTTCGATGACGTCGTAGCGGTTGCCGGAGAGGAATATCTCGCGCCGGCCGTCACCGACGTCGAAGCGATAGCGCGGGTCGCGCCACATCGCCGCCGTGGCCGAACCGGGGTAGCGTTGGACATAGGCCTCGATCACCGCATACACGGGCCGCACCAGCTCGATCGAGTGGATCAGGTTGGTCTTGGCGTTCAAGCCGGCACCGTAGGGCGTGCCGCCGATACCAACCCCGATCACGAACACCGATTGAGGATCGGGGTGGACGAGTGGGCCGACGGCGCCGAGCAGGATATGGATTGGCAAGAAAGGTATGCGGCTTTGGCTGTAACCCTGGACGAAAAGGTCGCCGGCGCCAGCCGCATGGCGCAGCACCGCCAGTCCCGAGCGATCCTCGGCCAGGAGTGCATCCTGGTCGGGCTTGACCTGGTGAACCCGCGTCCAGAACGCCTGGTTGCCGGGGAATGCGAGAATGGCAACGGCCAAGCCCACCCAGACGGCGAGCGCGCCGGGCGAGCGGGGCGGCGCGCGGCCGCGTTGCCAGCACACCATCAGCCACCCGCCGAGCAGGAGCAGCGCCAGCGCCGCCACCAGCCGCGCCGTTCCCGACGAGCCAAGGACGTGCAGGGCGATCAACCCGGTGAACAGGCTGCCCGTGGCGTTGCCGACGATATTGGCGAGCTGGACGATACCCACCCTGAAGCCAACGCTCGCCATGTCCCGCTGCACCGCCTTCTGAACCAGCGGGAACGACATACCCAGCAGGAAAGCCGGCGGGATGACGGTGAGCGCCGTCACCAGGAAGAACATCGACATCCCCGCGCCGGTGTGCCGCGACGACTCGGGCGAAATCAGGGCCGCCGCCGGCGGCCACGCGCACAAGGCGAATAGGGCCGCGAGGCTCATGATCGCATAGAGGGCGGCGATCGCCTGGAGCAGGAAGAACGCCGGGCGAGGGTCGACGACGCGCTTGAGCCAGAGCGCCGCCGCGGTCATGCCGAGCCCGTCGGCCAGCAGAAACAGGCCGAGGATCGTGGCGAACGTGTAGGCATGGTATTGCCCGACGACCCCCAGCACGCGCACCCACAGGATCTCGAGCGACACGATGGCGAAGCCCGAGAGGAAGACGAGCGGCGCCCAGGTCCGGAGGCCGAGCGCGCCGCCGTCGTTCGACCGGGTCGGCCGGGGCCCCTCCGCCGGCATCGCCCCGGCCGCCCGGCGCCCGCCGGCGGTGAGCAGGCCGAGGGCGAGTGCCGCGGCAAGCCCGTTCAGACCCGCGGCGATGTGGATGCTGACCTCGAAACCGTAGCTGCCGATCAGATACCATCCGCCGGCCAGTGTGCCGAGGCCGGCGCCGAGGGTGTTGAGACCGTAGAGCCAGCCGATCCGCGCCGCCGCGTTGTCGATGTCGCCGACGACCGCTTTGGTCAGGAGCGGCAGCGCCATGCCCATCAGAAAGGTGGGGACGAGGAGGCCGAGGAAGCACAGAAAGAAGATCGCCCAGCGATTGCTGACGACGGGAGCCAGCTCGACCACGATGAAGTCATAGAGGAGGTAGCGACTCGCCAGGGCGAACAGCGCCACGCCGATCTCGCAGAGGATGAAGCCGAGAACCGCCTGGCGGATCGACAGTCGGTCGGCAATCAAACTTGCGACGAGCGTGCCGACACCAAGGCCGAGTAGGAAGGCGCCGACGACGATGGCGGCCGTGACGCTGTCGGAGCCGGCGAACATGCCGAGCATCCGCTGCCAGACGGTTTGGTAGACCAGGGCGGCGAATCCAGAGAGGAAAAAGGCGGCGAGCAGCAGCGCCAGACGCGGGCGATCGCCCGGCACCGCTAGGAGACGGTGCTTGGACGGACGGCCGGATGACGCATCGTTAATCGCCGCCCCACATCCCCGAGGCCGACCTTGCGGAGGCCCGATTGTCACCGGAACGTGCCCGGTTCTTCGCGGGGCTTGCCCGTCAGGGTAATGGCGGCGCCGGCGCCGCGCAATAGTCCCGAAGCGGAAATGCAGAGCCGATTTTCACGCTATATTGCCGTATGGCGGCTTTTCGTCTAAAAAGCCGATTCAATCGACCCCAGCGAAAGCCCTTTACAATGGCAGTGCCGAAGAAGAAGACGAGCAAGTCTCGTCGAAACATGCGCCGCTCGCACCATCGGCTGAAACCAGCGAGCTATGTGGAGTGCCCGAATTGCGGCGAGGCGACGCGGCCGCACCATATTTGCACCGCCTGCGGCACCTATCGCGGCCGCGAGGTGAGCGAGGCGACGGCGTGAGCCGATCGGATTCTACCCAGCGGGGTCGTGCCGCTTGAGCCGCGACCTGACCATTGCGCTCGACGCCATGGGGGGCGACGGCGCGCCGAAGATCGTCTTGAAAGGCGCCAGCCGCGCCCGCGAGCGGTTTCCAAACGCTCGATTCCTGGTGTTTGGCGACGAAGCCGAGATTGGCCCCGTGCTGGAGCGGCTACCGCGGCTGAAGGACGCCGTCAGCCTGGTGCATACGACCAACCATATCGCCGGTGACGCCAAGCCTTCGGCGGCGCTCCGCACCGGGCGCGGCTCGAGCATGTGGCAGGCGATCGAGGCGGTGCATACCGGCGTCGCCGACGGCGTGGTATCGGCAGGCAATACCGGCGCGTTGATGGCGATCGCCAAATTCACGCTCAAGATGCCGGCCGGTATCTCCCGGCCCGCCATGGCGGGCTCCATGCCGACGCTGAAGAATGAGTGCGTGATGCTCGACCTCGGCGCGAACATAGATTGCGATGCCCAGAATCTCGTCCAATTCGCCTTCATGGGCGCGTTGTTCGCCGGCGCGGTCCTCGGTCTACCGCGCCCGCGCGTGGGCTTGCTGAATGTCGGCGCCGAGGAACTCAAAGGGCATGACGTGGTGCGCGGCGCCCATGCGGCGCTTCGCGCACTCGAGGGAGCGCCGTTCGAGTATGCGGGCTTCATCGAGGGTAACGACATCGCGGCCGGGGTCGTCGACGTGGTCGTGACCGATGGCTTCACCGGTAACGTGGCGTTGAAGACCATCGAGGGCACGTCGCGTCTCTATAGCGATTTCCTGCGCAATGCATTTCGCAGTTCCTGGCTCTCGCGGCTCGGGTATTTGCTGGCGCGCCCGGCGCTCGACAAGCTGCGCGCCCGCGTCGATCCCAGGCGCTACAACGGCGCGGTCTTCCTCGGACTCAACGGCGTGGTGGTGAAGGCCCATGGCGGCTCCGACGCGCTGGCTTTCGCGAGCGCCATCGGCGTTGCGCTGGACATGGTCCAGCACGGCTTCATGGAGCATGTGCGAGAGGAGTTCGATCGCCTGGCCCATGGCGCCATGGTGGTCGATCCGAAATCGGCCACCAGTTAGTTAGAGAACGGGAATGGCGCTTAGGTCGCATATCGTCGGCTGCGGCGCCTATTTGCCGGACCGCGTCGTCGCCAACGCCGAACTGGCGCAAAGCCTCGACACCAGCGATGCCTGGATCGTCGAGCGGACCGGCATCCACCAACGGCATATCGCGGCCGCGGGCGAGTTCACATCGGACCTCGCGGCGGCGGCGGCGCGGGCGGCACTTAGCCATGCCGGGCTGGCGGCCGGCGACATCGACCTGATCGTGCTCGCGACGGCGACACCGGATCGGACATTTCCCGCCACCGCCGCTCGGGTTCAGGCCAAGCTCGGCATGACGCGGGGGGCGGCCTTCGATGTGCAGGCGGTCTGCTCCGGCTTTATCTATGCGCTCGCGGTCGCCGATAATTTCGTGCGCGTCGGTCAGGCAAGGACGGCGCTGGTGATCGGCGCCGAGACCTTTTCCCGAATTCTGGATTGGACGGATCGGGGCACCTGCGTGCTGTTCGGCGATGGCGCCGGGGCGGTCGTGTTGCGCGCGACGGCGGCCGAACCCGGCGGTGCCGGAATCCTCTCGACCCATCTCCATTCCGACGGCCGCTATGAAGACTTGCTCTATGTGGATGGCGGTCCGTCCTCGACTCAGACGGTCGGTCATCTGCGCATGGTCGGGCGCGAGGTCTTCCGCCATGCCGTGACCAACCTGGCCGCCGTTGTCGGCGAGGCGCTGGCCGCCAACGGCTTGACCGCCGACGCCATCGACTGGCTGGTGCCCCATCAGGCCAACCAGCGCATCATGGATAGTACGGCCCGCAAGCTGGGGCTGCCGGCGGAGCGCGTCATCAGTACGGTCGCGCGCCACGCCAACACATCGGCTGCATCGGTGCCGTTGGCCTTGGCGGAGGGGGTGCGCGACGGCCGCATCCGGCAGGGCCAGCTGCTTCTGCTGGAAGCCATGGGCGGCGGCTTCACTTGGGGTGCCTGTTTGGCCCGCTGGTAAGCGCCCGAACCGCGGACGGCTGTGAGAGATAACGGCCAAGCCTTTGGAATTGACCGAGAAGCAAGTCTGCTATTAATCTCTTCCCTAAGCACTCGGGGGCAACACCATGGCTGGCAAGACAGTGACCCGCGCCCAACTGAGCGAGTCGGTCTATCAAGAGGTTGGCTTGTCGCGCAATGAGTCGGCTTCGCTGGTCGAATCCGTGTTGGCGGAAATCGCCGCCGCGTTGGTGCGCGGCGATCCCGTCAAGCTCTCTTCGTTCGGCAGCTTCAGCGTGCGTCAGAAAGGGCGGCGCATGGGACGCAACCCGAAGACCGGTGACGAAGTACCTATTTTACCGCGCCGTGTGTTGGTGTTCAGGCCGTCGCATGTTCTGAAGGAACACATTAACAAACCCCAACATCCGGAGGCCGGCGCGGCCGGATCCCGCGAGACAGGGGCGCGCGGCGGCGCGACGTGAACGCCCCGGCGCGCGCCCTGGGGAGTGACGTCGGCCGATGATCACGGATAATGGGGCGCTGCCCCTGTTCCGCCGCTTGGGAAAGTCGGCGACGGCATTCCGTACCATCAGCGAGGTGGCCATCGAGCTTGATGTGCCGCCCCATGTGCTGCGGTTCTGGGAAACGAAGTTTTCGCAAATCCGGCCGATGAAACGCGGCGGCGGGCGACGCTATTACCGGCCCGAGGATGTCGACCTGCTGCGGCGCATTCGCGAACTGCTGTATGACCGGGGCTATACCATCAAGGGCGTGCAAAAATTGTTGCGCGATGGCGGTGGCGCCGAGGCCGGCACCGACGAACCCGTGGCGAAGGCGGCTGGCGAACGGCACGAGCTCGCCGCGCTGTTGGATGAACTCAAGGCCATTCGCCGCCTGCTCGAGCGGCGCCACTGAGATCACCTGGCGGCGGCCGTTAGCCGGGCCACCGGCCTTTCCTGGATTGGCCAGTGCAACAGGCCGGACAGCAGGCCGAGCGCGATCGAGATCCACCACATGGCGTCATAGGACTTGGTCAGGTCATAGAGCCGGCCGCCGAGCCAGATACCCATGAACGATCCCACCTGATGGGAGAGGAATACGATCCCGAACAGCATCGACATCCAGGTCGTGCCGAAAAATGTGGCGACGAGGCCGCTCGTCAGCGGAATGGTGGAGAGCCAGAAAAGCCCGAGCAGCCCGCAAATCGTAATGACGGTCGCGGGTGTGAGGGGCAAATAGAGGAACCCAAGAAACAGGATCGCGCGACCGAAATAGATCAGGCTTAGGCCGCGACGTTTCTCGATGAACCGGCCGGATTGGCCGGCGATGAATGTGCCGACGATATTG
>SHVR01000062.1 GCA_009694185.1 Alphaproteobacteria bacterium | reverse complement strand
TTCCGCGTCACCCCGCCTTCCGTCCACCAAATGGTGCTCACCCTCGAACGCCAAGGCCTGATCCGACGACAGCCGGGCGTCGCCCGCAGCATCACTGTCCTGGTTGATGCCCAGCACCTCCCGGCCCTACGATCCGCACACGACCAACCGGTCAAAACCTCTGTGCAGAGGTACTAGCTTCCATTCAATATTCCCAGAAGAAGTTCACCGACGCCGACAAGACATTGCAATCGGTCGAGGACCAGCTACGCGAGTGGACGCCGTTCATCATGCTGTCCGGCTTGGTCAGGCTGCAGGTGGGTCAGGTGGCGGTCGCGGAACGCGCGTTCGCGCGCTATTCCGCCGCCGAGCCCGACGACTCGCGTGGCCCGACAATGCTGGCGATCGTTCATATGCGGCGCGACAACAATCAGGCCGCGATCGAAGTCACGGAGACGTTCCTGAAGCGCAAGCCGGACGATGTGGGCGCGCTGCGCTTGCTGGCGAGCGCGCAATTGCGTTCCGGCGCCCACGAGAAGGCCGCCGCGACGCTCGAGCGCGTGACGGCGCTGCAAAAAGATGGCTCCGACGCCGCCGCGCGCCAGGCGCGGGCCGCGCTGGCACTCCTCGGCCAGGCTTCGGCGGCCGATATGGCGGCACTCGGCGCCAGTGACATTGTGCCCGGCGACGGTCTGTCGAAGGCGATCCTGCTCGCGAACGACCATATGGCGCTGGGCGAGGCGGCGGAGGCGAAAACCATTCTTCAGGAGCCGCTGCAAACTCACCCGGACAACCCGATCCTGCGCGCGCTCGCGGCGCGCATCGAGATCATTCTCGGAGATTCCCAGGCGGGCCGGGCGCATTACGAGCATGCACTGAAGAGCGCGCCGGATTTCACACCCGCCCTTGTCAGATTGATTTTCCAGGACCTGATCGACGGCAATACCGATGCCGCGACGACCCGGGTGCGGGCGGCGGCCAGCCGGGCGGCCACGCCGCTTTCCCTCGTCGTGCAGTTTACGGACGCCTTGGCTAACGCGGGTCAGGTCGGCGAGGCGGAGTCGCTTTTGCGGGATCGCCTCCGGCAACAACCGGACAATTTGGGGCTCCTCGACCGTATCCTGATCGCGCAATTCCGCTTGCCCGAGCGGCCGGGCGCCCTCGAGTCGGCGCGCGCAATGATCGGGAAGGCGAAGGACGATGCGCCCGTTTTGGCGCGTGGCGCCAGTGCCTTGTTCGAGCTCGGTGAGAAAGTCGAAGCCAAGGCCGCGTTCCGCAAGGCCATTGCGTTGGCGCCGACCAACGACGCCGTGCGCTTGACGTTTGCCACGTACCTGGCGGCCGACAAGGATTATGGCGAGGCCCGCAAGCAGCTCAATGAAATATTGAAGATCAAACCGGACCATCGCAACGCCGCACTCAGGCTCATCGACATCCATCTGGTCGAGAAGAACGTCGAGGAAGCTCGTGCGCTGCTGAAGCGGTTGCCGGCGGATCCCGTGTCGTCGGCCGTCCTCAAGGCTTACTTGGAAGCCAGAACCGACCAGCTTCCAGCGGCGTTGGAGACGCTAGAGGCCGCCATCCGCCTGAACCCGGTGCCGGTGCCGGTGCCGGTGCCGGTGTTGAACCAGTTCTCGTTTCGCATCGCGGCGGGCGATCCGGCCGGTGCCGTGGCCGGCGCCACGGCGTGGCTCCAAAAACGGCCGGATGACAACGCGGTCCGGGTCCTCATGGCGAACCAGTTGTTGGCGCAGAACGACATTTCCGCCGCCATCGGGGAGTTCGAGGTGGTATTGGCCAAAGAGCCGCGCAATCCCGCGGTCCTCAACAATGTTGCCTGGCTGAAGCGCGATAGCGACCGGGACAGCGCGTTGGCCTATGCGCGCCGGGCGCTTACGCTCGCACCGAGCAGCCCGGAGATCCAGGATACTTATGGCTATCTGTTGATGCGGGCGGGCAAGGTGCGCGAGGCGCTGAGACTCTTCAAGGTTGCCGCATCGAACTCGGGTAATCCCGAGATCCATACCCACTACGCCATGGCCCTCAAGGAACAGGGCGACCGGCAGGAGGCGCTCGCGGTGCTCGATCGGGTTCTCCAGTCGAAATCCCTCACCGAGACGCAGCGCGCCGACGCCGAGAAGTTGCGGTCGAGCATGGGGAATTGAGGTGCTCTCGCCATGAACACGGGCGGCGCGGCATCTCAATTCCCGCGCTTGCGCTGCTCGTCGAGCCAGGTCGGTTCGTTGAATTCGAACAACTTGGGGTCTAGCCGGCCACCCACTTGATAGTCGAGCAGGCTGACTCGTGTCTCGACCCCTTGGGGATCGACGACCACCCACTGGCGGAGCGCGAGCGGGTTGTCTCCTAGAACCAAGGTCACACTGCCGGCTTCCGGTTCCTTGGCTTGCACGAAGGTGAGCTGGAGGACACCCGGGCGGCGGGCCAGATCGGTTACACGCAAGCCCCGCTCGAAGCGGATTTCGGACTTCAACAGGAAGGCGGCCGGCGTGGCCTCCTGGTAGATATGCGATGCGGTTTTCAGCTCGCGGTCGTAATGGATCACCAGATCGCCGGTCGCGACAATCAGATAGGGCACCGGCGGGTCATAGTCGAAGCGGAGCCGGCCCGGTCGCCACATATAGAAGCGGCCGCTCGCTTCTCCGCCGTCCGAACTCGTCTGCAGGAACCGGCCCGCGAGCGTCGTGATGGAGTTCAGATAGGCCTCGATGCGCCGGACTGTCGCCTGGTCGTCGCCGGACAAGGGACGTGGCGGAGCGGCTAACACCATGGCCGCGGCCAAGCCGGTCGTGACGGCGGCCAAGCTCGCCAACAACAGCCGGCGGGTGATATCGGCGCTCACCATCGCTATCTCGCTAGCCGCCGTGCTGGCCGATCAGGACCTCGCGCTTGCCAACATGGTTGGCGCCCCCCACCACGCCCTCGGCTTCCATGCGCTCGATAATCCGCGCCGCTCGATTGTAGCCGATCTGGAAGTGGCGCTGAATGAAGCTGGTCGTCGCCTTGCCTTCGCGCGCCACCAAGGCCACGGCCTGATCATAGAGCTCGTCGCCGCCATCGCCGCCGGCCGGGCCGTGCAAGGCGTCGCCCTCGTCCAATTCCTCGGTCACGGCATCGAGATAGTCGGGCTGGCCCTGACGCTTCAGCCAGGTGACGACGCTCTCGACTTCGGCTTCACTGACGAACGGACCATGGACGCGGGTGATGCGTCCGCCGCCCGCCATGTACAACATGTCGCCTTGGCCTAGGAGCTGCTCGGCGCCGCCTTCGCCGAGGATGGTACGGCTGTCGATCTTGGAGGTGACCTGGAAGCTCACCCGGGTCGGGAAATTCGCCTTGATCGTGCCGGTGATCACGTCGACCGACGGGCGCTGGGTCGCCATGATCAGATGGATGCCGGCGGCCCGCGCCATCTGGGCCAGGCGCTGGATGGCGGCCTCGATGTCCTTGCCGGCGACCATCATCAGGTCCGCCATCTCGTCGACAATGACGACGATGTAGGGCAGCCGCGTCATGTCGAGGGGCTGTTCTTCGAACAGCGGGCCGCCGGTCGCGGGGTCGAAGCCGGTTTGCACGCGCCGACGCAGGGTTTCGCCTTTGCGCGCCGCCTCGTCGAGGCGGGTGTTGTAGCCGGCGATGTTGCGCACGCCCAGGGTCGACATGGCGCGATAGCGGTTCTCCATCTCGCGCACCACCCATTTCAGCGCGACGATCGCCTTGCGAGGGTCGGTGACGACCGGCGCCAGAAGGTGCGGGATGCCGTCATAGACCGACAGCTCCAGCATCTTCGGGTCGACCATGATGAAGCGGCATTGCTCGGGCGTCAGGCGATAGAGGAATGAGAGGATCATCGTGTTGATGGCGACCGATTTGCCGGAGCCCGTGGTACCGGCGATGAGGAGATGGGGCATACGCTCGAGATCGGCGATCACCGGGGCGCCGCCGATGTCCTTGCCCAGCACCAGCGCCAGGCGCTGGGTGCTCGAGCCGTAAGCGTCGGCGGTCAACAATTCGCGCAGATAGACCGTTTCGCGCCTGGCGTTGGGCAGCTCGATGCCAATCACGTTGCGTCCGGGCACCACGGCAATGCGCACCGAGACGGCACTCATATAGCGGGCAATGTCGTCGGCAAGGCCGACGACGCGCGACGACTTCGTGCCCGGCGCCGGCTCCAGTTCATAGAGCGTCACCACGGGCCCCGGACGAACCTTGACGATCTCTCCGCGCACGCCGAAATCGTCGAGCACGCTCTCGAGCAACCGGGCATTCTGGGCGAGTGCCGCCTCGTCGACTGTTTCGCCCTGGTTGGCCCTCCGGTTCATGGTGAGGAAATCGACTGGCGGCAGGCGGAACACGCCCTGACGCGCGAAGTCGAGCTTGCCTTGCGTGGCGGGGCGGGGGGACCGCCGCTCGGCGCGCGGCGCCACCAGGTCGCCCGGCTCCGGTTCCCGCGCCAGGCGCGCGGCGAAATCCGTCTCCACCGCGCTCTCCAAATGCGGCTCGAACCGGGTGAGACCCGGCCCATGGCGTTCCGGCCGCGCCGACCCGGCGCGGCGTATCAGGCGGGCTGTCCAAGCCCCTGCCCGCCAGCAGAATCGGCCGATTGCCGCCATGTCGGAGAGGAACCGGCCCATTCGTTGTGGCCGAAAGCCGGCGGCGCAGGCGAGCAGGACAATACCGGTAAGGGCGGCCGCGAGCGCGCTTGCGGCAGCGGGGATCTCGGCGAGTGCCGCGAGCTGGGTGAGTTTGGCGAGCAGTAGCATGCCAAGGACGCCGCCGAGGCCCTCGCGCGGTAACCAGGTCCCGGGTGCCTCGAGGCCGGCAAGCCCAGCCGCAAGCAAGATGAGGGCAAACGGCAACAGTGAGATCGACCAGGCAAGCCGGCGTGGCGGGTGGTGGGTCATGCTCTGCCATCCCCAGGCGGCGAGCGTGCCGATGAGGCCGGTCGCGGCGAGGCCAAGGGTCCGCAACAGAATGTCGGCCATGGCGGCACCCGGGGCGCCGAGCAGATTTTCAACCGGCCGGCCGGTCGCCAGGTTTGGCGAGGGGTCGTCCGGCGAGTAGCTGGCCAATGCCACCGCCGCCGCGACGGCCACGGCCAAGAGCCCGGTGCCCGCCGTCTCAAGGGCGCGCAGGCGCAGAAACTCGCGCGCGGCCGGCGGCAGGAAATTGAACTTGCCAGTCGGTGCCGAGCCGCGCGCCATTCTCACAGCACCTGGCTGATCCGCTGCAACGCCTCGCTCACGGTGTCGACGTCGTGAACGAGGGCGGCGCGGATATATTGACGGCCCGGGTTGCCGCCATCGGGACCGTCGATGCCGAGATAGCCGCCGGGGAGCACGCGGATCGCGGCCTCGCCCCAGAGTCGCTTCGCCGCCGCCTCGCCGTCGCCCACGTCGAGCCACAGATAGAAGCCGCCATCCGGCCGGTAGAAGCCGAATCGATTGCCCAGAATGCGCTGAGCAACCTCGTATTTTCGCCTATAGAGGGCGCGGTTCTCGGCAACGTGCGCGTCGTCGTTCCAGAGCGCCGTGGCGGTCGCCACCAGCGGCAATGGCGATGCCACGCCGCCAAATGTCCGCACCTTGAGGAAGGCCTGGATCAGGTCGGCGGGGCCCGCGACGAACCCGGAGCGCAGGCCCGGCACGCTCGATCGTTTCGAGAGTGAATGGAAGGTCAGCACATTGGCCATGTCGCCGCCCATGCGTGCGCAGGCTTCGAGGCCGCCAGGCGAGGGCTCGGCGGTGTAATAGAGTTCGGTGTAGCACTCGTCGAAGGCGAGGATAAAGTCGTGCCGCCGGGCCAGCCGGATCAGCGACTGGAGATAGTCCAGGCTGGCGACGGCACCTTGCGGGTTGGCGGGCGAACAGAGGTAGGCGAGGGCCGTCCGGTCCAGAATCTCGGCCGGAACCTTGGCGAAATCCGGCAGGAACCCCGTCTCGGCGGTGGCCGGCAGGAACACGGGCTCGGCCCCCGCGAACGCCGCGCCACCCACATAGACTTGGTAGAACGGGTCTGGCATCAGCACAACCGGGCGCTTGCGGCCCTTGGTCTCGGGCACCGCCACGAGGCCGGCCATGAACAGCGCCTCCTTGGTGCCAGCGATCGAAAGAATGTGCCGTTCGGGGTCGATCATGCCCGCCGGTAGCCCGAAGCGCCGCGTCAGCCAGCCGGCGCAGGCGGTACGGAAGGCGGGCGTGGCGTTGACCGGTGGATATTTGCTCCATAGCGCCGCATTCTCCGCCAGGATCTTGGCGACCATGGCCGGTTGCGCGTGCTGCGGCTCGCCGATGCCCATGTTGATCTCGGCCAATCCCGCCGGCGGCTTGACCGGTCCGAGCAAGTCGGCGAGGCGGCTAAACGCGGAGCCGTGAAATTGGCCGATCCGGTTATTGACCATGCTGGCCGCCATCCTTTAGTCCCAGCCATAGAAGAACATTAAGCAGCCATGGCCCGCAATGGATTTTTCCATTGTATTCTGGGCGGCTACAGGTCGACCCTAAACCCTTGTTGCAGAAAAGTGCTGAGTCCGTCCCCAAAGAAAAGGGCGCCGAACCGGCGCCCCTTCCGGGATCGGCGGGAAACGCCGGTCAAACGATCTGTTAGGCGTGCAGCGCCAGATCGAGCCCCTCGCGCTCCTGTGGGCTGGGCTTCGGCGCTCGGTCTGCTACTCTCCGGCCTGCTGGCTGGGTAGTCCGCGAAGGCCGATACCGATGACGTGGTCCGCATGACCGGGCAAAGCGAGACGATCGCGGCCGACACGCTGGTGGTGGGGGCCGGCATGGTCGGCTTGGCGCTCGCCGTCGCGCTGGCGGACGCCGGTTTCAGAGTCTCGGTCGTCGATCGCGAAGCTCCCGGCGCTATGACCGGCACGGGCTTCGATGGCCGGACGTCGGCAATTGCCCATGGCTCGGGCCGGCTTCTCCAGGCGATCGGCGTCTGGGAGCATCTCGCGGGCGAAGCCGAGCCGATTCTCGATATCCGGGTCTCGGACGGGGCGTCGCCCTTGTTCTTGCACTATGACAGGCGCGAGGTGGGCACCGACGCCTTCGGCCATATCGTGGAGAACCGCGTGCTGCGCCGGGCGCTGCTGGCGCGCGCGGCGGCGCTGCCGGACCTGACCCTCATGGCGCCGGCCGAACTCGTGGGCATCTGGCGCGGACCGCGCCGGGTGGCGGCCCGGCTCGGCGATGGCACGCGAATCGTGGCGCCGGTGATCGCCGCCGCCGAAGGCCGCAACTCCGCCCTGCGCCATGCAGCCGGCATCACCGTCAGCGAGTGGCGCTATGACCAGACGGCGATCGTCTGCACCTTGGCCCATGTCCGGCCCCATGGCGGCGTGGCGCATGAGCGGTTTCTGCCGGCGGGCCCCTTCGCGATCCTGCCTATGACCGATGGGCCCGAGGGCCAGCACCGCTCGTCCATCGTCTGGACCGAGCGGGTCGATCTGGCGCCGGCCCTCCTGGCGCTCGACGATGCGGCTTTCATGGCCGAGCTTGGCCACCGCTTTGGCGATTTCCTCGGCGATTTGGCCCTCGTCGGCCCGCGCTGGTCCTATCCCGTGGGTGTGCTGCACGCCGAGCGCTATATCGACCAGCGCCTGGCGCTGGTCGGCGACGCCGCCCATGTCATCCACCCGATCGCCGGCCAAGGGCTGAATATGGGCCTCCGCGACGTGGCGGCCTTGGCCGAGGTGTTGGTGGACGCCCGCCGCCTCGGCCTCGATCCGGGCGATGCCCTCACCCTGGAGCGCTATCAGCGTTGGCGCCGGTTCGACAATGTCACCCTGGTGGTCGTCACCGACCTGCTCAACCGCCTGTTCTCGAATGACGTGGAGCCGATCCGCCTCGCCCGCGACATTGGCCTCGCCGCCGTCCAGCATCTGCCGCCCTTGAAGCGCTTCTTCATGC
Source organism: Alphaproteobacteria bacterium (assembly GCA_009694185.1). Lineage (GTDB taxonomy): Bacteria > Pseudomonadota > Alphaproteobacteria > SHVR01 > SHVR01 > SHVR01. The sequence goes on along the minus strand of SHVR01000062.1, from coordinate 12,332 downwards.
GCCACGCCATGGGCATGGTGGGCGACCTGCCGCGCCTCGTTCGGGGCGAGCGCCTGTAGGCGGGGTGTTGACCGCCGCACATACTCCCTGGATAGTTTGTTCGGGGAAAGGTCAGCCCGGAGGCAATCATGAAGCTCTACAATTCCATCGGCCCGAACCCGAAGATGGTGCGCATGTTCTTGGCCGAGAAGGGTGTGACGCTGCCGAGCGAGGATGTGGACATTCTCGGCGGCGACAATCGGCGCGAAGCCTATCTCAAGAAGAACCCGGCCGGCCAATGCCCGGCGCTCGAGCTCGACAATGGCAGCATCCTCAGCGAGATCACGGCGATCTGCGAATATATCGAGGATAAGCACCCCAATCCGCCGCTCGTTGGCCGCAATGCCGAAGAGAAGGCTGAGACGCGCATGTGGACCCGGCGCATCGATCTCAACATTGTCGAGCCCATGGCCAACGGCTTTCGTTTCGGCGAGGGCCTGAAGATGTTCAAGGACCGCATCCACTGTATCCCCCAAGCGGCCGACGATCTGAAGGCGACGGCCCAGCGCAATCTGGCTTGGCTCGACAAGCTGATGACGGCCAGGAATTTCGTCGCCGGCGAGCGCTTCACCATGGCCGACATCCTGCTGTTCAGCTTCGTCGACTTCTTCGCGGGCGTCGGCCAGCCCATCGATCCCGAACACAAGAACATCCTGGCCTGGCATGCGCGGGTGAAGGCGCGGCCAAGCGCCGCCGCTTGATCGGGGGAAGCCTTGGCGCGCGCGCACGCGAACGGCATCGAGATCGAGCACGAAATCACGGGCGCGGCCGGGGCGCCCGCGATCATGCTTGTCAACGGGCTCGGCGCCCAATTGGTGAGCTGGCCCGCCAGCCTCATCGACGGCCTCATGGCGCGGGGCTTTAGGGTGCTCCGGTTCGACAATCGCGATTGCGGGCTCTCGACCAAGATCGAGGCGGCGGGGCCCGCCGACATCGAGGCGGCATTCAAGGCGGCGCGTGCCAAGCTGCCCGTCGCCGCCGCCTATGCCCTTGAGGACATGGCCGACGACGCGGCCGGCTTGCTTCAGGCACTCGCCATTCCGGCCGCCCATGTGGTGGGGAGTTCCAACGGCGGCGCGATTGCCCAGATCTTCGCCTTCCGCCATGCGAGCAAGACGCTCTCCCTCGTCTCGATCATGGCGACCTCCGGCAGGCGCGGCCTGCCGCGCCCGAGCGAGGCGGCCAATGCCTGGCTGAACGCGCCGAGGAAGCCCAACTTGACGCGCGAGGAATTCATCGCCGAGGCGCTGAATACGGCGAGCGTCAATGGCAGCCCCGGCTTTCCCGAAACCGCTGCCGAGATCGGCGCCCGCGCCGGCCGGCTCTATGACCGCGCCTATTATCCCATGGGCCATGGCCGCCATTTGGTGGCGAGTATCGCCTCGAGCGACAGCCGCGTCGCCCATCTCGCCAGCATCCGGGCGCCGACCCTCGTCATTCATGGCCGCGAAGACCCGTTGGTGCCGTTGGGCTGCGGCGAGGATGTGCGCAACAGCATCCGCGGCGCGGGGCTCCTGGTGATCGACGGCATGGCCCATGACCTCCCCGAGCCGGTGGTGCCGCGCCTCGTTACCGCTATCGCGGAGAACGCGGGTCGAGCCAAAGCGGTCGCTTGAGCCACCAGCCGCGTTGCAGCCGCGGAGGTTGGAAGCGGGCTCCGCGAAGGCGGGAGCGAGACGAGCGCGGCGAATGATTATGGTTAATACCAACTCTCGATGAGTTCGACTCATCGAGAGTTGGCCGGCGCGACCGCGCCGCGCCGCCGGTGCGGCGGAAGCCAAGCGTGCGGAGCGCGCGCCCGGCGTTTGAGGGCGTCTCGATGATCGGTTTCGATCATCGAGCCTGGTATAAGGTGAAAGTGCCCTACAGCGGCAGGCGCACCCGCACCCTGAGGCCGCCGAGCGGCGAATCGTGCAGGCCGATCTCGCCGCCATGGCTCGCCACCACGTCGCGGGCGATGGAGAGCCCCAGGCCGACGCCGCCGGTCGCCGGGTTGCGCGAGTTCTCCAGGCGAAAGAACGGCCGAAACACATCGGCCCGGCGCGCTGGCGGGATGCCGGGCCCATCATCGTCGATCACGATGTCGATCGCCTGGCCGTTGCGGTGGGCCGCCACCCGGACATGGCGACCATAGCGCGCGGCATTGGCCACCAGATTGTCGAGGCAACGCTTGACGGCGTTGGCACGGAGCGGCAGTTCGAGCCGCGCGTCCTGTTCGAGGCCCACATCGGCACCCTGGCGCCGGGCGCCCGCCACCACCTCATCAAGCAGCCGGCCGAGATCGGTCGGCTCCGGCTGCTCGCCGCCTTCGCCGCGCGCAAAGGCGAGGTAGCCATCCAGCATGCGCTCCATCTCGTCGACGTCGGTCTTGAGGTCGGCCATATCCGGCGTCTCGTCCAAGAGCGCCAGTTGCAGCTTCATGCGCGTCAGGGGCGTGCGCAAATCGTGCGAGACGCCCGAGAGCATGTCGGTGCGCTGCTGGATTTGGCGGCCGATGCGCGCCCGCATGCGCTCGAAGGCAATCGCGGCAAGCCGCACTTCGGTCGCACCCACCGGCTTGAAATCGCCCGTATCGCGCCCCTTGCCGAAGGCGTCGACGGCGGCGGCGAGGCGCCGAAGCGGGCGAATCTGGTTGCGCATGAAGAGGCTCGCCACCGCGAATAGCACCAGCGACGAGCCCACCATCCACATCACGAAAATATAAGTAGTCGAGCTGAACAGCCGTTCGCGCGATACGATGACCTCGAGCACACCCTCGGCGAGCTGGACCTTGATGGTGAGGTTGCGCGGATGGGCACCGACGGTGAGCACATAAGGCCGCCGAACGCGCTCGTCGAGCGCCCGCGCGAGTGTGCGTGACAACATGCTGCCGGGCTCGCGCTCGGCGCTGTCGCCGTCGAGCGTGGCACCGACGTGCAGATTGGCATAGAGGTCCATGGACTTCGCCGCCAGGCGCAGCGTCGTCTGGTGGGCCGCCTCGCTCGGATGCGCCGCCAGAATGTCGATCACCATCGCCACGTCGCCGGCAACCCCATGCGAGAGGCGCCGCGACATCACGTCCCAGTGCCGGTCATAGAAGATCCAGGTGGTGACGATCTGGAGGAGGATGAGCGGCATGACGATGATCAAGAGGGCGCGGCCGAACAAGGTGCGCGGCAGCACGCGCTTGATGGTCGAGGCACGCATCGCCAATCAGTCCGGCTTCAGGACGTAGCCGCGGCCCCGCACGGTCTGGAGGTAGCGGGGAAATTTGGGGTCCGGCTCGATCTTGCGCCGAAGCCGCGTCACTTGCACGTCGATGGTGCGCGCATTGCCGCCGGCGCCGGAGACTTGCCCGAGCATGTCGCGCGACATCACCGTGCCCACGTCCCCGGCCAGCGCGCCGAGCAGTCCCGCCTCGGCCGAGGTCAGCCGAACCGGCCCCGCCCCGTCACTGAGTTCGCCGTGCGCCCGGTCGAAGGTCAGCCGGCCGAACCGGAGCGCCGCCGCCTCGGGCGCCGCCGCCGCCGCGCGCGCGCCTCCCGAATGGCGGCGCAGTATCGCCTGGATGCGCAGCAAGAGCTCGCGCGGCTCGAAGGGCTTGACGAGATAATCCTCGGCACCCGCCTCGAGACCCTGAATACGATCCTCCACCTCGCCCATGGCGGTCAGCATCAGGATCGGGATGGCCTGGCCGGCGCGGTTGAGGGCTTCGGCGAGGGCCAGCCCGCCTTCACCCGGCATCATCCGGTCGAGCACCATCAGGTCGAAGGCCATGCCGCGCATCCGATCGCGCGCCTGGGCCGCGTCTTCGGCCGTGCTGACGCGGAAGCCATTGTCAGAGAGATAGCGGCGCAACAGCCCGCGGAGCCGCGTGTCGTCATCGACCACCAGGATATGGGGCGCCGCCTCGCTCATGACCCCGCCGTAACGTACCGCCGCTCAAATGGTTGCTTCGCCGGTCGCGACCGACATATCCTATCCGCCTTTGCGACTTGCCGCGCGGTGTTCCGGCGGCCGGGCGCCGGCAATGGAAAGACAGGCGATGAGCTTACTCCCCTTCGACGATCGCGATGGCACCATCTGGTTCGACGGCCGCCTCATCCCGTGGCGCGAGGCCACGCTGCACGTCCTCAGCCATGGCCTTCACTATGCGAGCTGCGTCTTCGAGGGCGAGCGGGTCTATAACGGCCGCCTGTTCCGAGGCCGCGACCATACCGAGCGGCTGTTCAACTCAGCGCGTATATTGGGTTATGAAATTCCCTTCACGGTTGAAGAAATCGACCGCGCCAAAAACGAGGTCGTGGCCGCCAATGGCTTCAACGACGCCTATATCCGCCCGATCGCCTGGCGCGGCAGCGAGATGATGGGTGTGTCGGCGCAACAAACCAAGATCCATGTCGCCATCGCATCCTGGGAGTGGCCGGCCTATTTCGCCCCTGAGGCCCGCATGAAGGGCATCGCCATGGTGACCGGCAAGTGGCGGCGGCCCGACCCCGCGACCGCGCCCACCCAAGCCAAGGCCACCGGCCTCTACATGATCTGCACCATGAACAAGCATGACGCCGAGGCCGCCGGCTATGCCGACGCGCTGATGCTCGACTGGCGGGGGTTGATCTCCGAGGCGACCGGCGCTAATATTTTCCTGGTGCAGGACGGCGTCCTGCATACGCCCACCCCCGACTGTTTCCTCAACGGCATCACGCGGCGCACGGTGATGGGTCTCGCCGAGAAGCACCAGATGCAAGTGGTCGAGCGCCATATCGGGCCCGAGGAATTGGCCCGCACCCAGGAAGTGTTCCTCGCCGGCACCGCCGCCGAGGTGACGCCGGTTTCGGCCATCGACAACCACCGGTTTTCGGTCGGCCAAATCACCCAGACCTTGATGAAAGACTATGACGCCCTGGTACGCCGGGCGCCGGCCGGCAAATCGGCCTGACAACCGACCCACAGGCCGGCATTTCGACGGCCAACAAGGAGAACGAACATGGCCAGCAAAGTGGACCTGGTAATTCGCGGTGGCAATGTGGTGGACGGCACCGGCGCCCAGCCGATGGCAGCCGATGTCGCCATTGCCGGCGGCCGCATCGCCGCTATCGGCAAGATCGCCGCCTCGGGCGCCGAGGAGATCGACGCCAAGGGCTTGCTGGTGACGCCGGGCTTCGTCGACATTCATACTCACTATGACGGCCAGGCGATCTGGGACACCCACATGGCGCCCTCCGCCTGGCATGGTGTGACCACGGCGGTGATGGGCAATTGCGGCGTCGGCTTCGCGCCCTGCAAGCCGGAGGACCGGGAAAAGCTGGTCGAACTCATGGAGGGTGTGGAGGACATTCCCGGCGCCGTCATGCATGAGGGCCTGCAATGGGAATGGGAAAGCTTCAGCGAATATCTCGACGCGCTGGAACGCCGCCAGCGTGACATCGACGTCTGCGCGCTGCTGCCGCATGCGGCGGTGCGCGTCTATGTCATGGGCGAGCGGGCGATCAAGCTGGAACCCGCCAACCAGGGCGACATCGCCGTAATGCGCCGCATCACGGCAGAGGCGGTCGCGGCCGGCGCCTTCGGGGTCTCGACCTCGCGCACCACGAGCCACAAGAGCCTGACCGGCGAATACACGCCGACACTGCGTGCCCTCGAAGCGGAGCTGACCGGCCTCGCCCAGGGCCTCGGCGACGCCGGCGCCGGCTTCCTCGAAGTCGTCTCGGAATGGACCCAGCCCGACCCGGAAAGCGAGTTTGCCATGCTGCGCCGGGTCGTGGAGGCGTCCGGCCGCAACGCCGTCTTTACCTTGGCCCAGCGCAACAACGGCCCGGAGAGCTGGCCCGACCTGCTCCGCTATGCCGACGATGCGATCCGCGCCGGAACGTCGATCCGCCCGGTCATCGCGCCGCGCGCCATCGGCCTCTTGCTCGGCCTCGAAGGCAGCCAGAACCCGTTCTCCGGCACGCGCTCCTATTGCACGATCGCCAAGCTGTCGATTGCGGACCGCGTGCAGCGCATGCGCGATCCCGAGTTCCGCCGCCAATTGCTGGCCGACGACCCGAAGGAGTTCAGCACCTTCCCGCTGTTCCACCGCATGTCCTACGACCAGATGTTCCGCTTCGGCCATCCGCCCAACTACACACCGAAGCGCGAGGACGCGATTTCCGCCATCGCCGGCCGCGAAGGCCACACACCCCAGGAAGTCGCCTATGACATCATGCTGGAGAACGAGGGGCACGGCTTCATCTACGCGCCGATCGTCAATTACGGCCGCTTCGACCTCTCGATCTCGGAAACCCAGCTTGCCGACCGCAATACCATCATGGGCCTCGGCGATGGCGGCGCCCATGTGGGCTTCATCCTCGATGCCGGCTTCCAGACTTGGCTGCTGAACTATTGGGGCAAAGAGCGCCGGCGCTTCGACATTGGCGAGCTGGTTCGCCGGCTGACCTCGGACCCCGCCGGCGCCGCCGGTCTTGGCGACCGTGGCGTGCTGGCGGTGGGCAAGAAGGCGGACGTCAATCTGATCGACTATGACCGCATCGGTTACGACGCGCCGCATGTCGCCTATGACCTGCCGGCGGGCGGCAGGCGCCTGTTGCAGCGCGCCCATGGCTATGTCGCCACCATCGTCTCGGGCCAGGTGACATACCGCAATGGTGAGGCGACCGGGGCGCTCCCCGGCCGTCTCGTGCGCGGCCAGCCGACGCCGTAAGCGGTAGGAGCGGGCGGCGGCGCTACTCCGCCGCCCTGTTGCCGCCGGAGGTTTCCCAGCGCTCGGCGGCGCGCGTGTCGGTGGCGCGCGCGTCGACCCAGCTGGTGCCGGACGCGGTCTCTTCCGCCTTCCAGAACGGCGCCTTGGTCTTCAGCCAATCCATCAGGAAGGCGCAACTCTCGAACGCCGCCTGACGGTGAGCGGACAGAGTGACCACCAGCACGATCCGCTCGCCCGGCTCGAGGCGACCGTAACGGTGGATGACGAGCACGTCCTCGAGCGGCCAACGCCCGCGTGCTTCCGCCTCGATGCGCGCGAGTTCGCGTTCGGTCATGCCGGGATAATGTTCGAGGGTCATGGCCTTGAGCCCGCCGCCGCCATCCGGCCCGCCCTCTTCCGGGCGCATGGCGCGCACCAGGCCGATAAAGCTGGCCACGCCGCCGACGCGAATATTTCCCGCCGTCAGGCGCTCGATCTCGGCGCCGACATCGAAATCCTCGGCCTGCACCCGGATCACAGACTCATCCTCCCGTTACCGGCGGAAACAGGGCGACCTCGTCGCCGGGCCGCACCGGATGATCGAGGCGAACATATTCTTGGTTGACGGCCACCCGCACGGTGGCCACATCGGCCAATGCGTGGGCGTGACCCGGGCTCCGACCTTTCAGCCATTCGATCAGGGCGCCGACGGTGACGATCGCCGGCGGTGGCGCTACGGTCTCTTGGGCAATTCCGGTCCGCGCCTTGAGCCAGGCGAAATAGAGCACCGTCACGGCAGTGTCTTGCATGGCCACAGTCTACAGGGGGCGCCGGCCTCACGCGAGCCCAGCGAACGGCAGGAAGTCGACCGTGGTACCCGCCCGCACATCCTCCACATCCTCGCCAAGCTCCACGAGCCCGTCGGCCGCGACCATTGACGAGAGGACGCCAGCACCTTCATGGGGAAATTTGACGGCCGTCAGCCCGCCCACCCTATCTTGGACAAGTTCGACGCGCAGCCATTCGCGCAAACCCGCGCGCTTATGGTGATGAAAGGCCGCCGTCACGGGAAAGCGGTGGATGGGCGCGGGCCGCGCCCCCGAAAGGCGCAGCACCAAAGGCCGGGCGATGGCGAGAAACGTCACCATCATGGCGACTGGATTACCGGGGAGGCCGACGAACGGCACGCCTGCAACCTGGCCGAGGGCGACGGGCTTGCCCGGCTTGATGGCGAGGCGCCAGATATGCAGCTGGCCAAGTGCCGCCACGGCCGCCTTCAGATGGTCCGCCTCACCGACCGACATGCCGCCCGAGGTCACGATGAGGTCATGGCCGCTGGCGGCGGTGCCGAGGCCGTGGCGAACCGCCTGGGGTTGGTCCGGCAGGATGCCCAGATCGTCGACTTGGGCACCAAGGCCGGCGAGCAGGGCCCCGAGTGCCACCCGGTTCGAATCGTAGATGCAGCCGGGCGGCAACGGCATCCCGGCATCGCGGAGCTCGTCACCCGTGGAGAAGATCGCCACCCGAAGCGGCGTTCTGACCATCAGGCTGGCGCATCCAATGGCGGCGGCGAGACCCAGGTCTTGCGGACGGAGCCGGGTGCCCGCACGCAACACCACGCGGCCCGGGGCCACATCCTCGCCTGCCCGGCGGACATGCCGACCCGCCCGGAGGTCCGGCGGAAGCCAGACCCGATCGCCGTCGACACGGCAAGCCTCCTGGGGCACAACCAGATCGGCGCCGGCCGGAATCGGCGCGCCCGTGAAAATGCGCGCGGCCATGCCCGGCGGCAAAGGCTCCCCCACCGGATGGCCCGCCGCGACCTGGCGCCAGAGGGTGAGGCAGCCGCCGCTCTGGGCCATGTCTGCCAGGCGGAGCGCGTAGCCGTCGACCGCCGCATTGTCATGGGGCGGCACCCTGCACGCGGCGGTGACATCCTCGGCGAGGATGCGGCCCGCCGCCGCCCTGATCGGTACCGGCTTGCTCCCGACACAAGCCTCGACCATATCGGTAATCCGATCGAGCGCTTCCGCCGCTCGGAGCAGGCGCTCGCCGACGGCGAAGCAGTCCTGGCCAACGCCGGTCATGGTGCCGCCCGGAGCTGGAGATGGCCGATAATGAAGGTTGCAATCGCGGCTGTGTCGTCGAGGTCGAAGAGCGGCCGGTCGGGCGCCGGGCCTTCGCTCGCCGCCATGGCAGCGTCGGCGGCGATGGCAACGACGCTGCTATGATCGGGCCAGAGCGGCGCGTGGATCACACCACTCCGCCGCACCTCGATCTTCGGGTGCCGCTCGCGTTTGAAGCCTTCGACCAGCACCAGGTCGACCGGCGACATATGCGCCATCAAGGCTGCGATCGAGGGCTCCGGTTGGCCGCGATGCTCGTGCATCAGCGCCCAGCGATGGGCCGATGCGATCAGAACTTCGCCGGCGCCCGCCAGCCGATGTTCATAACTGTCCTTCCCGGGCTGATCGACGTCGAAATCATGGTGCGCGTGTTTTATCGTCGAGACCACCAGACCCCGGCCCGCGAGGTGCGGCAGCAGACGGACGATCAGATTCGTCTTGCCGCTTCCGCTCCAACCAACGATGCCCATGACCTTGCCGCCCGCGACCTTGCCGCCCGCGACCCTGCCCATGTCGTGGTCGACAGGCGGCATGCTCGCTCAACCCGGCGGATTGCCGAGGGGTCGTGATCGCATCAGCGCCTGGGCGCCGCGCCCGAGGCCGCCGCGGCGCCGGCGGCGCAACTTACCCGCCGGGCCCATATGGCGCATGCTGGCGCGCACATAGTCATAGCCCGTGACCAGGGTCAGCACCGCCGCGGTCCAAAGCCCCAATTCGCCGATCAAACGAACCGGGATGATGGCGGGCCCCGAGTCGCCGACGATCAGGACGCCGATGGCAACCATCTGGATGGCGGTCTTCCACTTGGCGAGGCGGCTGACTGGCAAGCCAACCCGAAGCTCCGCCAGATATTCCCTGAGGCCCGACACCAGGATCTCGCGCACCAGAATGATCAGGGCCGGCAGCAACACCCAGCCCTCGATATGGCGCGCCGCCACCAGCATGAAGAGCGCGGTCGCGACCAAGAGCTTGTCCGCGACCGGGTCGAGAAACCGGCCGAACGACGTCTGCTGCGAGCGCAAGCGCGCGACATAGCCGTCCAGGAGGTCGGTGAAGCCCGCCGCCGAGAACAGCACGCAGGCAATCCAACGAAACGCGTCGCCTTCGACATAGATCAGGGCGGCGAACAACGGGATCACCCCGATCCGAGACAAGGTCAGCAAGTTGGGCAAGCTGGTCAGCATGTTCCTTTGGCGACCGGGTGCGGTTCGGGAGCCATCTTAGCCGGCCCCATGGAAGTGGTCATAAACCTTTTTCGCCACACCCTTGTTGATTCCGGGGACCGTCTCCAGGTCGGCGAGACCGGCCGCGGCCACGGCCCGAGCCGAGCCGAAATGGTGCAGCAAGGCCCGTTTCCGGAGCGCGCCGACACCCTGGATCCGGTCGAGGATCGATTGGCCGATGGCCTTGGAGCGGCGCGCCCGGTGGCTGCCGATCGCAAAGCGATGCGCCTCGTCGCGCAGCCGTTGCAGGAAATAAAACACGGGATCGCCGTCGGGCAGACTGAATGGCGAGCGATCAGGCAAGAAGAAGCGCTCGCGACCGGCGTCGCGGTCGGGTCCCTTGGCGATCGCGGCGAGCGGCAAGCCGGCGATACCGAGCTCGGCCAGCACCGCCACGGCGCCGGAGAGTTGACCGGCGCCGCCATCAATCAGCACGAGATCGGGCCAGTTGCCGGAGCGGCGATCCGGGTCTTCCGCCAAGGCGCGTGAAAAACGCCGGGTAAGCACCTCGCGCAGCATGGCGTAATCGTCGCCCGGCCGGACGTCGGCGCCGCGAATGTTGAACTTCCGGTAAGCGCCCTTCACGAACCCTTCCGGCCCGGCGACGATCATGGCGCCAACCGGGTTGGTGCCGCTAACATGGCTGTTGTCATAGACCTCGATGCGCTTGGGCGGTTCGGCCAAGCCGAAGATCGGGGCCAGGCCGTCGAGGAGGCGGCGCTGTGTTGCACTTTCCGAGAGCCGCCGGCCGGCCGCCTCGCGCGCATTGAGCTCCGCGTGCTCGATCAGCTTGCGCTTGGGGCCGCGTTGCGGCGCCTCGATGCGCACTCGCCCGCCCGCCCGGATGGCGAGCGCTGCTTCCAGAAGTGCCGACTCCGGCACCGCCTCGCCGACCAGCACCAGCGGCGGCGGCGGCTTGTCGCTGTAGAACTGGCCGATGAACGCACCCAGCACTTCGTCCATGGGCAAGTGGCCGACATGGTTCGGGAAATAGGGCCGGTTGCCATAATTCTGCCCGGCCCGGAAGAAGAAAACCTCGACACAGGTCACGCCACTGTCGCGGTAAGCAGCGATCACGTCGGCATCGCCCAAGCCCCGGATGTTGATGTCCTGGCGCGCCTGGATCTGGGCCAGCGCCCGGATGCGGTCGCGGTAGAGTGCCGCCGTCTCGAAGGCCAGGTCGGCACTCGCCTCGTCCATGCGGCGGGACAGCTCTTGCTGCACGGCCTGGCTCTTGCCCGACAGAAAGCCGCGGGCTTCTTCGACCAGTTCGTCATAGGCCGCACGCTCGATCCGCCCGACGCAGGGCGCGCTGCAGCGTTTGATCTGGTGCAGGAGACAAGGCCGCGTGCGGTTGTGAAACACGCCGTCGGAACAGGAACGCAGCAGGAACGCACGCTGCAATGCAGTGAGTGTGCGGTTGACCGCGCTCGCGGCGGCAAAGGGGCCGAAATATTGTCCCTTGCGATCCCGGGCGCCGCGATGCTTGGTGAGTTGCGGCCACTCATGGTCGGCGCGGATCAAGATGTAGGGAAACGACTTGTCGTCGCGCAGCAGCACGTTGTAGCGCGGCTTGAGCTGCTTGATCAGATTGATCTCGAGGAGGAGCGCCTCGACTTCGGTATGGGTCGTGATCACTTCGAGCTCGGCCGTCTCGGCCACCATGCGCTGGAGGCGAACGGGAAGCCGGTCTGGCTGGGTGTATGCCGTCACCCGGCGGCGGAGCGAGCGCGCCTTGCCGACATACAGGGCAGCACCCTGGCGGTTCAGCATACGATAGACGCCGGGGCCCGCCGGCATGGTGGCAATCTGAGCGCGAATGATCGCCACACCGGCGACCAGTGGCTTGCCGCTGAACCGCGAGGGCGGTTGGCCACGATCGATCGGCGTGGGCGGCCTGGTCACGAAAAGCGCCTCATCCCTAGGGAGGAACATCGAAAGACGACAATCAAGCGATCAATCCACCGATTCTGGGGATAAACCTGTTGGTGAGTGCGGTTCACCATGCCCTTGCGCCCGGTTTTGTTTGACTTGGATCGCATTGCACAAAAAATAGGCTTATCGACTAAATTATTGATAAATATATATTCTTTTCGTAGCGCTTGAAACAGAAACAGCACGCTTTAAAACCAGCTCGTAACAGCCCAGGTTCCCGTGCCGGTTTACGCGAGGCGGAGGGTTTTAGCGAGAACTGCGGGGTCGCGTGACAGGGCTTCGATGATGTTCCAGCCTTGCTTTCTTGCGGTAGAGATGAAGGAGCGGAGGGTCGCGAAGTCGCTCGCG
>SHVR01000061.1 GCA_009694185.1 Alphaproteobacteria bacterium | reverse complement strand
AGGCCCATCTGCGCAAGCACGCCGAGCGATCACTCGAAGGTCTATGGGCGCGCATCGGTGACCTCATCCCCGACTTCCGCCCCACCGAATGCCGGAATTTCTTCCGAAATGCTGGTTATGCGTAATTCAAATCGGGAACAGATCTAAGCGGCGACGATCGCCTGGAGAAAACGGCTGATGCCGGTCTCCAGATCCGCGTCGTTGACGATGGTCGCGATGTCGACCCCGCCGAGATGGGGCGCCTCGGCCCGCGCCAGGCGGCGCGCCCGGTCGGCCGCGTTCTCGCGACCGCGCTGGGCGAGCCGGGCGGCGAGAATATCGGCGGGCGCCGTCACATGGAGGACCCGGATGGGAGCCAAGCGCTGGGCCTCCGCGATCACCGCGCGCGAGACATTGACGACCACGGGCCGGCCGGCCGCGAGGGCCGCCTCGATCTCGCTCCTTATGCCATAGGCGAGGCCATACGCCCGCCAATGCAGGCTGAAGCCGCCAGCCGCGAGCAGCCGGTCGAATTCGGCCTCCGAGACGGCCTCATGCGCCTCGCCGCCCGCCTCGGCCGCGCGCGTGATCGCCCGGCGCGCGAAAAGATAGTGCGCGCCGAGCCTGGGGCGGGCGCCCGCCATCAGGCTGTCCTTGCCGGAGCCACTCGGCCCGACCACCAGAAAAAGCGTGCCCCGTGCCATGGCCAATCCTTCATCGCCGGCCGCCTCTAGGCAAGCGGGGTGGCGCCGGCATTGGTATCATGAGCGATGCCGCGCGCGGGCGACCCAGGCACGGCCACCGAGGACAGCGATCAGACGGCGGTTGCGGCCTTCCTCGCCGATCCCGCGACTCACGGTGGCCAGCCGGTCGAGCGCATCGACACCCATGCCGCCATGGTCTTCCTGGCGGGCAAGTGGGCCTGGAAACTGAAGCGGGCGGTGCACCTGCCCTATCTGGATTTCTCAAGCCTTGAGAAGCGCCGGCTCTCCTGCCTCGGCGAACTGGCGCTCAACCGCCGGACGGTGCCCAAGCTCTATCTGGGTGTGGAAGCTATCTGCCAACGAACGGGGGGTGGCTTGGCCATTGGCGGTGAGGGCCGCATCGTCGATTGGGTCGTTCGCATGCGGCGCTTCGAGCAAACCGCCCTCTTTGACCGCATGGCGCGGGCGGGCGGGCTCGACGATAGCTTGATGGTGACGCTCGCCCGCATCGTCGCGGCGTTTCATGGCGCGGCCGAGCGCGCCCAGCCCACGAGCCCCTGGGGCGGTGCCCGCGCGCGGGCAGAGACGGTCCGCCCCAATCTGGCCGAGCTTCGCCTGGCACCCGACTGGTTCGAGGCCGCGCGGGTCGAGACGCTTTCCCGCCGGCTCGAAGACCGGCTGGCCCCACTCGGTCCCCTCCTCGACCGGCGCAAGGGGGAAGCCTGGGTCCGGCGCGGTCATGGCGACCTACATCTTGGCAATATCTGCCTCTTCGAGGGGCGGCCGACGCCTTTCGACGGCATCGAATTCAGCGAGGCCCTTGCCCAGATCGACACGCTCGACGATGTCGCCTTCCTCTTGATGGATCTCGACCACCGGGGCCTTCGCCCGCTGGCGCGCCTCTTCCTCGACCGCTATCTCTTGGCGAGCGGCGACCGGGGCGGCCTTGGTGCCCTGCCGCTCTTCCTCACCGACCGCGCCATGGTGCGCGCCCATGTCAACCGGCGGATCGCCAGCGCCGATCCCACCGCCGCCCCACGCCTCAAGGCCGAGGCGCTTGCCAATCTCGATGCGGCCGAGCGCTATCTGGCGCCCTCCGGCGCCCGCCTGATTGTCGTCGGCGGCCGCTCGGGCACCGGCAAGTCGACGCTGGCCCGGCGCCTCGCCGACGCACTCAAGGACGTGGCCGCGCCGGGCGCCTTGCATGTGCGAACCGACCTAATACGCAAGCACTTGTTCGGGGCCGGGGACACCGATCGCCTGCCGGAAAGCGCTTATAGCGCGGCGGTGAACGCGCGCATCTATGCGAGCCTGTTCGATTGGGCAGGCCAAGCCCTTCATGGCGGCCATTCGGCGATCGCCGACGGCGTGTTCGGCGATCCGGCCGAGCGCGCCCACATCGAACGGGTGGCACGCCAGGCGGGGGTGCCCTTCATCGGATTCTGGCTCGAGGCGCCGGGCGAGGTGCTGCTGGCGCGCGTCGCCCGCCGCCGGGGGGATGCCTCGGACGCCACCGAGGCGGTCGTCCGGGCCCAGCTCGCCGTCAATTTCGGGCCAGTCGCCTGGACAACCCTCGACGCATCCGGCCCAGCCGATATGCTGGCGGCGGCGGCCGAGGGCGCCATCGACAGGAGAACGTGACAGCGTGCCGGCAAGCGAAACAGCAAGCGGCAAAACCGGCGGTCTCGCCATCGGGCGGGAAGGGGCACGCACCCTGCTTGTCGCCAGCGGGGAGTGGACCATCGACACGATCGGTGGCCTCGCCCGCCAGATCGCCAGCCTCGACCTCGCGGGCGAGATGGTGCTCGACCTCCGCCAAGTGGCGGCACTCGACACCAGCGGCGCCTATCTCATTCTCCACTTGCTTGGCGAAGCCCAGAGACGCCGCGCCGCCATGACGCTCGGCGGCCTCCAGGAGCGCCATGCCGGCCTGCTTCGGACCATCGAGCGGGCCATGGTGCCCGTGGCCATCAAAGGCGAATGGCGCCATCCCTGGCTTGCCGTCCTGGAGCGGCTCGGCCGCAACAGCGTGGAGCAATTGCAGGAGGGTCGCGACCTCGTGGCCTTTCTCGGCGCCGTCGCCATCGCGCTTGGCCGCGCCCTCATACGGCCAAGCCGTCTCAGGCTGCCCGCCTTGTTCAGCCACATGGAACGCGCCGGCTTCAACGCACTACTGATCGTGGGATTGCTCGCCTTCCTGATCGGCATCGTCCTGGCATATCAGGGCGCCGATCAGCTCGCCCGCTTCGGCGCCCAGATCTTCACCGTCAATTTGGTCGCCATCGGCATGTTGCGGGAAATGGGCGTGCTGATGACCGCGATCATCGTCGCCGGCCGCTCGGGTAGTGCCTTTACCGCCCAGATCGGCACCATGCAGGTCAACGAAGAGATCGACGCGTTGCGCACCATCGGCCTCGATCCGATCGAGCTCTTGGCGGTGCCGCGCATCCTCGCGCTCCTGATCGTCTTACCCCTGCTCACCTTCTATGCCGACATGATGGGCCTCTTGGGCGGCGCGGTGATGGCCATCCTCGTCCTCGACATCAGCTTCGCCCAATTCGCCAGCCAAGCCGCCCTCGCGGTCAAGGCGTCGACCTTTTTCGTCGGCATGGTGAAGGCGCCCTTGTTCGGGTTCGTCATCGGCCTGGTCGGCTGTTACGAGGGCCTCCAAGTCAGCCGATCGGCGGAATCGGTGGGGCTCAGGACGACCCGCTCGGTGGTCGCGTCGATCTTCATCATCATCGTCCTCGACGCCGGCTTCTCGATCCTTTTCGCCCTGCTGCGGATCTGACCATGGCGGCGCCTTCAGCGGTCATAGAGATCGACGGCCTCGTGACCCGGTTCGGCCAGGCGGTCATCCACGAAGATCTCGACTTGAGCGTGGAGCGGGGCGAGGTGTTCGCTATCGTCGGCGGCTCGGGCACCGGCAAGTCGGTGTTGCTCAGGGAGATCGTCGGCCTGATGCGGCCGGCCGAGGGCCGGGTGCGGGTGCTCGGCCATGACGTGGCCCGGCTCGACCCCGGCGCCGCCCGGCACCTCAGGCGGCGCTGGGGCATGCTGTTCCAGGACGGCGCCTTGTTCAGCTCGCTCACGGTCGGCGAAAATATCGACCTGCCCCTCAAGGAACATACCGACATCGACCCGGCGACACGCCGGCGCCTGGCCCAGCTCAAGCTTGGCCTCGTTGGCCTGCCGGCCGACACGGTGGACAAATATCCGGCCGAACTTTCGGGTGGCATGCGCAAGCGGGCGGGCCTCGCGCGCGCCTTGGCACTCGACCCCGAACTCTTGTTCCTCGACGAGCCGACCGCCGGCCTCGACCCGATCGCCGCCAACGGCGTCGACGAGCTGGTGCGGAGTCTCCGCCGGGCGCTCGGGCTTACCGTGGTCATGGTGACCCATGACTTGGACAGCCTGCACGCGATCAGCGATCGGATCGGCGTCCTGGTGGACAAGCGCATCCGGGTCGGTACCATCGCCAGCCTGATACAGGACGACCATCCCTGGATTCGCGACTATTTTCGGGGTCCCAGGGGACGGGCGGCGGCGGGCGGCGGGGGCAAGGTTGGGGGCGGGGGCGAGGGTTGAACGATGGAAACACGGGCCAACTACATTGTCGTCGGCGTCTTCGTGCTGGCGTTCTTCCTGGGCGCCGTCGCCTTCACGCTCTGGGTCGGCGCCTATCAGTTCGACCGTAAGTTCGAGGCCTATGACATCCTCTTTACCGGCAACGTCACCGGCCTCAGCAAGGCGAGCCCGGTCACCTATCGCGGTATCCAGATCGGCGAAATCCTCACCATCCGCATCGACCCCAACAATATCGAGCAAGTGCGCGTCACCATTCAGGTACCCGAGGACACACCGATCAAGGAGGACACGGTCGCGAGCATCGAGCTGACCGGACTGACCGGCGGACGGGCCATCCTGTTGTCCGGTGGCACCCGCGACGCGGCCCTCCTGAAGCCCAAGGCGGGCGAGCGCCTGGCGCTCATCCAGTCCCGGACATCGCGTCTTGCCGAGGCGCTTGAGGGTGCCCCCACCCTCATCGACCGCAGCGCACTTCTGTTGGAGCGGGCGATCGACGTCCTGAATGACGACAACCGCACCCACCTGGCGGCGACGCTCCGCGATGTGAGTCGGCTGGCCCAGGCACTCGCGGACCAGTCGGAGCCCATCGGCAATCTGGTGTCCGACACCGCCGCCACCGTCGCCAGTTTGCGCCAGGGGTCGGAATCCTTCGCGCGCGCCGCCGGGCGGATCGAGGGCAACATGGACAAGCTGCTGGCCCAGGTGGACGGGACCCTGGGCGCGGTCCAGAAGCTCATGCGCGGCATGGACCGGCAGATCGAGCCGCTCACCGATGAGATCCGGCGCACCGCCGGCGAGGTCCGGGCGCTGGTGGCGGAGAACCGGCCGGGCATCAAGGACTTCTCGGACACGGCCCTCTATGAAATCGGCGCCACGCTCGCCGAGCTGCGCACGTTGGCTGCCGGAATGAACCGCCTCGCGACCGAACTCGAACGCAACCCCGCCCGCTTCCTCTTCGGCAATCAGCAGCAGGGCTATGAAACCCGCTGATGGCCCTACCCGGCGCCGCCTGCTCCAGGCGGCGGCACTCGCCCCCCTGGGTCCCTGGCTCGCCGGCTGCGAGAGCCTGCTGCCGGGCGCCGGGCCGCCTCCCCGGCTCTTCGAACTGACACCGAAGACAACGTTCCGACCGGGCATTCCCAAAGTCGACTGGCAGCTCGGCCTCGAACTGCCGTTCGCGCCGGCGAGCCTCAATACGACCCGGATCTCCCTCCAGAACACGCCGACCGAGGTCGAATATTACGCCCGCGCCAACTGGACCGACCGGGCGCCCTTGATGGTCCAGACCGCGATGATCCAGTCGTTCGAGGCGTCGGGCGGCATTGTCGCGGTCGGCCGCGAAGCCGTGGCGTTGCGCGCCGATTATCTGCTCAGGAGCGAGCTGCGCAAATTCGAAGCGGAGTATTTCGATGACGGTCGCTCGGCCAACGGCGCACCGCTGGTGCGGGTGCGCATCAACGCCAAGCTGGTGGCGATGCCCCGGCGCGCGATCGTCGGCGCCCAGGATTTCGAGGCGTCCTGGCGCGCGACGAGCAACCGGATCGAGGCAGTGGTCGAGGCCTTCGACGAAGCACTCGGCCGGGTGCTGAAGAACTTGGTGGAATGGACGCTCACCGTGGGCGAAGAGGCCAAGCGCGGGTCTTGAGGGCGGCGAGCCACCGGAAGCGGCTTGGCGTTGCCGTCCCCGGCAATCGCGCCTAGTTTTTCCAGACGATCATCGCTTTGGAGGATCGCATGAGGTCGATCGGATTTGGCCGCGCCAACGCCCACATGCTGATCATTGGGTTTGCCCTACTGGCCTTGGCCGTCGTCGCCAACCTGCCGCAAACGGCCGCGCAAGGCGTCGAGAGCCCGGCGGTCACCCAGGCGCTCAAGGACATCGCGCGCTACGAAGCCCTGGCGACGGCCATGACGCCGGGCGACAAGGCGGCCGGGCGCAAATATATGAGCGAGATATCCCCCATCGCCGCGCGGCTGAAGACCGCGCCGAACACCGATCCCCGCCTCTCCCGGGGCG
Organism: Alphaproteobacteria bacterium; assembly: GCA_009694185.1. Classification (GTDB taxonomy): domain Bacteria; phylum Pseudomonadota; class Alphaproteobacteria; order SHVR01; family SHVR01; genus SHVR01. The sequence continues at coordinate 13,999 of SHVR01000061.1, read as the reverse complement.
GTCGACCGGTTCAACGCACTGCAAAAGCGGGTGGTCGACACAGCCAATGCGCCGGCGGTCGCGGCACCCGCCGTGCCGGCCACGGCACCTGGAGCGCCTGCCGCCGCACCCGCCGCCGCGCCGTCGCGCCTCACGTCGAGCGACCAGGCACGCCTCAACCGGGTGGGGTCCAACATCCGTTCGCTTGCTCAACGCGTCGAGGCGGCGGGCCTGCCGGTGCTGCTCAACGAACCGGAGGTGACGAACTTCCGCAACAGCATCGCCAACAGCCGAACGGAGCTGGCTGGCTTTCCGGGCGACGCGGCGGGCGTGGCCGAAGAGGTGCGAAACCTCGACGCCGTGGCGGCGAAGCTGGAGGCAAGACTGAGCGATGCCAAGGCCAAGGGTGCGGCACTCGGCGACGTGGAGGCGGAGCTTGGGGCGATCGAGGCGCGCATCCGGGGCCTGGAGGTGCCGCCGCCGCAAGCCTACAAGCCCGAGGAGGGGCCGGCCGCGGCCGGCCAACTGGTCAAGACATTGCTCGAGATCAAGGCGCGGTCGGTCGCCGATGTGGCGACCGTGGAGCGGTTCGCCCAGGCCGGATTCAAGGATCAGCGCATCGACCGGCTGCGCCACTGGGCCGGCGCCGAGCGCCAGCGCCGCGCCGACGAGACCCTGCGCGCGATGCAGCAGGCCTCGGAAGCCGAGGTCCAGCGCGGCCTGCAACATGTTGCCTTTCACGCCGCGACCGACCCGGCCGAGGCCGACCATCGCGCCAACCGGCTGCTGGGCGAGGGCCGGCGCCAGGCGGCGCTCGACGAATTCCAGCGCGGGTCGGCGGCGGTCGAGACCGCGACGGCGATCGATGCGGCACTCTCACGCCAGGGCGGCCCGGATCGCGCGGCCCAGGCGAAGGCTATGACGGATGGGCGCACCGGCTATGAGGCGAAGTACCGCGTGGCGCTCGCGGGTGCCCGCATGCCAGCCGCCGGCATGACCGACGCCAAGTACCTGGCGATCGCGCGCGAGGTGCTGGCGAACCCGGCCTACGGGAAGATCGCGCCGGCGAAGCGGTTGGTGATCAACAGCAAACAGGTGGCGCGGCACGAGAAGAAGGAGGCCGAGATCCGCCCGGGCACGGTCAGCACCACGGCGGCCATCTACCACTGGGTGTGGGACGAGTTCCAAGTCGCGACGGCGGAGCCGGCTGGCGACGAGCATTATGTGTTCTACAACACGCTAAAATTCTTCCACCAGGGGGCGCCAACCACGCCCACCGGGCGCTGGGTTCTCGCCGGCCGGTTCCAGGGCGAGCGCATCCTCGCGGAGAACATCGACAAGTAGCCGCGCGGCGCCTAGCCTTTTCCCATGGGCGGGCGATTCGGTCCGTCACCTGGACCAACCCGGCGAGGAGACCCCATGCCGCAAATCGTGACGTCGCAAGCCGAGCTCGAAGCGCTCTACGGCGCGCCCCAGGGTGCGGCCGTCATCAAGGAGATCGACCACATCTCCGCGCACTACCGCCGCTTCATCGAAGTCTCGCCCTTCGTGGTGGTCGCCACCTCCGGCCCCGAAGGCCTGGACTGCACGCCCAGGGGCGATCCCGCCGGCTTCGTCCGGGTGGTCGACCGGCACACGGTCATGCTGCCCGACCGGCGCGGCAACAACCGCATCGACACGCTGCGCAATTTGGTGCGCGACCCGCGCATCTCGTTATTGTTTCTGATCCCCGGCATCGGCCGCACCTTGCGGATCAATGGCCGGGCGGCGATCGACGCCGATCCGGCGCTCTGCGCCTCCTTCACCATGGAAGGCAAGGCGCCCAGGAGCGTCATCGTGGTGACCGCCGAGCGCGTCTACACCCAATGCCCGAAGGCGCTCATTCGCTCGCACATCTGGGATGCGAACCGCCACCTCAAGGAGAGCGACTTGCCGTCGAGCGGCCAGATGATCCAGGCGCTGGCCCAAGATTTCGACGGCGAGACCTATGACCGCCAGTATCCCGAGCGACTGAAAGAGACAATCTACTGAGCGAAAGGGCGAAATTCGGTGGATCAACTGCTGCTCGGTATTGTGGGACTGCTGATTTTGACCGCCCTCAGCGGCATCAAAATCGTGCCCCAGTCGCAAGAATATGTGGTGGAGCAGTTCGGCAAATATGTGAAGACGCTGAAAGCCGGGCTCAATTTCATCTTTCCCATTCTCAACCGGGTGGCCTCCAAGGTCAGCATCCTGGAGCGGCAGTTGGAGCCGCAACAGATCAGCGTGATCACCAAGGACAATGTGGAGATCCAGCTAACGACCGCGGTGTTCTTTCGCGTGGTCGACGCCGACAAATCGGTCTATCGCATCACCGACATCGATCAAGCGGTGAAGACCACCGTGACCAGCATCGTGCGCTCGACCGGCGGCCAGATGGAGTTTGACGAGGTCCAGGCCAAGCGCGACTTCATCAATGAGAAGATAAAGGTCTCCTTGACCGAAGCCTGTTCGGTCTGGGGCATCGAAATCACCCGGACGGAGGTTCTGGATGTTTCAGTGGATACGGCGACGCGCGCCGCCATGCACCAGCAGTTGAACGCCGAACGCGAGCGGCGCGCCGCCGTGACCAAGGCCGAAGGCGATAAACAGGCGCAGCAGCTAAGAGCCGAGGCCGAGCTTTATACGGCCCGGAAACAAGCCGAGGGCCGCCGCGTACTGGCCGAAGCCGAGGCCTTCGCCACCACCACCGTCGGCAAAGCCATCCAGGAGAACGGCCAGCCGGCGATCGATTTCGAGATCATGAAGCAGCAGATCGTGAGCATGGGCGAGCTGGCGCGCTCGCCCAACGCCAAGCTGGTGGTGATCCCGAGCGATATCACCAAGACGCTCGGTAGTCTCGCGGTGCTGTTGGAGGGTCTTCGAGCCAAATGAGCGCGATTGAAGACCTGTACCAATCCGATCCCGCGATCATCTGGGCCGGCATCGGCGTGGCGCTGCTGATCGTGGAAGTGCTCGCCGCCGGCGGCTTCTTCGTATCGTTTGCCGTGGCGGCGTTCCTGGTATCGGCCGCGAGCTGGGCGGGGATCATGCCGCGGCCGCTCCTGTGGAACATGGTGATCGTCGCGGCAATGGGGATCGTGCTCACCCCGATCCTGCGCGCCCTGCTGCGCAAATATTCCAATCGAACCCCCGACATCAACCAGTATTAAAAGTGTGGGCCGCGAGCGGGGAGGGGATGCGCTCGCGGCCCAACCGGCGGGTCGGACGTTAGGGGGCGCCGACGCCGGTCAGCGTGGTGGCGACGGTGGTGAAGAGGGTGTTGAGCGTACCGCCGAGGGTGGTGGCGCCGGCGATGATCACGACCGCGATGAGGCCGGCGATCAGGCCGTATTCAATGGCGGCGGCGCCGCTCTCGTCACGAATGAGCTTGCTAATCATGTTCATCATCGTCTGTGCTCCTAGCGGGGGTTGAACCAACGTTTGCTATGGAAGTTTATACGCCGGCCCGCGGGCAGCGGACCGTGACACCGGTCACGCGTCGGACCGATAGCCGGCGCCGCCATGTCGAGGAGACCTGAGCCCATGCGGCTGACCGATGAAGAAACCGCCCTGCTGCGGGGCGAGGCCGGCGCGGCCAGGCGCTGGGCGATCGACCACCAGATGCGGGTCGGGCGCTATCTGGGCGCGGCCGATTTCGTGCCTGTCTCCCAGGCGCATATCATGGCCGACACCGAATCCCTGGGTGCCGCGGGCGTCGCCTGGCTGGAGCGGATGGCGGCCTTGCCCCAGGCCGAGCGGCAGGTGCGCGTGCCCACCATTACCGACCCGCGCGGCACCGATTTCGCCGCCGCCCACCGCCTCAAGCAGCGGGACTGGATGCTCGATCTCGAACGCCGCGCCATCGCCGCGTTCCAGGCCATGGGCATCCTGATGACCGATACCTGCATCAACTACCAGACCATCATGCCGGCGGTCAGGGGCGAGCATATGGCCTATGGCGACACGGGCGTCGTGATCTATTCGAACAGCGTGCTCGGCGCGCGCTCGAACTTCGAGGGTGGACCGAGTGCGCTTGCCGCCGGGCTGACGGGACGCACACCACGCTACGGATTCCACTTGGACGAACAGCGCCGCGCCACCCTCATGGTCGAGATCGCCGACACCCCCCATGACCTCGCCGATTGGGGGGCACTCGGTGGCATCGTCGGCCGCCTGGCGGGGGATTACTGGCAGGTGCCGGTGCTTCGCGGCATCGACCGGGTGCCGGGCTCCGACGAGCTGAAACATTTCGGCGCGGCACTCGCGAGCTATGGCTCGGTTGCCCTCTTCCACATAGCCGGCATCACGCCCGAGGCGGTCCGTCTGGACGATGTGGCCGATCCGGCGCTCGCCGTTCGCGCCCGGATAACGGCCGCCGATATCCAGGCCTTCCAGCAGGCGTATCGCGCCAAGGTGGACAAGGTGGATGTGGTGGTGTTCGCGGCCCCGCAACTCAGCCTATTGGAGATGCAGACACTCGCCGGCCTCCTCGACGGGCGGCGCGCCAGCGTGCCGCTGCTCGTCGTCACCAGCCCGCAAGTGAAGCCCGAAGCCGACCGCATGGGCCTGACAGCGCGCATGGAAGCAGCCGGCGCCTTGGTGCTCTCCGGCATGTGCTTCTACAACAGCTATGCCCGCGAGATGGCCGAGGCGAACCAGTGGCGCAGCCTCGCCACCAACTCCGCCAAGCTCACCAACATCCTGGGCGGCTATGGTTACATTCCCGCACTTCTGTCCATGGCGGCCTGTGTCGATGCCGCCTGCACGGGAAGGATCGGCCGATGACCCAATTTCCCGCCAAGGCCGCCATGGGAAAGCGCGTCCGCGGCCGGGCACTCGTCGCCAAGGACGGCTTCTCCGCCCGCTACGATCTGGACCGGGCGAAGGGCGTGTTCTCGCGGCCCGAGCACAAGCTTGCCGGCCGGTCCTATGTGGGCCGAGTCCTGGTGCTGGACGCAGCCAAGGGTGGGGTCGCCACCGCCTGGATGCTCCATGAGATGCAGGCGCGCGGCATCGTGCCGGCGGCACTCGTGCTGAACAGCATCAACCCGATCATGGTGCAGGGTGCCGCGCTTGCCGATTTCACCATGATCAGCGGCTTCGAGACCGACATCACCCTCGCGGTGCCGGATGGCGCCCTGGTCGAGGTCGATCCCGAAAGCGATCCGCCTTGCCTCCGCATCCTGGACGAGGCGGAATAGGCGATTCCCATGCGCCCGCCCTTCCCGCCATGAGGGCGGCGAGCCGGGGGCGGGCGACGACCTGCCAGAGTTCGGCTTCGGTCGCCGCCGATCGGAGGAGGGTGTTACGACGTTCAACAATGCGAGCCGCGAGCGCCGGCAGCGAGTCGGAGCGTAGGGCGGAGCTGATGAATATATTCGTATCGACGACGACTCTCATCCAAGCGTCGGCTGGACTTCCGCTCTCGCCTCCTCGATCAGCCGATCGAGCTGGGCGTCGCTGAGTCCGGCCGCGACCACCCGAGCACGCGATTCCTTGCGGCCCAGCGCGAGCAAATCCTGTTCGGGTTTGATCGTCACCGTTACCCGTTCATCGGGACGTATGCCGCGGCTCGCCAACTCGGCCGCGACCTGGCCCGCCGTCGTCTCGATCACTTCGCGTTTGGGCATAGACACAGCCTTCCCCTAGGGGGTGCCTCACCGGGACTCACGGGCTTCAAAGTTATGACACGCTGATCTGGTGGTCAAATCGGCCGCGCGAGGTCCATTCAAACGCCGGGCTTCCCCGCCATGAGGGCGGCGAGCGTGGCGGGCGGCGTCGCCCCGAGATCGCCCACCGCGGCTTCCAGCCGGGCCGCCGCCGCATCCGACAAGAGACCCCCCACCAGCACATGAAACTTGGCCCGGAGCGCGGTTTCGCGTTCAGGATTGGTGGGGGCACCCGAGGGATCGAGGACATAGGCACGGTCGGGGGCGCCGCCCCGATCCTCGATCTCGACCCAGCCCACGAAATGGCCCGGATAGATCGAGTCCAGCGCCGGGTCATGCACCAGCTCCAGGCGATCGGCCAGGCGCAGGATCGCGGGGTCGGCCAGCTTATCGTCGGCATACTGGGCGGGGAGTGCCGCCCCCTCGACCAGGGCCGCCGCGATCGAGAACCGGGCACTCATCTGGGCGTTCAGCACCGTGCCCGGGCGGTAGTCGAAGCCGCACTGCACGTCCACCACCTTGGCAAGCCCGGCCCGCACGCGCTGGTCGGGCTTGGGCGGCCCCTGATGGCGCTGGCGCAAGGCGAGTGCCGCGTCGATATAGGAATGCAGGCTGCCGCAACAGGAATAGGGCTTGAAATTGGTCGCTTCCAGCACGAAGCGGCGGCCGAGACCGTCGAGGAGGGCCTCGGGGTGAACCACGTCGGAGAAGGTCTTGAGGAAGCCGCCGTCGGGTGTCTCCAGCACTTGGGTGGGGCCGCTGAAGCCCAGGGCCGCCAGCTCCGCCGCCATGACGCCCGCATGGGCCGCGCGGCCGGGATGCAGGCGCTTGCTCATGGCGCCATCGGCGTTGAAGGCAAAGAGGCCCGAGCCTTGCGTCGCCGCGAGGCCGAGCGCCCAGGATGTGCGCTCGGCGTCGAGGCCGAGCAGATGTGCCCCCGCCGCGGCCGCGCCAAGCGGCCCGCACACGCCCGTGAGATGCCAACCGCGTAACCGTGCCTGATTGGGATCGAGGGCGAGACTGGCGCGGATCATCACTTCATAGCCGATGGCGACCGCCGTCTCGAATTCCGTGCCCGAGGCCCCGATGCGTTCGGCCATGGCGAGTGCTGCCGGGATCACCACGGCGCCCGGATGCAGCTTGGCGTTATAGTCGTCGAGTTCGAAGGCGTGCGCCGCCACCCCCATCACCAGCGCGGCGTCGGCCGGGCGCAAGGACGGCTCCGGCTCGCCCCAGACCGAGGCGAGGCCCGAGCGGTCGAAGCCGGGTGCCACCCCACGCCGCGCCCAGGCGAGCATCATTTGCGACCATGGCTGGCCGAGGCCGTAGAGGCCGACGCCGAGGGTATCCAGCACCGCCAAGCGGATCGCCTGGCGCGCGCTCTCGGGCAAATGCCCGGACCGGAAGCCCGCGATCCAGCGCGCGAGATCGAGCGTCAAGCCCTTCGGCATGGCATCGGCTTTGGCGAGCGGCACGACCTGTTGCATGGCGGGTTCTCCTGGCTCGACTTATTCGGCGGCCTGTCGTACATGGCCCGGCACCACTTTCGCGGCGGAGACATAGACCGTGCCGTCCATCAACCGGCGCGCCGTGCGGTAGACCACCGCATGATCCGCCCGCCAGCCGGTATTTTCTTGGCGGACATGGGCGGCCACGACAGTCAGGCCCGAGGGCTGGGCGATGCGGATATCGGCCTCGGGCCGCACGCCGGAAGCCGCCTGATTGACCAGCGTGCCCGCGACGCGGGCCGCGACCGCAATGCAAAGCGCCGCCGTCAAGGGCACGGCGCGATGCGGCTGACCAACCGAGATCATGCGCGCTGTGAGGTCCATGGCGGAGGGCGCCAATGCCTCGCCCGCCAGCGTCTTGGCCGCCTGGGGCGGCGAGACGAAGCCGATCTTCGGGCTGCTGACACGGCTTTTCGCCGCCTCGAAGGAAGCGGCGATGCCCATGGCGACGCTGGCGGTCCGGCGGATGCGGTCGAGCTTGTCCAGGAGCGCGGTGTCGGCATCGAGCGCCCCCGGCATTTCCGTGCCCGTGAGCCCGAGATCGCCGGCGCGCACGAAGGCGCAGGCATTGGCGGCATCGACCATCGAGACCTGGATGATGCCCAGGCCCGGCACGTCGAGCCGGTCGACGGCGTTGCCGGTAGGCAAGAGCTTGCCGGTTCCCGCACCACCCGGATCGAGGAATTCCAGGCGAATGGGGGCACCATGGCCCGCCACGCCGGGCAGCGCAAAGTCGCCGTCGACGGCGGCCAACCCGTCATCCACGGCAAAGCGCGAAACGATGATCTTGTTGGTGTTGGTGTTGTGGATGCGCACCGAGGTCGCCCCGCCGGTCGCCTGGATCAGGCCTTCGTCGAGGGCGAACGGCCCCATGGCCGAGGACATGTTGCCGCAATTGCCGGAATAATCGACGGTCGCATCTTTCACGGAGACTTGGGCGAAGGTGTAGTCGATGTCGGCGTCGGGGCGGCTTGGCGGGCCGACGACGCAGACCTTGGAGAGCGATGAAATGCCGCCCCCCAGCCCGTCGAGCTGGCGGCCATTGGCATCGGGGCTGCCGATGGCGGCAAGGAAGATGGCATCCCACTCCCGCCGGTCCGCCGGTAAGTCGCGCTGGTGGAAGACGATCGCCTTGCTGGTGCCGCCGCGCATGAAGACGGCCGGAATTCGCATCTGGCGCATGTGCCTTACCCCCGATATTTGGCGGCGCTACGCCCCGCGATGCGGCCGAAAACCGCGCCCGAGGTCAGCCCCGTACCACCCGGATAATTATAATGGAAGAGGCCGCCCACCATTTCGCCGCAGCAATAGAGGCCGGATATGGGCCGCCAGTCGGTGCCGATCACTCGCGCCGCTTCGTCGACCTTGAGGCCGCCGAAGCTGAAAGTGATGCCGCCCGTCACAGGGTAAGCAACGAAGGGCGGCCGGTCGAGCTTCTGCGCCCAATTCGATTTGGGCAGCACCAAGCCCTTGGTTCCGAGGCCGTCCTTGACCTGGGGGTTGAACGGGCCGCCCTGCGCCGCCGCGCGGTTATAGGCATCGAGCGTCGCCATCGCCGACTGCCGATCCAGATTGAGCTGGCCGATGAGGGCTTCGAGCGTGTCCGCCTTGATCGGCTCGCTGGTGGAATAGCGCTCCTCCAGGAGGTGGAGAACCTTGCTGTCGAAAATCTGGAAGGCGATGCCGCCCGGCTGGCCCAGGATCAGGCCGCCATATTTGGCATAGGTGTACATGTGTACGTCGGCACCCTCGTCGACGAAACGCCGGCCCTCGATGTTCAGCATGACGCCGAAGACATAGGAGAGGCGGTTGGTCTTGTCGGTCAATTCGCGGTCGCCATAGGGCGGCGCCTCGGCATTGATGGGTGTGGCGTGACAACCGCTCCACTGGCCCCATTGCAAGGCACCCACTTCGAGCGCCATGCGCAACCCATCGCCCTGATTGTGGCGAGTGCCGCGCACCTTGGCATGGTCCCAGGGCCGGCTCATATATTGAGCGCGCCAGGCCATGTTGGCCTCGAAGCCGCCGCAGCCGAGCACCACCGCCTTGGCGGTGATGGTATCGAGCCCATCCGGCCCCTTGGCGACGACGCCCGCGACATGGCCCTTCTCGTCCTGGACCAGCTTGGTGGCGCCGGTCTCGTAGCGGATGTCGATGCCCTTCTTCTCGGCCGTCTCGAACCAGTGCTGGGAGAGACCCACACCTTCATGGAGCGCCCGGATGACGGCACCCTTGCGCCACTTGATGCTGTTGCCGACCCGCACGCCGCCCAAGAGCAGCGCCGGCTCCATAGGGATCTCGCCCACTTCCTTCAGCCAGCGCACGGTCTCGTAGGACTTGCCAATCAGAATGTCCGCGAGTTCGGGGTCGCTACGCCCTTCGGTGACGCGCATCAGATCGCCTCGGAAATCCTCGCCATTGTAGGCCTGGACGCCATCGAAGAAGCCGGGAAACTCTGCCTCGGCGTCGGGCACGATGGGGCGGAGCTGCTCGGGCCGGTCGAAGGCGAAGCGGAACAGGCCGCCACTGAAATGGGTATTGCCGCCGCGCTCGGCGCGGTTGGCTTTTTCCAGCACCAGGACCCGTTCGGCGCCTTCGGTCTTGGCTGAAACGCTCGCCGCCAGCGCGGCGTTGCCGGCGCCGACCACGATTACGTCATAATCCGCCATGTTGTTTTTTCCTTCCGCTGGACTCGCGTCAGGGCGGCATTCGGCACCGAAGCCGCCGCCAAGGCAAGAGGGTTGGGCGACCGGCTGGGCGGGGAGATGTCTGGAGCAATTTCTCGCAAATTGAGGATTAGATCGTCAATTTACGAGGATGATACCCCCTCAACGCGCCGGCGTGATGGTCCGGACCGCCACGCTCGGCACCTCGCCCAGGCTAAGATCGACCAGCACATAGGTGGCACCCCGGCCGATCAGATCGGTCGGCGAGCCCGAATAGGCGGCGGTCGCCTTATCGGTCACGAGTTCCATGGCCGCATGGTGATGGCCGAGGGCCAGATAGTCGCAGGCGCTCGCCTCGATCTCGCGCATGTGGATAGGCGACGAGCGGTCGGTGTCGCCGCCATGGGGAACGAAGAAGCCGTGGGCGAGACCCAGATACCAGCGGCAATCGGGGGGCCGGGCCGGGCAGCCGCCCAAGGGGCTGTAATCGGTCGAATGGTCGACCATCCCCTTGCCCCAGGCGGCGACACCGAGATCCGCGAGATAGGCGATCTCGCCCGCCTCGGCCGCCAGCAGACGGACGTTCGGGATCCGAGTGAAGTCATGGCGCCGATAGATGGCACCTTCCATCATGCAGTCATGATTACCCGGGATCATGACGACGGGAAAGGGCAGCCCGGCCAGTGCCTCCATCGCCCAATGCACGGTCTCGGGCCGGGCGGCGTTGCTGTCGAAAAGATCGCCCGCGAGCAGCATGAGATCGGGTGCCTGGCCGCGCATATGGGCGAGCGCCAGGGCGAAGGCCTCGCGTGCCTGGCCACCCGCGCCGTGGCTGTCGCCATCCAGGTGAATGTCCGAGCAATGGGCGATTTTGAGGCGCTGGCGCATGAATGATCGAGGCTCGGCCAACCGCTAATCGAAGTCGGCGGCGAGCGCCACCCGGCTTGCCTCGGGCAAGATCGCCAAATGGCCATAATGAGCATGCTGGATGCCGGCCATGACCCGGGTGCCGGGCTGGCGAAACTTGACGATCTGCGCGGCGGTGAATTCGAAATGCACGAATTGTACCGACGATGCCTTGCCGTCCTCGCTGGTGCGGTCCACGTCCTGCTCGGACCAGCCCTTGATCGTCTCGCCGTCGATCTCGACGACCATGGTCTCCTCGACGCCGCCGAGCTTACCCAGGAAAGCCTTGCGCCGGTCGGGGTCGTCGATCTCGAACATCACGGTCGCGACCAGCTCGCGGCCTTGAGGGACGAGCGGATTATAGGCCTGGAGCTCATCCGGTATCTGCGCCTCGCCACCGCCTTCGATCGCCAGCATTTCGTGAACCTGGAACCACATGGTGTCGTAGTTCTCGAAATAGAATGTGGCAACCGGCCCGACGGCGAGGCGGCGCGGCCGTTTCAGGGCCGTCATCTCCTGGCGCTTGACGCGGCGCACCGCCTCATAAGCGGCGGGCGCCAGGATGTCGTCCCGGGTAATGGCGTGTTTGGGCATGGTTTACTCTCCAACCGGAGACAAGAGCCCGTAGGCGAGCGCCATCAGCTCGATGGGATGGCTCGGCTCGGGCACCGCCCGGGCCGGGTCGAGCCGGCCCATGCCCTGGGCGATGTGCAGGCCCGCGAGCGGGCATTCGGCGGCCAAATGCGCCCTGGCGTTCTGCCCCGCCTGACGTGCCACCGGCCGGCCGACCTTCATGCCCACCTCGAAATTACGCTGCATGATGCCCCAGGCACCGCCATGGCCCGAGCAACGCTCGACCACCGCCAGGTCGACGTCCGGCACGAGTCGCAGCATCTCGCTCGCCTTCTGGCCCATTTTCTGGGCGCGCGCATGGCATGCGATATGCACCGTCACACCGCCCGCCAACGGCTGGAGGCCCGGCGCCAGGCCTTCCTTGCCGGCGATGTCGACCACATATTCGCTGATGTCGAAGGTGGCGCCGGCGAGCCGCTCGATCACGGGGTCGCCGGCCACGATCAGCGGCCATTCGAACTTCAGCATCAAGGCGCAAGACGGCACCAGCGCGATCACGTCATAGCCCTTGTCGATCCAGGGACCGAGCGCGGCCGCCACCAACCGCGCCCGCCCGGCGACCCGGGCGATGTCGCCTTGTTCGAGTTGCGGCATGCCGCAGCAAGCGGGATAGGCCACTTCGGTCTCGACGCCGTTCCGGGCCAGGACGGCACGCGCCGCCATGCCGATCGAAGGGTTGTTGTAATTGACGAAGCAAGTGGCGTAGAGCACCGCCTTGCGGCCGGCGGCGGGTGCCGCGCGGTTGACCTCGCGGGCGCCGTCCTTGGCCTGCCGCATGAAGGTCTTGGCGTGGAATTTCGGCAGCACCGCCTCGCGGTGGACGCCAGCGACCCGCTCCATCAGCGGCCGCGTCACCACATTGCCGGTCCGCGTTGCCCAGTTGGCGATGGGCGCCACGGCTGCGCCCATGACGCCATTGCGGTCCGTCTCGGTCAATTGCCGCTCCAGAATGGGGCGCTCGCCCGCCTTGAACTCGGCGGCGCGCGCCCGGAGCATCAAATGCGGGAAGTCGACGTCGAACTCGTGCGGCGGCACATAGGGACACTTGGTCATGAAGCACATGTCGCAAAGCGTGCAGGCATCGACCACCGACTTGAAGCCGGCACTTTCGACGCCCTCGACCTCGCCCGATGGCGCGGCATCGATCAGATCGAAGAGACGCGGAAAGGAGTCGCAGAGATTGAAGCAGCGCCGGCAGCCATGGCAAATTTCAAAGACACGCCGGAGTTCACGGTCGATCTTCGCCGGATCGCCATAATCCGGGTGTTGCCAATCGATCGGTCGCCGGATCGGCGCGTCTAGGCTGCCTTCGCGCATTGTTGCTTGCCCGATCGGAATGGTACGGCGATAGGCGAGGCCCGTGCCGCCTGGGCGGCACGGGTCATGGTTCAGCCGAGTTCGGTGAGCGCCTTGGTGAATCGCCCGGCATGGGAGCGTTCGGCCTTGGCCAGGGTCTCGAACCACTCGCCGATCTCGTCGAAGCCTTCTTCCCGGGCGGTGCGGGCCATACCCGGATACATATCGGTGTATTCGTGGGTCTCGCCCGCGATCGCCGCCGCCAGATTCATCTTGGTGCCGCCGATCGGCTTGCCGGTCGCCGGGTCGCCGACTTCCTCGAGGAATTCGAGATGGCCATGCGCGTGGCCGGTCTCGCCTTCGGCTGTCGAGCGGAAGACGGCGGCCACATCGTTATAGCCTTCGACGTCGGCCTTCTGCGCGAAATAGAGATAGCGGCGGTTGGCCTGGCTTTCGCCGGCAAAGGCCGCCTTCAGATTACCCTCGGTCTTGCTGCCCTTGAGTGCTGCCATGAAACCCTCCCAATCGTGGCTTGTTGACTGACGGGCGTGTCAGCCCGGGCGCCAGTCGCCCATGGCGACTATATGCCCCTTTAGGAGGCCTCAAGTCAATAGTTTAGAATGATTTGAAAAATCGTTCCAGGTCACGGAATTAATGGGCAACGCTTAGATACGGCGCACCCGAACGACGACGTCCACCTGCTCGATCCGGCTGTCGGCCGGCGGCACCGGCAAGTTCGCCAACCGGATGCCGTCGACCGGAATGTCCTGGAGCCGGCCGCTGTCGAGGCAATAGAAGTGATGATGGGCGGCCACATTGGTGTCGAAATAGCAGCGCCCGGCCTCGACCACCACCTCGCGCAGCAGGCCCGCCGCCACGAACTGGTGCAAGCTGTTGTATACTGTGGCGAGCGACACCCGCACCCGAGCCGCCAAGGCCTCGGTGTGCAGTTGTTCGGCCGTGAGATGCCGGTCGCCCGCGCCAAAGATGAGCCGGGCCAGGGCGACGCGTTGTTGCGTCGGCCGGAGGCCGGCGCCGCGCAATCTTTGGATCGCGGCGGCATATGGCCGTGTCTCGCCGAGGTATGCCTTGCTGCTCATGGGGCCTTGTCTGAGAAAGCGCGGGATTCGACGGAACGAACCCCAGTCTATCAGATACCCAGTCTATCGGATACCTAGTACCTCTGCACAGTGATTATGACTCTTTGATTGGGTTGGGGTAAGCGCGTTCCAATTTGGCGCGAGCTCGCTCGGTAGTGAACATCCATTTGATGCGAGCGCCGGCATCATTGCGCTGCTTCTCCCAGGCGGCGATTTCGGTG
>SHVR01000060.1 GCA_009694185.1 Alphaproteobacteria bacterium | reverse complement strand
TTGTCCAGTATCTGAGCTGGATGGCCGACATATTGCGCGGCGATCTGGGCCGCTCGTTCTTTCGCTCCGAAAGCGTCGCCGAAATGGTCTGGCGGCGTGGACCGTTGACCGCGGAGATCGCCTTCATCTCGGTGGCCCTCTCATGGATCCCTCGGACTATTTCAATACCTGGTACGGCAAGGACGGCCCGCAGAACTATTCGTTCTGGGACAACGCGGCATTCAACGCGCTGCGCCCCCAGATCGACCGGGAAGTCGATCCGGCCAAGCGCCTGGCGCTCATTCGCCAGGCCGAAACGATCATGGAATCCGACCCGCCGGTGCTGCCCATGTCCTGGGAAAAGATCAATGACGCCTGGTACAATTATGTGAAGGGGCACAACCCGTACGAATATTTTGGCCTTTACGACGTGGCGCGCCTGGATACGTTCTGGCTGGACAAGTAGCGGCCCGCCGAGTATGGCCGATCGGCTACCGGTCGGTGAGTTTGAGTTCGATGCGGCGGTTGCGGCGATAGGCGATCTCGTCGTCGCGGTCGTCGATCGCCTGGAACTCGCCGAAGCCGGTGGCCGCGAGACGCTCCGCCGGAACGCCGGCATCGTTGAGGAAGCGCACGACCGAGAGCGCGCGGGCCGTCGACAGCTCCCAATTGGAGGGAAATTGCGCCGAGCGGATCGGCCGCTTGTCGGTATGGCCATCCACCCGCAGGAGCCACGCGGTGCCCGGGGGAATCCGCGCCGCGATTTCCTTGAGTGCCACGGCAAGCGCCCGGAGCTGTCGCTTGCCCTCCGGCCCGAGTTCGGCCGAGGCGGTGTCGAACAGCACTTCCGACTGGAAGACGAAACGGTCGCCGACGATGCGCACGTCCGCCCGCCCGCCCAGGACCTCCCGGAGCCGGCCGAAGAATTCCGAACGATAGCGCGCCAGTTCCTCGACCTTCTGGGCCAGCGCCCGATTCAGTTGCCGGCCGAGGTCGGCGATGCGCGCATCCTTGTCCGCGCCGGCTTTTTCACCAAGCTCGAGGAGCGCCGCGAGGCGCGTGATCTCGGCGCGGAACTCGGCGATCTGGCGCGACAGCCGCGCGACATCGTCGCGCGCCGCGCGCGATAGATCGCGCTCGCCCGCGAGTGCCGCCTCGCGTTCGCCGACGGCCCGCGTGGCGTCGCCGAGCGCCTGGGCCGTCAGACGGCCGACGTCGCGCTCGGCCGCGACCTCGCTTTCGAGTTCCCGGCGCCGTTTGACGAGGGCCTCTATCTCGGCCTGTAGGCCGGCCACGACCGCGAGCTGGACCTCGATCTTCTCCTTATCGGCCAGCACGGTCAGCTTGGCTTCGGCGATCTCCGCCTTCGCCTGATCGAGCGCCGTCTGGTTCTGGAGGGCGCGGGCGAGAGCATCCTCGAGGCGCTGGGTCAGGCTGTCGCGTGCCACGGTCGCGGCCTGTAGCTGGAGGGAGAGATCGGCCACGCTCTGGCGCAGGTCCGCGCCCACCCGGCGTTCCATCGCCAGAACCTCGGCCAGCTCGGCAAGCTGCCGGTTGATCTGGCGGAGCTGCTCGTCGCGGGTCGAGAGGAGTTGGCTCAAGAAGAACTGGGCGAGGACGAACACCATCAGCAGGAAGGAGACGACCATGACCAGGGTGGTGAGCGCGTCGACGAATCCCGGCCAGACGTTGCTGTCGAACGCGCGGCCGCGGCGGCGAGACGAGATCATGGGCTACGAACGCGGTTCGTCGCGGCTGGCCGCGATGGTGCGGGCGAGCAGTTTGATTTCGCTCCGCATGTCGCGCAGCAGCTCGGCGCGACCTTGGGCCAGGTCCTCGACCAAACGCGACACCTGCAAGTCGAGACTGCGCACATGCTCGCGGGTCGCCTCGTCCATGCCGGTCCGGGCCTCGGCGCCGGTCCGGGCCTCGGCGAGCGTGGCGATCAGGGGTCGCAATTCGATATGCTGCTCGGCGAGCTTGACCAGAAGATCCTGCTCGATGCGCATGTGATCGGCGAGGCGATCGAGCTTGTCGGTCAAGAGGGTAAGGCCCCGGGTCGAGGCGCCACGACCCTCCTCGGCCTTGGCGATGGTGCGTTGCAGCTCGTCCAGACTCTCGGCCGTCTGTTCGAGCAGCGCCTGGATATAAGCCGGGATCGGTTGCTCGGCTTCGACGAGCGCGCCGGCCGCCGACTGTTTGGCTTGGGTTGCCAACCATTCCTCAAGTTCGTTGAAAAAGCGGTTGTGCGCCTGACCCGTCTGGAGATCGAGAAATCCCAGGACCAGCGAGCCGGCCAGGCCGAACAGCGAGGAGCTGAAGGCGGTTCCCATGCCCGTGAGCGGGGCCTCGAGGCCGGTTTTCAAGTCGCGGAACAGATCGACGATTTCGCCGGTGCCGACTTGCAAGCCGCGAATGACGCCGGCAATCGCGGCCACAGTGTCGAGGAGGCCCCAGAAGGTGCCGAGCAGCCCAAGAAAGATTAGCAGGCCCGTCAGGTAGCGCGATATCGCCCCCTGCTCGTCGAGGCGGGCGCTGATGCTGTCCAAGAGCACGCGCATGGTCGTGGCGGAAAGGCGCACGCGCTGTTCGCGGTCGCCGAGGGCGGTTGCCACCGTGGCGAGGAGACGGGGGCGGACCTGGATCGACAGCCCCGGCCGCCGGTTGCGGAAGGTGTTCATCCAGATGACCGCGCGGCTCAGCATCCAGACTTGCCGGAAGCTGTAGGCGATGCCGAAGAGACCGACGCTCAGGATCAGGCCGTTCAGGGCCGGATTGGCCAGAAAGGCTTGCTCGATGGCGCCGAACAGCAACCCAGCGGTGGCCGCGACGGCAGCCAGGAACAGGGCCATGCGCAGCATGTAGATCGTAGGTCTGCTCATCGGATGACGCCCATCCGTCGCCAGGCGGCCACCCGCCGGCGTCGGCCTTTCATTGCCGTCTCACATAACTTTATGGCAAACGCGAGGCGCGCTTATCGCTTCGTCAGAATCAGGTCCACGCGATCCACCGGCTGCCGGTCCGTCTTGTCGCCGAGGGCGCGGACGTCGATGCGCGTGCTACGCACGCCCCGGTCGATCAATGCCGTACGCACCGACAAGGCGCGCGAGAGCGAGATACGCCGCGCCTGGCTGGGGCCTTCCGAACCGGCCGCGGCATAGGCGACGAGCTGAATGCGAATATCCTCTTCCGTGGTGAGGCGCTGGACCAACGCGTCCAGGTCCGCCTTGCTGCCTTCGGGCGTGGTGGTGGCATCGCGATCGAAGCGGATCGAAAGCGCCGTCACCTCCGCTCCGGCGCCAACCGGAGGCAAGGCCGCGACTTGTGCCGGTGCTGGCGTCGCGACCACCGGTGGAGATGGCGCCGGGGTCGGCGAGGGTGGTGCCGGGACAACGACCGGTGGCGGCGATACAGCGGGCGGTGGCGACCGGGGCGGTGGGGCGACCGCCCGTGCCGGTTCCGGGCTGGGTGGCGGCACGGACGGCAAGGAGACGCTCGGCGTTGCCGTTGGCGGTGGCGCCACCGCGACGCGCGCGGCTGGCGGCGGCGTCGGGGCGGGGCGGGGTGGATCGGCACGGGGTGCGACCGCAACCTGGGTCGGTTTCGGCACTGCCGCCGGCGCCGGCTTGGGCGTCGCGGCAATCGCGGGCCCGGCCCGCTTCGGCACCGCCGCGACCGGCTTTGGCGGTTTCGGCGCGGTCGCGGCCGGCTTCGGTTTCAGGGCGCGGGGCGCGGTAGCGCCGCCTGCCCCGGAACCCGGTGGCCGCAAGATAATTCGGTCGGTGCTGGTCGGCGGCGCGCCCGGCAGGCGTAGACCCGACCGATCGAGACTCCCGTAGCCCGCATCCTCCACCACGCTCGGGTCGACCGTGACGCTCTCGCCGGCCCGCCCCGTGTGCGGACGCACGGATCCGGGCGGTGCCGGCCGCGACAATGCCGGGACGGCGGTTCGCGTGACGCCCTGGCTATCGATGACGATGGTGTCCTGGGCGATACCCGGACTGGCCCAAAGCAAGAGCGCCACGGCGGTCAAGGCAACCCGAAAACACGCTAGCCGGGCGACATTCGCCGTTGGCAAGATCATGCGGCTCCTCCCATGCCGGGCAACCTAACGCACGACCCTGGCCCGGACAACACGCTTCGCCCACCCCGCGGCCCGTCAGCCCTGGGAGGGCTGTTGCAGTGGGCGTGCCTTGCGGAGGAGGTCGAGCAGGGGCTTGTGAAGATTGACGTTGGTGGCGGCTATCGTGCCTTTGGTTAGCATCGAGTCGCCGCCATCGAGGTCGGTGATGAACCCGCCCGCTTCGCGGACGATGATGATCCCGGCCCCCATGTCCCAGGGTTCGAGGCCGCTTTCCCAGAAGCCGTCGAAGCGTCCGGCGGCCACATAGGCAAGGTCGAGCGCCGCCGCGCCGAACCGGCGGATGCCGGCGACCTCGGCCATGACCGCCTCCATCTCCGCGAGGAACGGGCGGTGGCCCTCGCGGCCAAGGAAGGGAATGCCGGTTGCGATCACGGCTTCGTTCATGTTGCGCCGGGCCGAGACCCGGAGCCGCCGGTCGTTGAGGAAGGCGCCCAAGCCCTTATCGGCCCAAAAGGTCTCATCCTTGATCGGATCATAGATGACACCGGCAATGACTTCATTGCCCTGTTGCAGACCGATCGAGATGCAAAAATGCGGAATGCCGTGCAGGAAATTGGCCGTCCCGTCGAGCGGGTCCACGAGCCAGCGATGATCCGGGTCGGTCCCCTCCTTGGTGCCGCTCTCTTCCATCAGAAAGCCGTAGCCCGGCCGGGCGCGCGACAAGTCCTCGTACAAGGCCCGCTCGGCGCGGGTGTCGGCGACCGAGACGAAGTCGGCGGGCCCCTTTTGCGAGACCTGGAGCTGTTCCACCTCGCCGAAATCGCGCACCAGGCCGCGTGCCGCGCGCTTGGCGGCGCGGATCATCACATAGATGTGGGCGGTTTGGCGGGTCACCGCCGGCTCAATTTTTCGCGCGTTCGACGTAGGAGAGATCGGTCGTGTTGATCACGACCCGCGTCCCCGTCTCGATATGCGGCGGCACCATGGTGCGCATGCCGTTTTCGAGCACCGCCGGCTTGTAGGAGGAGGCGGCAGTCTGTCCGCGCACGACCGGCGCCGCCTCGGTCACGGCAAGCGTCACGGTCGCCGGCAACTGGATGGAGATGGGTGAGTTCTCCACCAGATCGACGGTCACCACCATGTTGCTCTGGAGGAACCCGGCTTGCTCGCCCAGAATGTCGCCGGTCAGCGTGAACTGGTCGAAGGTCCCGTTGTCCATGAAGGTGTAGACGTCGCCTTCGGCGTACAGGAATTGCGCCTCGCGCTGGGCGGTTTCCAGCTTCTCCACCGTGTCGGCCGTGCGCCAGCGCTCGTTGGTCTTGATTCCGGTGCGCACGTCGCGCATCTCGACCGTGATGAAGGCCCCCCCCTTGCCCGGCGTGATGAGTTGGATCTTGGTGACCGAAAATTGCTTGCCGCCATGGTCGAGGACGAAACCGGGGCGAATCATATTGGCGTTGATTTTCATGGATTTGCTCGATTGGGGCTCGATTGGGGATGGCCGGCGAAGGCGCGCGGAACCTAACAGGTTGAATCCGGGGAAGCAACGACCGGCGGGTAGGCGTGGTGGCCGCCCCACGGATCGTCGATGGTGTGACGACCGTCAACGTCATGAAGATAGGCCGGCCCGACGGGCACCTTGCCATGGCCGCCCGGAATATCCAGCACATAGGTCGGCAGGCAGAGGCCCGAAACCCGGCCACGCAGCGCCCGCATCAGGGCCTGGCCCTCGGCGATGGAGGTGCGGAAATGGCTGGTGCCGCGCGCCAGATCGCCATGATGCAGGTAGTAGGGCCGGACATGTGCTTGCACCAGGCCGCGGAACAGCCGTGCCAAGGTATCGGCATCGTCATTGACGCCCTTCAGCAGGACGGTTTGCGCCACGAGCGGCAGGCCGGCTTGCGCGAGCCGCCGGAGTGCCGCCAGGGCGGCCTCGGTCAGCTCCAGCGGATGGTTGCAGTGGATCGCCACATAGACCGGCGTCGCCGCCACGAGCGCCTTGACCATGGCGGCCGTCACGCGCGCGGGATCGGCGACCGGCACCCTCGTATGGACCCGGATGACGCCCACATGCTCGACGCCCGCGAGCTGGCCGATGATGGCGCCGAGGCGCCGGGGCGAGAGCATCAGCGGGTCGCCACCCGAGAGTATTACTTCCCAGATATCCCGCCGCTCGCGGATATAATCGATGGCGTCGGCGAGTTCGGTCTCGCTCAGGGCTTCGCCGCCGGGTCCGACCGCCTCGCGCCGGAAGCAGAAGCGGCAATAGACCGGGCAGACATGAGTAGCCTTCAACAGCACCCGGTCCGGATAACGATGCACGATCCCCTTGAGCGGGGAATGAACCTCGTCGCCAATGGGATCGGCGCGCTCCTCGGGCGCGATCGTCGCTTCCTCGGCGCCCGGCACGAACTGGCGGGCGATCGGGTCGGCCGGGTCGGCCGGGTCGATCAGGTCCAGCATGGCCGGTGTGACGGCGGTGGCGAAATCCGCCGCCAGGCGGTCGATCGCCGCCCGCTGCTCGGGCCGTATCACGCCGGCCTCGAGAAGGTCCGCGCTGGTGCGGGCGGTTCGCCTCTGGCGTCCCCCCATGACCATGCTCCAATCTGGTTGTTCGGGGGCGCCATATAGCCCGATTACCTGCCCGGAGGAAGCAATTGCCCGTGTCCGACCCGCCCTGGTGGCACCCCGACCGTTTCCAGCAGCGCCAGGCGAAGCTCGTGGCGCGGACCCGGATCACCCAGGAAATCCGGCGCCTCTTCAGGGCGCTCGACTTCATCGAGGTGGAGACGCCGGCCTTGCAGATATCGCCCGGCATGGAGCCGCATTTGACGGCCTTCGCCACCGACCTGGTCGAGCCGTTCGGCGGCGGCCGGCGGCTTTATCTGCATACGTCGCCCGAATTCGCCATGAAGAAGCTGCTGGTGGCGGGCGTGCCGCGCCTCTTTCAACTCGCCCGGGTCTACCGCAATGGCGAGCGGTCGCCGCTCCACCATCCGGAATTCACCATGCTCGAATGGTATCGGGCGGGCGCCGGCTGGCGTGAGCTAGTGAGCGATTGCCAGGCATTGCTGGTGGCGGCGGCGGACGCGGCCGGGGTCCGGATGCTCGCCTGGCGGGGACGGTCCGCCGACCCCCGCGCAGCTTGGGAATGGCTGAGCGTCCATGCGGCGTTTCAACGTTACGCCGGTATCGACTTGCCGGCGTGCCTCGGGGATAGCGCGCGCCTTGCCGCCGAGGCCCGGGGTATCGGCATCGAACCTGGGTCCGAGGACCAATGGGACGACGTGTTCTTTCGCATCTTCCTCGACCGCATCGAACCGCATCTGGGCCTTGGCGCGCCGACTGTACTGCATGGCTATCCGGCTGCCATGGCGGCCCTTGCCCGGCTCGATGCCGCCGATCCCAGCCTTGCCGAGCGGTTCGAGCTCTATGTGGCGGGTGTCGAACTCGCCAACGGCTTCGGCGAACTGACCGACGCGGGCGAACAACGGCGCCGCTTCCAGGCCGACATGGCACTCAAGGAGCGGCTCTACCGCACCACCTATCCGATCGACGAGGATTTTCTCGCCGCCCTCGAACACGGCATGCCGGAGAGCGCCGGCATCGCGCTTGGCTTCGATCGCCTGGTGATGCTGGCGACCGGCGCCCAGCGCATCGACGACGTGCTCTGGGCGCCGGTGGCTGGATAAGGCAGCGCGGTGCTCGCGCCTAATGGCCCGACTTCGGCATTTCCGCCAGTTCGAACAGGATGCCCCCCGTGCTCGCCGGGTCGATGAAGGCGATGCGCGAGTTGCCGTGTCCGATCATCGGCACTTCGTTCAGCAGCCGAGTGCCCTTGGCCTTGAGTTCGGCGAGTGCCTCGTCGATGTCCTCGACCTCGAAGCAGATGTGATAGAGGCCCTCGCCCCGTTCCTTGATGAACTCGGAGGTCTTGGCCGCCGCCGAGGTGCCCTGGAGGAGTTCCACATAGGTCTCGCCCACGGGGAACATGGCGAGCTTGGTCTGATGCTGCCCAAGTTCTTCGGCATATTCGAGGGTAAGGCCGAATTTGTCTTGCAGCACCGCCGACATGGCCTGCATGTCCTTGATGGCGATGGCGATATGTTCGATACGCTTGATCTTCATGGCTTCACCCTTTTGCTTCCTGTGTCGATGCAACTCTCTGGGACGCGGCGGCGATCGCCGCGTTGATGGCGGCGACACCGGCGGCCGGCCCTCCCAGATACCCCCAGACGCCGCCGGCGACGGCAAGGAAATCGGCGCCCGCCGCCACCAGGGGCGTGCAATTCTCGGCCATGATGCCACCGATGGCAACCGACGGCACTTCCATCATCTCGCTCCACCATGCCAGGATTTCCGGGTCGGCCTGGCGGCTGACGGCCTTGGTGGTGCTGGAATAGAAGGCGCCGAAGGCGACATAGTCGGCGCCCGCACCGGCCGCCTCCATGGCGAGGTGGCGGGACTGTTTGCAGGTGACACCGACGATGCGGTCCGCGCCCATGCGGCGCCGCGCCTCATCGTAGGGGGTGTCCTCCTGGCCCACATGCACGCCGTCGCAGTCGAGTTCGGCGGCGAGGTCCGGCCGATCGTTCAGAAGAAACGCCACGTCACGCGCCCGGCAGAGGGGCTGGAGGCGGCGTGTCGCCTCGCGGATCGCGTCGTCGGACACGTCCTTGAGGCGGAGTTGCAGGCAGGCCACGTCGCCCGCGCCGAGTGCCGCCTCGAGGTCGCGGGCGAAGTCGTCGAGGGCAAGGCCGCCGATGACCAGCGACCCCGGCGTGATCAGATAGAGCCGGCAGACCTGGGCCGAGATCACGCTTTGCCCTGGTAGATCCGGATGACGGTGTCGAGCATCTTGAGGGCGTCAGCCTTGGGCCGCTGGAAGGTGTTGCGGCCGATGATCGAACCCGTGGCGCCGCCATCGCGGATGGCACGCACTTCGTTGAAGAGGCCATCCAGGTCCTTGGCTTCACCGCCCGAGAACACCACCAGTCGGCGGCCGTTGAAGGTCGCCTGGACGACATGGGCAACACGTTTCACGAGCGTCGAGATGTCGATCTTCTGCGCCTGATAGACGCGCTTGGCCGCCTCCAGTTCCAAATGCTCGGTCGGCGGCTTGACCTTGATGATGTGGGCGCCCAAGAGCGCCGCGATGTGCGCCGCATAGGCGCAGATATCGACCGCCGTCTCGCCGTCGCGGCTGAGAGTGCCGCCGCGCGGATAGGACCATATGACGACGGCGAGGCCGCACGCCTTCGCCTCTTCGGCGAGTTCGCGGATTTCCTCCATCAATTCGTATTGGTCTTCGGACGCCGGATATATCGTAAAGCCGATGGCCGAGCAGCCGAGGCGGAGCGCGTCCTGGACACTGCCATGCACTGCCTGATCCTTGTTGGTCGAGAGGCTGTTGGCGCTGTTGACCTTGAGGATGGTGGGGATGGCGCCGGCGAAGCTGTCGGCGCCCGCCTCGATCATGCCGAGGGGTGCGGCGTAGGCCGAGAGGCCGGCGTCGATGGCGAGCTGGAAATGGTAATGCGGGTCGTAGGCGGCCGGGTTGGGCGCGAAGCTCCGCGCCGGCCCATGCTCGAAGCCTTGGTCGACCGGCAGGATGACGAGCCTGCCGGTACCGCCCAGGCGGCCATGCGAAAGGATGCGCGCGAGATTGGCCTTGGTGCCGGGATTGTCGCTCTCATAGTAGGAGAGGATCTTGCGGACTTTCTGGCTGATGCGCACGGCCGGTTCCTCCATGAATTATGGGCTCTGAATTAGCCGACCCCCCGGCGTTTGGCAATGGACCGGCCGAGCCATGCGCGGCACGCCACGTCGGCGTCGGCAACATCCAGAAGGTCCAGCGCCTTGCGCCGGTCGGTGTCCAGCCGGGCGCCATGCTGGCGGGCGATGTCGGCGAGCTTCCGGCGCACGTTCGGGCGGAGGCGGACGCGGATGACACGAATGCCCATCCTCAGCGCGCCCAGGGCGTAGCCGGGTGCCTCGGCGCAATCCAGCACCCAGGTCGCTTGCGAGCCGGGAACCGCTGCCTCGGCGGCTTCGATCAGGGCGCGGAAATAGGGCGAGCCCAAATAGCTGGCGGCACCGGGCGCACTCCGCAAGGTTACGGGCACGCCCAACTCGGCCGCGACGGCGAGCGCGGTCGCGGCCTGGGCCAGGTCATGGATGATGATCGGTCGCCCGGGCGCGGCCCTCCGCCGCCGTTTCATGGCGATGCTCCTCACACGCGCCGGAGGCGAATGCCCTTCAGGCGTTCCATCGTCACCAGGGCGCCTATGACGGCGCCGGTCGTGTCTCGCTCGAAGCGGAATAGATGCTTGTAGTAGATGCCCGGTGCCCGTGGCCGCGCCAGGAACATGTCCGGCGCCACCGGTTGCATGGCAAAGCGGCGATCCCGGTCGCCGCCGAGGCCATAGTCGATCACCAGCCGGTCATCGCCAACGCCGACCGTATGGCGGCTATCGATCTCCGCGCTTTCATAGCGGCCGGCGAAAGCCGCCAACGCGGTCGGATCGTAGTGGGGCGGATCGACCTTTTTGAGCCGCATCCGCTGGCCGCCAAGATCGAGCTCGGCCGTGACGTCGCCGCCCACCGACCCGAACACCAACCGCAGTTCGGCCGGGACGGTCGCACGATAATCATCGCCGTCGCGAAAGATGCCGCCCGCCGCATGGTAGAGGGTGAGCGGATCGCCCAGCGTTTCGCATTCGAGAACACCGTCCATGAGGCCGAGCATCGCCCATTCGCTGGCCTCGGCATCGACATAGTGGCCATCGATCCGGGCGAGTTCGGCCTGGGAAAACCCCGCCGCGTCAAGGCGCTGGCGCGCTTCCGTCGCCGGATGGGGCGTCGGGAAACCGGCGTCCAGGAACGCCTCGAACAGCCGCGCGGCCAGGATGGACGGCTGGGTGTCCTCGCGATTGGAGAGGATCGCCAGGCCGAGGTCGCGGTCGGGGATATAGGCGATGTGGGCCTTGTAGCCCGGCTGGCTGCCACTGTGGCAATAGACCGCGAGGCCGCGATAGCGCCGGAGTGCCAGGCCAAGCCCGTAATGAAGGGCACGGCCGGTTGCGAGGTGCTGGGGCGTGGCCATGGCCGCCGTTATCGCGACGCCGCCGATGGCGCCGTTCCGGAGTGCCAGAACCCAGCGCCCCAGATCGTCGAGGCTCGACGTCAGAACGTCACCGGCGATACCGAGGAGATGCACGGCACGGTTCCAGCCACCGGCGCCGTCCGGCACATAAGGGTCGGCGAGACCCGGCAGCACAAGGGCGTCGCTTGCCCGCGCACCGGTCTCCGTGAGGCCGAGCGGCGCGTAGATCGCTCGCCGCCGGAAATCCTCGGCCGGCATGCCGGCCACCCGCGTCACCAGCTCGTCGAGCAGCAGATGATTGACGTTGGTGTAGAGATATTGGGCACTGGCCGGGGCACTCACCGCGCTTTGGCGAAAGGCGAGGGCAAGCAGATCGCCGACGCGCTCGGGTGCCGCGTGCCATAGGCCGCGCAATCGCGCGATCTCGAACACGTCCCGGAGGCCGCTGGTGAGCGACAGCAGATGGCGGATCGTGACCGCACCCTGCCCGTCGATGGCATCCGGGAGCTCGGGGATATAACGCCGGATCGGATCGTCGAGGCCGAGCCGCCCCTCGGCCCGCAGGATCAGAATGGCCGCCGCCATGAACGTCTTCGACACCGAGACGATGTGAAACCGCGTCTGGGCGCCGATCGGGACGCGGTGCTCCAGATTGGCGAGGCCGACAACGCGCCGGGCGACGATCTCGCCGCCGTGGGTGACGAGCACCGCGAGGCCGGGCGCGTCGGGGCCGGCCTCGATCAGCCGCTCGATCAACTCGTCACGGGGCTCGGCCGCCGGTCAGATCGTGCCGGCGAGCGCGACGGCCGTGTCCGACATGCGGTTGGAGAAGCCCCACTCGTTATCGTACCAGGAGAGCACCCGCACCAGGCGCCCATCGATGACCTGGGTTTGGGTCAAATCGAAGACCGAACTCCGGGAATCGTGATTGAAGTCGGCCGACACAAGGGGCTGGTCATTGGTGCCGAGAATGCCTTTGAGGGGGCCCGCCGCCGCCGCTTGTCTGATGGCGTCGTTGACTTCTTCGACGGTGGTCGGTCGGGCGGCGTCGAACTTGAAGTCGATCAGCGACACGTTGGGCGTCGGCACGCGGATGGCGGTGCCGTCGAGCTTGCCGGCAAGCTCCGGCAGCACCAGGCCGACGGCGCGCGCCGCCCCCGTCGAGGTCGGGATCAGGGAGAGCGTGGCGGCACGCGCCCGGCGCAGATCGTCATGCAGGGTGTCGTGCAGGCGCTGGTCGCCGGTATAGGCATGGATCGTCGTCATAAATCCGCGCTCGATGCCGATCGCCTTGTGCAGGACGAAGGCGACCGGCGCCAGGCAGTTGGTGGTGCAGGAGGCGTTGGAGACGACCATGTGCGGCTTTGCCAGCTTGTCATGATTGACGCCGTAGACGACGGTCAGATCGGCGCCCGTGGCCGGTGCCGAGACCAGCACCTTCTTGGCGCCCGCCCTCAGATGCACCGACGCCTTTTCCTTGCTGTCGAAGATGCCGGTCGATTCAAGCACGATGTCGACGCCGAACTCGCCCCATTTCAGCTTGGTCGGATCGCGCTCGGCGGTGACCCTGATCGGCCCACGGCCAAGGTCGATGGCATCGTCGCTCGCCTTGACCTCACCCGCGAAGCGGCCATGCACCGAATCATATTCGAGCAGATGGGCATTGGTCTTGGTCGAGCCCAGATCGTTGATCGCCACGAACTCGATGTCGTTGCGGCCCGACTCATAGGCGGCGCGCAACACCAGGCGCCCGATGCGGCCGAAGCCATTGATGCCAACCCGTACCACCATGCTGACCTCCTATCTGCCTGTCCCGAGGACCACCCAGCGTCAGGCGCCGAGGCGCTGGCGCACGGCGGCCGTGACCGCTTCCGGCGTGATGTGGAAATGCTTGTAGAGATCGGTGTGGGGCGCCGAGGCGCCGAACGACGGCATGGCGACGATGATACCATCGGGGCCCACATAGCGATCCCAGCCATAGGCGGATGCGGCTTCGATCGCCACCTTGAGCACGCCGGGCGGCAGCACCGCGTGGCGATAACCGGGGGCTTGAGCATCGAAGAGGCCCTGGCACGGCATGGAAACGACGCTGGTCGGCACGCCCACGCCGGCCAGCGTTTTCTGTGCCGCGAGCGCGATCTCGACTTCCGAGCCGGTCGCGATCAGGACGGCCTGGGGCGGGCCCACGGTCGGGCTGATGACGTAGGCGCCCTTGGCCGACAGGTTTTCGGCGCTGTGGGTCGTCCGCGCCAAGGGCAGGGCTTGACGGGTTAGCGCCAGGACCGTCGGCCGGTCGTGGCTTTCGAGCGCGATTTGCCAGCATTCGGCCGTCTCGACCGGATCGCAGGGACGCAGAACATTGAGGCCCGGCATCGCGCGCAAGCTTGCCAGATGCTCGACCGGCTGGTGGGTCGGACCGTCTTCGCCGAGGCCGATCGAATCATGGGTCATGACATAGATGACCCGGCGACCCATCAGCGCCGAGAGGCGAATCGCCGGCCGGCAATAGTCGGTGAAGACCAGGAACGAGCCGCCATAGGGGATGAGCCCGCCATGCAGTGCCAGGCCGTTCATAGCCGCCGCCATGGCGAACTCGCGCACGCCGTAATGGATGTAGCGGCCGGCGAATTCGCCCGGCGCCACGACGCCCATACCCTTGACCAGCGTGTTGTTCGAGCCGGTCAAATCCGCCGACCCGCCGATCAGTTCGGGCACGGCCGGCACGATCGCCTCTAGGACGTTCTGGGATGCCTGGCGGGTGGCGATCTGGGCGGGCTTGGCGAGGGCGGCGCGCTTGAGGGCGTCGAACCGTCCCGCCAGATCGGCCGGCAGTGTCCCTGCTAGCGCCTGGTCGAAGGCAAGGCGCTGGGGTGCCGCCCGGTGACGCGCCGCCCAGGCGGCGCGGGCCGGGCCGCCACGCTGGCCAGCCTCGCGCCACGGAGCGAGCACGGCGGCCGGCACCGTGAATGGTGCATGCGGCCAGGCGAGCGCCGCGCGCGCGCGCGCGATTTCCGTGGCACCCAGGGGCGAGCCATGGGCGGCGGCCGTACCCGCCTTGGTCGGCGCGCCCAGGCCGATCGTCGTGCGGCAGGCGATCAGCGATGGCTGGCCGCTGGCCTCGGCCGCGACAATGGCCGCCGCCACGGCCTCGTGATCGTGTCCATCCACCGCCGCCGCATGCCAGCCATAGGCATGAAAGCGCGCCAGATGATCGTCCGACATGGCGAGCGACGTCGGCCCGTCGATCGAGATGCCATTATCGTCATAGAGGACGATCAGCTTGGCGAGCCTGAGATGGCCGGCGAGCGCACCCGCTTCGTGGCTGACCCCTTCCATGAGATCGCCGTCGCCGGCAATCACAAAGGTGCGATGGTCCACCAGTTCCGACCCGAAACGCGCCTGGAGGAGGCGCTCGGCCAGCGCCATGCCGACGGCCATGGCCAGCCCCTGGCCGAGCGGCCCGGTGGTCGTCTCGACGCCGATCGCGGGGTCGATCTCGGGATGGCCCGGGGTGCGGCTCCCGAGTTTGCGGAACGCCTCGATTTCAGCCATCGGCATGGCGACATAGCCCAAGAGGTGGGCTAGTGCATAAAGCAGCATAGAGCCATGGCCGGCGGACAGCACGAAGCGATCGCGATCGGGCCATTCAGGGGCTTCGACATCGAACTTCATAAAGCGAGTGAACAGCACGGTGGCCACGTCCGCCATGCCCATGGGCATGCCCGGATGGCCGGATTTCGCGTTCTCGACCGCATCCATCGCCAACGCACGCATGGCGTTGGCCAGCACGCGCGAGTCGATGGGCGTGTCCGTGCGGTCGGCTGAACCAGTGTCTGATCGGGTTACCGCGGCCATGGTGCCTGCGTGGCGAGCTCGAATTTGGCGGATATTGGAGCGGCGCGCACCATGCCTGCCCGGCCGAACCCAGTCAATGTGCAATCGTTGACGTTCGAGCCAAATGGCAAGTATGGTTCGGAAGAGTTGGAATAAACGAACTTTGTAAGGACCTAAAAGTGTCGGAAAAGACCCGCCTCGATGTGGCGCTCGACCGACTGGATGGCGCGGTGGCCCGCTTGGAGGCGACAGCTTCCGGGCGCGCGCCGAAGACCGAGGCGCTCAACGAGGCCCGGGCCGAATATTCGGCCATCGAGGGTCTGACACAGACCGCCCGTTTGCGACTTGACGCCGCCATTGGCCGGCTCGAGTCGATGCTGGTTCGCTGAGTCGACGGGCTTTGCATTTTCCGGATCGGGGATATGGCCGAGATCACCATTAACATCAACGGGCGGCAATATCGCGTTGCCTGCGAAAATGGCCAGGAAGAGCATGTGGCGGCGCTCGGCGCCAAGGTGGACGCGCGGGTGCGTGAGCTCGCCGGCGGTGCCGGCGCGGTCGGTGACGCCATGCTTCTCGCCATGGCCAGCCTCATGATTTCCGACGAGCTCGGCGACGCCGAGCGTGCCTTGTCCGAGGCGCGTGCGGCGACCTCGGCACACCATGATACCTCTGACGATTTGATTGCCGATCGCATCGAGGCGTTGGCGGCGCGCCTGGAAAAGGTTGCCGCGAGCATCGAGGCTGCCTAGATTACAAGCGGGTAGGGCTACCTGGCCCGTTAGGTCTCGAGAATCCCGGGGCCGTTATTGATTCCTGGGGAGCTGTCTCTGCCGAGGTCGTGGCCTCGGCACGCGGCGCCCACCTCGTAAGAGGGCCCCGGAGGAATCTCTATGGGCCGACGGCCAAGGCGGCTCTACCCGCTACTTATCGTTGCTTCTGAATCTTGTTTTCAGCCCCGGTTGCCGGCGATGACCCTGGAAGCGGCCAAACGCGCGCTACGTGCCGTGGCCCGGGCCCGCCGAGCGGCCCTGGTGTCATCGGGCGCCGGCGAGCGCTTGGCGGAACGGTTTCTGGCCCAGGTCCCACTGGCGCCCGATGCCACCGTCGCCGGGTATTGGCCGATGGGTGACGAAATCGACGTGCGACCGCTGCTCGCCCGCGTTCACGCGCTCGGCCGGGTTTCAGTGCTGCCGGTCACCGGGCCAAGGGGTACCAGCCTCGGCTTTCGCCGCTGGCGGCCGGGCGACGCCCTGACCCGGGGCGTCTTCGGGACGTCCGAGCCGGCGCCCGATCGGCCCGAGGCGAGGCCGAGCCTGCTGCTGGTGCCGCTGCTCGCGGTCGACGGCGAGGGTTGGCGCCTCGGCTACGGCGCCGGCTACTACGACCGTACCCTCCGGGCGCTCAGGCGAACCGGACCGGTGCTGGCGGTCGGGATCGGTTATGCTGCGCAGATGATCGACGCCGTCCCGCATGGGTCGGACGACGAGCCGGTCGATTGGATCGTGACCGAAAGCTGGGCACGCCAAATCGGGTCATGGCGCCGGGATTGATGGGAGAGACATGCGTATTTTGTTTCTGGGCGACGTCGTGGGTCGCGCCGGGCGCGACGCGGTCAGCGAGGAATTGCCCGGCCTGCGCACGGCCCTGGACCTGGATCTGGTGGTCGTCAATGGCGAGAACGCCGCCCACGGCTTCGGCCTGACCGAGGCGACCTGCCGCCAGCTTTACGACGCCGGTGCCGATGTCATCACGACCGGCAACCATGTCTGGGACAAACGCGAGATCATCCCCTATATCGAGCGCGAGACCCGTTTGCTGCGACCCCTGAACTTTCCGCCTGGGACTCCCGGTCGCGGCAGTGTGGTTGCCACGACCAAGCGCGGCGGCAAGGTGCTGGTGGTCAACCTCATGGCCCGCCTCTTCATGGATGCCCTCGACGACCCCTTCGCCGGGGTCGAGCGCGAACTCGCCAGCCATCGCCTCGGCCGCACGGTGCAGGCGATCCTGGTGGATTTTCACGGCGAGGCCACCAGCGAGAAGATGGCCATGGGGCATATGCTCGATGGCCGGGTCTCGCTGGTCGTCGGCACCCACTCCCATGTACCGACGGCCGACGCCCACATCCTGACCGGCGGCACGGCCTACCAGACCGACGCCGGCATGTGCGGCGACTATGATTCCGTCATCGGCATGCAGAAGGAACAGGCCACCCAGCGCTTCATCCGCAAGATGCCGACCGATCGCCTGACGCCGGCCGAAGGCAAGGCGACACTATGCGGTGTGCTGGTCGATTGCGATCCGGCGACCGGGCTGGTCCGCCATGTGGCGCCGCTCCGGCTCGGCGGCCGTCTGGCCCCGGCCTGGCCGCTCGCGGACAAGGCGCCGGCCGGCGGTCGCTGAGCGGGGCGCCGCCGCAAAATCGCCATATTGCGGGCCTAACTGCTTTTCAGTGGTTGTGGGGTGGCTCAGCGGTATTTTCCGCCACCAAATGTGGTATACGGAAATCATGTAACCGCAGGGGCTAGATAGCACCGCAATGGCCGGTCATTCCCAGTTCAAGAACATCATGCATCGCAAGGGTGCGCAGGACGCTCGGCGCGCCCGGCTGTTTACCCGCCTGGGGCGGGAAATTCTGGTCGCGGCCAAGTCGGGCCTCGCCGATCCCGGGGCCAACCCGCGGCTCAAGGCCGCGATCCAGGCGGCGCGCGTCGCCAACATGCCAAGAGACAATATCGAGCGCATCATCAAGCGGGCGGGGGGCGGCGGTGACGATGCCGCTTTCGAGGAGGTGCGCTATGAAGGTTATGGCCCCGGCGGAGTCGCCATCATGGTTGAAGCGCTAACCGACAATCGCAACCGGACGGCGGCAGAAATCCGGTCCAGCTTCACCAAGCATGGCGGCGCCCTGGGCGAGACCAATTCGGTCGCCTTCGGCTTCGAGCGCATCGGCGGCATTCAATACCCGGCGGCGGCGGCGGGCGCCGACGCCATGTTCGAGGCGGCCCTCGATGCCGGCGCGAAAGACGCCGAGTCGAGCGCCGACGGTCACGCCATCGTCACGGCGCCCGATGATCTCAGGCGCGTTGCCGATGCCTTGGAGGCCCGTTTCGGTGCGCCGGAAGCCGCCCGGCTCGCCTGGCGGCCGCGCACGACAGTCGCGGTCGATGGCGACGCCGCGGCGAGCCTCTTCAAGCTCTTGGGTGCGCTCGACGACAATGACGACGTGCAGGCGGTTTCGGCCAATTACGACGTGGCCGAGGACGTCATGGCCCGTCTCGCCGGCTGAGGGGGCGATCCGGTGCGCCTGCTCGGTCTCGATCCCGGTCTCAGGCGCACCGGCTGGGGCGTCATCGACGCCTTGGGCGATCGGCTCCGCTATGTCGGCGATGGCGCGATCCACTCGGATAGCAATCTCGACACCGCCGGCCGCCTGATGCAGCTCTTCACCGGTATCGCTGCCGTCATCCGCGAGCATCGCCCCGATGGTGCCGCGGTCGAAGAGACGTTCCTGAACAAGAACCCGGCGACCACTTTGAAACTCGGATTGGCGCGCGCCGTGGCCTTGCTCGTTCCCGCCCAGGCGGGTCTCAGGGTCGCCGAATATTCCGCCAAGACCGTCAAGAAATCGCTGGTCGGCACGGGCGGCGCCGACAAGACCCAGGTGCAAATGATGGTCCGCGCGTTGTTGCCGGGGGTCGATCTACATAGCGCCGATTCGGCCGATGCCTTGGCGGTGGCCATCTGCCACGCCCATCATGGCGCGACCGAGCGCCTGTGGGCGGCGGGGCGCGCCTCGTGATCGGCAAGTTGCGAGGTGCCATCGAGCCGGGCGGCGCGGGCTGGACCCTCGTGGACGTGAACGGGGTCGGCTATGTGGTGCAATGTTCGGCCAAGACCCTGGCTGGGTTGCCGGCGGCGGGCCAGTTGGCGAGCCTGTTGATCGAGACCCATGTGCGCGAGGACCAGATCGTCCTATTCGGGTTTCGCGATGCGGCTGAACGCGCCTGGTTTCGTCTCTTGAATCAGGTGCAGGGTGTCGGCGGACGGGTGGCGCTCGCCATCTTGAGCGCCCTCACGCCGGACGAGCTGGTGCGGGCGCTCGCGGCTCAAGACAAGGCACGGCTGACCCAAGCCGACGGTGTCGGCGCCAAGCTCGCGACCCGCGTCTTGAGCGAGCTCAAGGACAAGGTCGGCGACCTGGCGCTCGGATCCGAGATCAAGGCGGCCAAAGGCGGCGAGGGCGCGGCCAGTGGCGACGCGGTCTCGGCGCTCGTCAATCTCGGCTATGGCCGGGGCGAAGCCTTTGGCGCGGTGGTACAGGCGGCCGAGCGCCTGGGCGATGCCGCCAACGTCGAAGCGCTGGTGCGGGCCGGGCTGAAGGCGTTGGCCTCGTGAGCGATACTCGTACCCTCGTGGCGCCCGAGGTGGGTAGCGCCGATACGGTCGAGGCGTCGCTTCGACCCCAGCGCCTCGACGACTTTGTCGGCCAGCGCCAAGTCTGCGAGAACCTCAAAGTGTTCGTCCAGGCGGCGCGCGCCCGCCAGGAGGCGCTCGATCATGTGCTGCTGGTCGGGCCGCCTGGCCTCGGCAAGACGACACTCGCCCAGATTGTCGCCCGCGAGCTCGGCGTGGGCTTTCGGGCGACCTCGGGTCCGGTCATCGCCCGGGCCGGCGACTTGGCCGCGCTGTTGACCAATTTGCAGCCGCGCGACGTGTTGTTCATCGACGAGACCCACCGCCTGGCACCGGCTGTCGAGGAGATCCTCTATCCGGCGATGGAGGACTATCAGCTCGATCTGATGATCGGCGAGGGGCCGGCGGCGCGCTCCATTCGCATCGACCTGCCGCCCTTCACGCTGGTGGGTGCCACGACGCGCTCCGGGCTGCTCACGTCGCCCTTGCGCGAGCGGTTCGGCATTCCGCTCCGCCTCGCATTCTACTCGGTCGAGGAACTGCAAAAGATCGTCGCGCGCGGCGCCCGGCTGTTGGGCGTCGATCTGGCGCCGGACGGCGCCCATGAAGTGGCCAGGCGCTCGCGCGGCACGCCGCGCATCGCCGGTCGGTTGTTGCGCCGGGTGCGCGATTTTTGCGCCGTTGCCGGCGCGAGCCGCATCGATGCGGCCGCCGCGGATGCGGCGCTCAACCGCCTCGAAGTCGACGGCAAGGGCCTCGATGCCATGGACCGGCGCTATCTCATGGTGCTGGTCGAGCATTATGGCGGCGGTCCCGTCGGGATCGAGGCGTTGGCCGCGACACTCGCCGAACAGCGCGACGTGCTGGAGGATGTGATCGAGCCCTACCTCATCCAGCAGGCCCTGGTGCTGCGCACGCCGCGCGGGCGCATGGTCTCCGATGCGGGCTTCGACTATCTGGGCTTGCCGCGCCCGCCGCGTGGCGAGCGGCCGCCAGACCTGTTCGCCAATACCGCGGCCAGCGAAGCCGGAGCCAGCGAAGCCGGAGCCAGCGAAGCCGGAGCCAGCGA
>SHVR01000059.1 GCA_009694185.1 Alphaproteobacteria bacterium | reverse complement strand
GCGCGAGCGACTTCGCGACCCTCCGCTCCTTCATCTCTACCGCAAGAAAGCAAGGCTGGAACATCATCGAAGCCCTGTCACGCGACCCCGCAGTTCTCGCTAAAACCCTCCGCCTCGCGTAAACCGG
This sequence comes from Alphaproteobacteria bacterium, assembly GCA_009694185.1. Classification (GTDB taxonomy): domain Bacteria; phylum Pseudomonadota; class Alphaproteobacteria; order SHVR01; family SHVR01; genus SHVR01. Next base: position 20,771 of record SHVR01000059.1, on the reverse strand, counting down.
CACGGGAACCTGGGCTGTTACAGAGATTTTACAGATTCGGGCCGATTCGGCCGTCACGGGGCTTTACACATTTACACTTGGCTTTACAGTTTACAGCAGGTGGCCGCTTTTGGCGGCCTTGGTCGCCAGATATCCCGCATTGTGGCTGTTGGAAGTGAATGTGTGTGGCATTCGCGCAACAATGTCGATGCCGTAGCGGGCGAGCGCCGCCACCTTGTCCGGGTTGTTGGTCATGAGCCGCACCCGGGTGATGGCAAGCTGGCGCAGCATCTCGGCGGCGGCCAGGAACAGCCGCTCGTCGTCCTCGAAACCGAGGCGGCGGTTGGCCTCGACCGTGTCGAAGCCTTGATCCTGAAGGGCATAGGCGCGCAGCTTGTTGATCAGGCCGATGCCCCTCCCCTCCTGGGCGAGATACAGCAGCACCCCGGCGCCATGGCGGGCGATGGCCTGGATGGCGCCCTGGAGCTGCTGGCCGCAATCGCATTTAAGCGATCCCAGAAGGTCGCCGGTGAAACATTCCGAATGCAGGCGCACCAGCACCGGCGGCGTGGGATCGCCGATGACGATCGCCAGATGCTCCGGCCCGCCGTCGGCCGGGCGAAAGGCGATGATACGGCTATTTTCGGCCGCCGCCAGCGGCACCCGGGCGGTCGCGATCCGGCTCAAGGGCTGGGCCGCCAACACATCGTAGCCGTGTATGTCCTCGCACGATATCTCTAGAAGGTCGTGGGCGGCGGCATCGAAGCCCGCCGGGGCCGGGGCCGTCACCGCGGCCGGCAAGAGGCGCGCGAGCTTCACCAGCTTGATGGCACCGCCGACGGCCGGCGGCACGGGCTCGCGCTTGGCCTCGAACGGCCCGCGCAGGGGATGGGCCAGGTCCATTTGCGGGTCGGCCAGGCTTTGCACGGTCGGGGCGTCCATCCGGAGCCCGAGCGGCACGCGCACGATCTCCGGGGTATAGAGGCGGATCTTGAGTGTGGCCGCCCGCTGGTGGGTCAGCGCCACGTCGGGGCGCGCACCCGACCACTCGGCCAAGCGGGCGATGCGCGCGGCGGTCGCGAACTCGGCGGCGAAGCAAAACGCCCGCGCCCCATCGGCGGCCCGCACCAGGACGGCGAGCCCCCGGCGCAGATCGCCCGCCGCCCGCTCGACCCGGGCGAGGGGGGAGGGTTGCAGGACGGAGGCTTGCTTCGGCTCGCTCATGGGGTAATTATAGGGGGTCCCGGCGGGGGGATGGAATTTTCGCGACGGCCCGCCGTCAGCTCTCTAAAGACACGCGCCAGCAGCGAGGAACCCGTGCCATGACCCTGGCCGAAAAGCAGTTTAATTTTTCCAACAGCCACCATGACCTGATGCGCCGCGACGCGGAGTCGGTGCTGGGCTGGCGCTACGAGCCCCGGGTCATGTTCGCCAAGGGCAAGGGCATCGTCATCACCGACGTCGACGGCAACGATTATTACGACATGACCTCGGGCATGATGTGCATGGTCCTCGGCCACAGCCATCCCGAGCTGGTGGACGCCATCCGCGACCAGGCCGACAAGCTGGTGCATGAAAGTTCCTGGTACGGCAACCCCTGGCTGATCGAATTCGCCGAGTTGATCGGATCGACACTGCCGGGCGACCTCAAGCTGGTGAATTTCGCCGTCACCGGCTCCGAGGCCAACGAGATCGCCATGCGCCTCGCCCTCGGTGTCACCGGCAAATACGACATCGTATCCATCATCCGCGGCCTGCATGGCGGCAGCCTGGCGGCGGAGGGGGTCACCGCGGTGGGTGGCGCCAGGAAGTCCAATCTCGGACCCCTGCTGCCGCCCGCCCACCGCAACGCCATCTACGCGCCGCTCTGCTATCGCTGCCCGATCAACCTCACTTATCCTAGCTGCGACATCGCCTGCCTCAAGGCGAGCGACGAGCTGATGGAGCATGTCACCACGCGCGAGGTGGCGCTGATCATGGCGGAGACCATCCCGGTCGCGGGCGGCATGATCGTGCCGCCCCAGGAATGGCTCGGCCGCCTCCAGGAACTCGCCAAGCGCTGGGGCGCCCTCTTCTGCCTCGACGAGGCGCAGTTGGCACCCGCCAAGACGGGCAAGATCTGGGCCTTCGAACATTATGGCGTGGTGCCGGACATTCTCACCTTCGGCAAGGGCATGACGGCGGGCATGGGTATCGCCGGCACCGTCACCACCAAGGCCATCGCCGACGAGGCGCGCGGCAAGGCGGGCATCCCCTGGGGCGGCACCTATTCGGGCGATCCCTTGCCGGCGGCGGTCGCCCTCAAGCAGTTCCAGATCGTGCTCCGCGACAATATCGCCGAGCGGGCGGCCAAGGTCGGCGCCTATCTCGGACGGCGCCTCGACGAGCTGGTGGCGAAATACGAGCCGATCGGCGACAAGCGCGGCCTCGGGCTCTATTACATGCTCGACATCGTGAGTTCCCGCCAGACCAAGGCGCCGGACCCCGCCATGGCCGAGCGCATCCGCTACAACGCGCTTCTGGAAGGTCTGGTGCTGATCGCGGTGAAGAATTTCGTGCGCATCTGCCCGCCGCTCATCATTACCGAGGCCGAAGTGGACGAGGCCGTGGGCCGGCTGGAGCGGGCCATCCAGCTCGCCATCGCCGGCTATCCGAAGAACCTGGATTTCAGCCAGTCGAGTTCGCTCGCGGCAATCGAGCCGGGCTGACAGGAGACGGGGGCGTGACCAACGGAGACGCGACCGGCGGGCGCTACCGCGTCGGCTGCGACATCGGCGGCACGTTCACCGACTTCGTGCTGATCGACCGCGTGACGGGCGCGGTCGTGACGGCCAAGCGCCTGACCACGCCGGACGACCCGGCGCGCGCCATGCTCCAGGGGCTCGACGCCCTCGCGGCCGAGGCGCCGGGCTACCAAGGGCAAGCGGAGCGCCTGGCCCATGCCACCACCCTCATCGCCAACGCGGTGATCGAGCGCAGTGGGGCGAAGACGGCGCTCCTCTGCACATCCGGGTTCCGCGACGTGCTCGAACTCCGGCGCTATGTCCGGGTGACCACCTACGAGATGTTCGCCGACCCGCCCCCACCCCTGGTGCCACGCCATTTGCGCCTCGCCGTGCATGAGCGGGTGCGCGCCGACGGTTCGCTCTTGCGGGCCGTCGACGCCGACGAGATCGAGGCCATCGCCCGGCAATTGGCGGCCGAGAATGTGGGCTCGGTCGCGATCTGCTTCCTGCATTCGTTTGCCAATCCGGCGAACGAGCGCGCCGCCGGCGCCATGCTGGCGCACCACCTCCCCGGCGTCGCCATCTCGCTATCCTGCGATGTGCTGCCCCGGATCAAGGAATTCGAGCGCAGCTCGACCACCGTCATCAACGCCTATGTGAAGCCGCTGACCCAGGGATATCTCGGCCGGCTCGAAGCGGGTGTCGCCGCCCTCGGGTTCCGGACGCCGGTCAGGATCATGCTCTCCAACGGCGGCATCGCGTCCGCCGCCACGGCCGGCGAGTTTCCGGTGCGGCTGGTCGAGTCGGGACCCGTCGCCGGCGCCGTCGCCGCCCAGCGCCTCGCCCGCCTGCAAGGCCTATCGGAGGTCCTCGCCTACGACATGGGCGGCACCACGGCCAAGGCGTGCCTCATCCGCGACGCGGCGTTGCCGCTCACCGACGAGCTGGAAGTCGCGCGCTCGCGCCGGTTCACCAAGTCGAGCGGCTTTCCAGTCGCCATTCCGGCGGTCGCCATGATCGAGATCGGCGCCGGCGGCGGCAGCATCGCGCGCATCGGGGCGCTCGGCATCGTCGAGGTCGGTCCCGACAGCGCCGGCGCCGATCCGGGTCCGGCCTGCTATGGCCAGGGCGGCGGCGAGCCCACCGTCTCCGACGCCGACCTGGTGCTCGGCTATCTCGACCCGGAGCGGTTCGCGGGCGGCAGCATGCGCCTCGACCCGGCGGCGGCCGAGGATGCGATCCGGCGCCGGATCGCCATTCCCGCCGGCATCGCGGTCAACGAGGCGGCTTGGACCATTCACGACGTGGTCAACGAAAGCATGGCCGCCGCCGTGCGCATGCATGTGAGCGAGCGCGGCGGCGATCCGTCGAAGCCGCTGCTGATCGCCTTCGGCGGCGCCGGGCCGGTGCATGTGGCGAACCTGGCGGTGAAGCTCGCCATCCGGCGGATTCTGGTGCCACTCAGGGCCGGCGTCCTCTCGGCCCAGGGCCTGGTGCAGGCACCGGCCGCCTTCGACATCGCGCGAACATCCAAGACGCCCATCGAGGGCATCGATTTTGCCGCCCTCGCCAAGGAGATCGCGGCCATCCAGAGGGAGATCGGCGCCCGGCTGGACGACGTCGACCCCACCGCCACGCCCCGCTTCGAGATCGCCCTTGGGCTCGGCTATGTGGGCCAGAGCTATCAGGTGCCGGTCGCGGTCCGGGCGGGCGATGTGCCGGCCCTCACGCCCGGGCGCCTGCTGGCCGCCTTCGCCGACGCCTACCGGGCCAAGTATGGCTATTATTATGACGATGTACCGGTCGAGTTGGTAACGGTGCATGTGACGGGCTCCGCCGGCGGCGAGGGCGACTTGCTGGGCGAATTGCCAAAGGCGTCGACGGCTGCCCGGGCCGAGCCCAGCGGCCACCGCCCGGCCTACTCGGCTCGCGGACAAGCCTTCGTGCCGTTCGCGGTCTATGACCGGGACCGGCTCCAGCCCGGCATGCGCTTCACGGGGCCCGCGCTGGTCGAGGAAGATTCGGCGACGACCGTGATCGACGCGGAAGGCCGCGTGACCATCGACAGCTACGGCTCCCTCGACATCGCCCTCCCCGAAGCAGAGGAGTAGGCCCCATGACCCGCCTCGCCCTCGATACCATCTGGCCACGTCTCGTCGCCGCCGCCGACGAGATGGCGACGACGCTGTTTCGCACGGCCTTCTCCCACGACGTCGTCGAAGTGCACGACATGTCGACCGGCCTCTATGACGATCGCGGCAATCTGATCGGCCAGACCTGGCTCGGCGCCACCGGCCATGTCGGCGTCATGCCGGTGGTGGGCAAGCAACTGGTCGCGACGTTCCCCTCCGCCACCATCCAGCCGGGCGATATCTTCGTCTCCAACGATCCCTGGGTCTGCAACGGCCAGACCGCCGACATCTTCATCTTCACGCCCGCGTTCCACCGGGGCCGGGTGATCGGCTTCTCGGTCAACACCGTCCATCACGTCGATATCGGCGGTCGCAAGGGCTCGGGCCTCAGCGAAGAAGTCTATGAGGAAGGGCTGCTGATCCCCTTGATGCGGCTCTACCACGCCGGCCAACCGAACGAGACCCTGTTCGCCATCCTCAATCGCAATATCCGCTTCGCCGAGAAGGTGATGGGCGACATCCGCGCCCAGATCGCCGCCGGCTGGGTCGGCGCCGAAGCACTCACCCGCATCGCCCATGAATACGGCCTCGATGATTTGCGCGCCGTCGCCGATGAGATCATTGCCCGATCGGAGCGCGCCATGCGCGCCGGCATCGCCCGCCTGCCGCAAGGCAAGTTCACCAAATCCATGCCGGTGGAGATCGGCGGCGTCGAGGAACCCGGACTGATCCAGCTCGCGCTCACCATATCGGAGCGCGGCATCCTCGCCGATTTCGCCGGCACCAGCCGCCAAGTGCGCCGGCCGGTCAACTCGCCGATCAACTACACCCGCGCCTATCTTGCCTTGCCGCTCAAGATGGTTTGCGATCCGGAGCTGCCCAACAATGAAGGCACCTATCGCCCGCTTTCGATCCAGGCCCCCGAGGGTTGCCTGATCAATCCGAGCTATCCGGCCGCCTGTTTCTGGCGGCTCGCCTCGGGCATGCTGGTCTCGGAGCTGGTGTTTCGCATCCTGGCCGAGATCGCGCCCGAGCGCGTGCCGGCGGATTCGGGCTCCATGCCCACCTGGCAATTCTACGTCAACGGCTTCCGGCGCAATGGCGAAGCCTGGGCGCTGCATCAGCACGCCTTTGGCGGCATGGGCGGCAGGCCCGGCGCCGATGGCCTGGGCGCCGTCAGCTTTCCCTATAATGTGCGCAACGTCTCGGTCGAATGGTCCGAGACCGAAACGCCGGTGCTGTTTCTGCGCCGCGAACTCATCGTCGATTCGGGCGGCGCCGGGCGCTGGCGCGGCGGCCTCGGCGAGGAACTCGCCCTCATGGTCGAGGACAGTGCCGACGTGGCGCCGGGAGCGCCGATCACGCTCTCGGGCTCGGCCGGGCGCACGCGCTATCCGCCCGAGGGTGTCGCGGGCGGTGGCCCCGGCACGCGCGGCTGGATCGCCGTCAACGACGAAGCCATTCAACCCACCAGCGCGCCAGATTTCCGCTTCGAGGCGGGCGACGTGGTCCGCCTCAAGACACCGGGCGGCGCCGGCCACAGCCCGCCCGCCGAACGCCCGAAGGCGGCCATCGAGGCCGATCTTCGCGATGGTTACGTCACGAAAAGCGCGGGCTCGTAGTCTCCTTCCTGCCCTTCGTGTGCGGGGCATGCGGACGTGTTAGATTGATCGTTTGACGGAGCAGGCCATGAGCGTTTCCGTAAGGGCCTTGGGCATAGATCGACTCAACGTCGATGAAAGACTTGCGCTCATCGAGGAAATTTGGGCGACCATTTGCGCCGATGCAACGGCGTTTCCGTTGAGCGATGCCCAACGCGCGGAATTGGATCGGCGGGTCGCGGACGACGATGCGTTTCCAGAAGATGTGGTGCCTTGGGACGAGATCAAGGCTTCGGTTCGATCGCGTTTGGGGCGATGACGCTCCGTATCGTCTTTCGACATGCGGCGAAAAGCGAATTTGAGGATGCGGCCATATGGTACGATGAACAGCGCCTCGGCCTCGGCGAGGAGTTTATCTTCGAGATTGAGCAATCGCTTGCGGGCGCGGCGACCGCGCCGCAACGCTATCCGGTTGTTTTCGGAAATATTAGACGCGCCGTCGCACGTCGCTTCCCGTATTCGGTGTACTTCCGGGTACGCGCCGATGCGCTGGTTGTCCTTGCGGTATTTCATGGTCGCCGAAATCCAACGATATGGCGGCGCTTGGTATAACCGATAAGATTTGGAGGCCCCCGCCCATGAACCCCACCGACCCGAGTGAAGTGAGCCCGCGCGAAGCCGACCTCTTGAACCGCGCCCGGCGCTACAGCTTTCGCGCCCGCATGGACAAGGGCGAGTTCGTGGGTCCCGTGTTCGAGCGCGGGCTGGGCTCGGAAGTCCAGGACGTCAACGGCAAGACCTTTCTCGATTTCAATTCGGGCCAGATGTGCGCCGCCATCGGCCATAACCATCCGACGGTGGTGGCCGCCATCAAGCGCGCCTGCGACACGCTGATCCACGCCCATTCCAGCTATTTCAACGATCAGGAAATCCTGTTCGCCGAACGGCTCGCGGGCGTCATGCCGCCGGGCCTGGAGAAGAGCTTGTTTCTGCAATCGGGGGCGGACGCCAATGAGGCGGCCGTGCTGATCGCGCGCAAATATACCGGCGGCCTCGATGTGGCGAGCCCGCATATCAGCTTCCACGGGCTATCCGACACGGCCCGCTCGCTCACCTTCTCCGGCTGGCATGCCGATCACGGGCCGCCCGTCGCCGGCAGTCATGCCATGCTCGCGCCCTACTGCTATCGCTGTCCCTTGCGCCAGACTTTTCCCGATTGCGGCTTTGCCTGCCTAGACGCGAGCTTCGAGTTGCTGGACGCCCAGGCCACCGGCCCCATGGCGGCGGTGATTACCGAGCCCTTGTTCAGCGCCGGCGGCGTGGTCGAGCCGCCGCCCGGCTGGCTCGCCAAGCTCCGCGACATGGCCCATGCGCGCGGCATGCTGCTGATCCTCGACGAAGAGCAGACGGGGCTCGGTAAACTCGGCACCATGTTCGCCTGCCAAGCCGAAGGTGTCGTGCCCGATATCATAACCGTCGCCAAGCATTTGGGCGGCGGCATCTCCATCAGCGCCGTCACCACCACGGCGGCCATCGAGGCGACCGTCTTCGATCGCGGCTTCATCGCCACCCACTCCCACAGCAACGATCCGCTGATTTGCGCGGCCGGCATCGCCAGCCTCGACGTGATCGAGGGCGAAGACATGCCGGCCATGGCGCGCCTCATCGGCAGCCGCTGGCGCGGCCATCTGGAGGCGCTCGCCCAGCGCTTCGAGATGATCGGCGACATTCGCGGACGCGGCCTCTTGCAGGGAATCGAGCTGGTGGAAGATCGCATGAGCCGCAAGCCGGCCATGGAAGCGGGGCGCAAGATCGGCCGCTATTGCCTGGAGCGTGGCCTCATCTTCAGCCTGCGCCGGGGCGGCAGCGTGCTGCGCTTCGTGCCACCCGCGACGACAACCCCCGCGCAGATCGACCGCGCGGCGGCGATCCTGGGCGATGCGCTGGCCCATGTCAGCCCGGACGGACGGACCCTCGCCTAGCCCGCATGCACATCGCCATCGATATTGGCGGCACTTTCACCGACGTGGTCGCCTGGGGTCCGGGTGGGCTCTGGGCGGTCAAGGTGCCGTCATCGCGCGCCGATCCGGTCCGGGCGGTAAGGGCGGGGATCGCCGCCATCGCCAGCCATGCGGGCTTCGAGCCCGAGTCGATCCGCCGCTTCGTGCATGGCACGACGGTCGCAACCAATGCGGTTCTCACCCGGCGCGGTGCCCGGGTCGGCCTCTTGGCGACGGCTGGCTTCGAGGATGTCCTCGAGATTGGCCGGCAAAAGCGGTCGCGCATGTACGATCTGTTCCAGCCGCCGGATACGCCGGTCTTTCTCGCCCCGAAGCGCCGCCGGATCGGCATTGCCGGGCGCATCGGCGCCGACGGCAGCGAACGGGAGCCCCTGGACGAGACGGCGGTCCGTCGCGCGATCCACCGCCTGGTCGAGGAGGAGGAGATCGAGGCGCTGGCGGTCGCTTATCTCTTTTCTTTCCGCAATCCCGCCCATGAACGGCGCACCCGCGAAATCGCGGGCGACGTTGCCCCCGGCCTCGCGGTGTCGCTTTCCTCGGAGATCGACCCGGCTTTCCGCGAGTATGAGCGGACTTGTGTCACCGCCTTCGATGCCTATGTGCGGCCGGTCCTCGCGCACTATATCCAGCGCCTGGCCGGTTCCCTCAAGGAAGCCGGCGTCGGCGCCGCCGTCGAAGTCATGCAATCGCGCGGCGCCGTCGCGGCGGCCGACCGGATACTGGCGCGGCCGGTGGCCGCTCTCCTTTCGGGGCCCGCGGCGGGTGCGCTCGGCGGCGCGGTCATGGGGGTGCGCACCGGTTTCCCGGACACGGTAACCCTCGACATGGGTGGCACCAGTACGGACATCGCCGTGGTGCGCGCTGGGCGCGTGGTGGTGACGCGCGAGGGCCGGATCGACGGTTATCCGCTCCGCGTGCAAATGGCGGACGTGCATACCATTGGCGCCGGTGGCGGCAGCATCGCCCGGATCGACGAAGGCGGTGCCCTCAAGGTCGGCCCCGAGAGCGCCGAGGCCGACCCCGGTCCCGCCTGCTATGGACAGGGCGGCAAAGCCGCCACCGTCACTGACGCTTGCCTGGTGCTGGGCCTCATCGACCCGGCGAGCTTCGCGGGCGGCCTCGCCCTCGATCCGGCCCTTGCCCGCCAATCATTGCAACCCCTCGCGAGGGCATTCGCGGGCGACCTACGCCGGGCCGCGCGAGGCATCCTCACGGTCGCCGCCGAAGCCATCGCCGACGCGATCCGGGCGGTCACCATCCAGCGGGGCATCGACCCGCGCGGCTTCGCCCTGGTGGCGCTTGGCGGCGCCGGGCCGTTGTTGGGGGCCCGCGTGGCGGCGGTGCTCGGCATGGCGACGGTGGTGGTGCCGGCGAGGCCCGGCGTGCTCGCCGCCGAAGGGCTGCTGCATGCGCCGGTCGAGACCGAACGCCAGGCGAGCTTTGCCCGGTCGGCCGCGGCGACGAGCGCCAACGATCTCCGCGCTGTCCTCGTCACCTTGGCGGAGACCGGTCTGCCCCAACCCCCGAATGCCTCTGTCTGTTACGCCGCCGACATGCGCTATACGGGCCAGTCCTATGAATTGGAGATACCTATCGCGGCGCTCGAAGGCGACGACCTGGTGGCGCGCACCGTGGCCCTCTTTCACCGCCTCTATCGGGAAACTTACGGCCATGGCAACCAGGGCGAGCCGGTCGAGCTGGTCAATTTGCGGGCCGTGGTCGGCTACCAGCCGCCGGCCCCGCCACCCGACCCGCCGGCGGCGCCGGGTGGCCAGGCCCGGCCGCGCGCCCATCGGCAAGTTTGGTTCGGCGACGACGCCGGCGAGTTCCAGGTTCCGATCTGGTCGCGGGCGGCACTCGGGCCGGGCATGGCCTTGGCGGGACCGGCCATCGTCGAGCAACCGGATACGACGACCGTCGTATATCCGGGCCAGACTTTGCGGGTACACGAGACCGGTGCGCTGATAATCAGTCTGCCCAAGGGAGCCAGCGGATGAGCGGCGCCGTCGACCCCATCACCTTGGAGGTCCTGCGCAATCGCTTCGATGCGATCGCCGCCGAGACCCAGACCGTGCTGTTGCGCAGCGCCTATTCCGTGATCCTGAAAGAGGGCGAGGATTGCTCGGCCGCGCTCTTCAACGCGCGGGGCGAGATCATCGCCCAGTCGACCGCCCTGCCCCAGCATATGGGCGCCTTCATTCCGGCACTCGCCCGGATCATGGCTGAATATCCGCCAGCCGGCATGCGCGACGGCGACATCTACACCATGAACGATCCCCATGACGGCGGTACCCACTTGCCGGATCTGATCGTGGTGGCGCCCGTGATCGCCCTCGGCCGGGTCATCGCCTTCAGCGTCTGTTTGGCGCACCAGGAGGACATTGGCGGCAAGGTGCCGGGCAGCATGCCGACCGATTCGACCGACATCTGGCAGGAGGGGCTGATCGTGCCGCCCTTGGCCCTCTATCAGGCGGGCGTCGCGAACCGCACCCTCTTCAATATTATCGAGCGCAATGTCCGCCTGCCGCGCCAGGTGCTGGGTGATCTCGCGGCGCAAGTGTCGGCGGTCACCGTCGGCCGCGAACGGCTCCAGGATGTGTGCCGCCAATACGGCATCGAGACGGTGCTCGCCTATATGGACCATCTGCTCGATTATGCCGAGCGCCGCACGCGGGCGCGCATCGCCACCATTCCCGACGGCATTTACCGCTTCACCGACTATATGGACAATGACGGCATCGATCTGGATCGGCGGGTCCCGATTTCGATCGCGGTCGAGATCAAGGGCGATGACGCCATCGTCGACTATGCCGGCACCAGCCCGCAGGTCGAGGGGCCGATCAACGCGCCGCTATCGGGCGCCCAGGCCTCGGTCTATTTCGCCTTTCGCTGTGTGACCGATCCCACCATTCCGAACAATCACGGCTGCTACCGGCCGATCACGGTGATCGTGCCGCCGGGCTCGCTCCTCAATCCGAGGCCCGGTGCGCCGGTCGCGATCCGCGCCCATACCCTCAAACGCGCCGCCGACACGGTGCTGGGGGCGCTGGTGCAGGCGGTGCCCGACCGTGTTCCGGCGGCCCCCGCCGGCAGCATCTCTTGTGTCTCCTTCGGCGGTACGCGGGCCGATGGCGAGCGCTTCGGCCTCTCCGACTTGATTGCCGGAGCCGGTGGCGCTCGGCCCAACCAGGACGGCATCGAGGCCATCGACACCGACGTGTCGAATTGCATGAACGTGCCCGCCGAGGCGATCGAGATGGCCTATCCCTTGCGCGTGCTCTACTACCGGCTCCGCCGGGACGGCGGCGGGCCGGGCCGCCAGCGCGGCGGCACCGGGATCGAGCGGGCGCTCGAAGTGACCGAGGGAACCATAGTCGCCTCATACCGCTCGGAGCGGCATTACACCTCCCCCTGGGGCCTCTTTGGCGGCCGGGCGGCGCCCCGCTGGCGGACCGAAGTGCGCCGGGCCGGCGGTAGGGTCGAGACGGTACCCTCCAAGGCGCGCCTCAATCTGGCGGCGGGCGATGTGCTCTATGTGGCGACCGGCGGCGGTGGCGGCCATGGCCACCCCTATGAGCGGCCGGTCGAGGCCGTCTTGGCCGACATACGCGATGGCAAAGTGTCCCCCAGAGCGGCCGAACGCGACTATGGCGTCGTCCTCGACGCGGCGGGCGCGCCGGACGCGCCGGCCACCGAAGCCAGACGAGGCAATCGCCCTCGGGGCGAGAACGCCATCTACGACCGGGGTCCGGTCGGCGAAGCTGGCCCGTGAACAAACGGCCGGAAATAGGTTAGGATTACGGACGGACACGGATGTTTCGTGGCCAAGCGATGGGAGACGAGCATGGGCAGCAAGAACGATATTCGCTCGAAGGGAAACCGGATCAACCGCCGGCGGTTCACGGGCATGGCCGCTGCGGGCGCGGGGCTCGCGATTTTGGCGCCCGCCATCACCGGCCGGGCGCAGAGCACCGGCGTCATCAAGCTCGGCCACATCCAGCCGATCACCGGCCCATCGGCCGCCTACGGCATCCGCGCCCGCGACGGCGCCATCTTGGCGATCGAGGACATCAACAAGGCGGGCGGCTTCACCGACAAGAGCGGCAAGAAGTACACCTTCGAAATGATGGTCGGCGACATGGTGAACGACCCGCGCCAGGCCATCATCCTCTTCCGCCAATATGCGACCGACGAGGCCATGATCGCTTCGCTCGGGCCGACCAACTCGGTCGGATTCGTTCCCCTGGTGCCGGTGGCCGCCCAGATCAAGCTGCCGCTCATCGGCAACGGCTCCGGTGCCCCGATCAAGGAATGGAACAAGTTCGTCTACCGCGTGAACCCGGTCGCGGAGACCGCGGTGCCGGTCTATCTGAAAAAGATTGTCGCCCGCGAGAACGTCAAACGGCTCGCGGTCATCTACGACCAGACCCAGGACGCGCAAGCGGGCGACGCCGAGCTTTGCAAGAAGCTGGCGGGCGAATTCGGCTATGAGGTGGTGGCGTTCGAGGCGTTCCGCGCCAACGACCAGGATTTCTCGCCGCAGATCGCCAAGATCCGGGCGGCCCGCCCCGATGCCATCTATGTGGCGGCGGCGACCGGCGACGGTGTCAAGGTGGTGAGCCAGATTCGCGAAGCCGGCATCGAGAAGCGGCTGATCACCGGCTATGGCTCGTTCCAGGATCCGGTCTATTGGGACGGCACCAAGGGCGGCGTGAAGGGCGACTATACCTGGCTCGGCCAAGACCTCTCGACGCCCGGCCCGCAGCTGAAAAGCCTCCTCGATCGCTACAACGCCCGCTTCCCGCAGGAGGCCACGTCCTTCTCGGCGTTCGGCTACGACAGCGTGATCGCCGTCCTGGAGGGTCTGAAGAAGGTCGGGCGCGTCGACCGCGAGGCGCTGGCGGACGCGCTCTCGGATTTCGACACCACCACTCCGCTCGGCACGCGCATGACGTTCAAGAATCCGCCGGGCGGCAACAACACCAACCCCTCGGTGGTGACGATCCAGGTGACCGGACGGGGTACTTACACAGCGGTATAGGTCGTGCTGCTGGAAGTAACCGAACTGACCAAGCGCTTCGGCGGGCTGATCGCGGTCAACGCGGTCAGCTTCGCCGTGGCGGAGCGCGAGGTCGTCTCGATCGTCGGCCCCAACGGCGCCGGCAAGACGACCCTCTTTAACGTCATCACCGGCCTGTTGCGGCCGGAAGCCGGCGACGTGCGCTTCGACGGGCGCTCGACCCTGGGCGTCGCACCCCACCGCCTGGCCACCATGGGCATGGGCCGCACCTTCCAGAATATTCGCCTCTTCGCCCATCTGAACGCGCTCGAGAACGTCATGATCGCGCGCACGGCCCGCACCCGGGCCGGCGTGCTCGACGCCCTCCTCTGGCGCGATCGGGCGGAACGAGCCCGCACGGTCGAGCAGGCCGAGGCGCTGTTGGATTGGGTGGGTGTGGGCGCCAACCGCTTCCGGATGCCAAGCGAACTCCCCTATGGCGACCAGCGGCGGGTGGAGATCGCGCGCGCGCTCGCCCTCGAACCGCGCCTCCTCATTTTGGACGAGCCCACCGCCGGCATGGTGGCGCGGGAGGCCCATGGCGTGATCGACCTGATCGGTCGGCTCCGCGACGGCGGCATGACCCTCTTGCTGATCGAGCACAATATGAACGTCGTCATGGCGGCGTCGGATCGCATCGTCGTCATCAATTTCGGCGAGCGCATCGCCGAGGGTCCACCCGCCGAAATTCGCGCCGATCCACGGGTCATCGAAGCCTATCTCGGGGTCGAGGAATGAGCGCCCTCCTGGAGGTCGAGGATCTCGCCGTGAGCTACGGCGCCGTCCCGGCGGTGGAAGGCGTCTCGCTGGCCATCGCAGCGGGTGAAATCCGGGTGATCCTGGGTGCCAACGGCGCCGGCAAGACCACCATCATCAAGTCCCTCCTAGGCCTGTTGCGGCCGCGCCGAGGCGCCATCCGCTTCGAGGGCAAAACCGATCTTCTCCGCTTGAAGCCGCACGAGATCCATCGTCTCGGCGTGGCCTGGGTCCCGGAGGGCCGCCAGCTCTGGAACACGCTGACCGTCATGGACAATCTTCGCCTCGGCGGTTTCGGCCAGAAGGACGACACTCGGGTCGAGCGGCAGATACGTTTGATGCTGGAACGCTTTCCCCGGCTCGGCGAGCGGCAGGACCAGATCGCGGGCTCCCTCAGCGGCGGCGAACAGCAGATGGTGGCGATCGCCCGCGCGCTCATATCCCAGCCGCGCCTGTTGCTGATGGACGAGCCCTCGCTTGGCCTCGCCCCCCTCGTCGTGCGTGACGTCTTCCAACTGGTGCGCGAGATCAACGCCGCCGGCATCGCCGTCTTGATGGTGGAACAAAACGCGCGCCAGGCCCTCAAGGTGGCGGACTGGGCCTATCTCTTGGCGACCGGCCGGATCGTCGAAAGCGGCCCGGCCGCCGAAATCGCCGGCAAGGAGAGCGTGCAGGTGGTCTTCCTCGGCGGCCATGCCTGAAACCGATTGACACCGCGAGGCGAGCGAATGGATCTCTTCCTGCAACAAGTCGCCAATGGCCTCGTGATCGGCAGCACCTACGCCGTGGTGGCGATCGGCTTCGCGCTCGCCTTCACCGTGCTCCGGGTCATCAACTTCGCCCACCCCGACATTTTCATGGTGGGCATGTTTACCGGACTGGTGGCGGCGACCCAATATCCAGTCGTGGGTGTGGGCTTGGTGATGCTGGCCGGCATGCTGGGCGCGGGCGCGGTCGGCTTCGTGCTCGAGCGCACCGTGATCGCACCCTTGCGCGGCCGCGATGTGCTGATGACGCTCATTGGCACCCTTGGTGTTGCCATCATGCTGCAAAACGGGATGGCCTTGATCGCCGGACCCGATCCGGTCGCCTTCCCGAGCCTCTTGCCCCGCCGCTCCATCGACATCGGCCCGGTGGCGCTCACGCTCCGCCAGATCGCCAATTTCGCCATCTGCCTCTTGCTGCTGGCACTCGTCAGCTTCTATGTGCGCGGCACCAGCTATGGCCGCGCCACCCGGGCGATCGCCGAGCGGCCCGACGTGGCGGCCGCTTTCGGCGTCAATGTCGGCCGCATCTGTCAGTTCACCATTCTTCTGGCCTCGCTCATGGCCGGTGCCGCCGCTGTCTCGGTCGGCATGCTGTATGGCTCGGCCTCGGCGTTTGTCGGCCTGCTCTACGGCTTGAAGGCATTCATTTGCATGCTGGTGGCGGGCAACCGCTATTTCGAGGGGGTCATGGTGGTGGCGATTGCCATCGGCATCATCGAGGCGCTGGTGACCGGCTATCTCTCGTCGAGCTTGCGCGATGCCGTCGCCTTCTTCGTGATGATCGGCGTGCTCTATTACCGGCCGAACGGGCTGTTCGGTTCCTATAGCAGTTGAGGCCTGGACCATGACTTATGCTGGCTTGGAGCCGGTTCTGATCTTCACCCTCCTGAACGTCGTCATGGTTCTCGGGCTCTATGTCACGGCCATGAGCGGCCAGCTTTCCATGGCGACCGCCGCCATTGCCGGTGTCGGCGGTTATGCGAGCGCGGTGCTAACGGTCAAGTTCGGTTGGGCGTTTCTGCCGGCAATCCTCATGGCCTCGCTCCTGAGCGCGCTGGTCGGGGTAGCGCTGGCACTCGTCACCCTCAAGATGCGCGACTTCATTCTGAAGCTGACGACGCTCGCCTTCGGCGAGGCCTTGGCCGTGCTCGCCTTCAATTGGGACTATATCGGTGGCGCCAACAGCTTTACGGGTATTGGGCTCAAGACGACGATTTGGACCTGCGTCATCGCGACATCCGTGGCCCTTTATGTCGCCTGGCGGTTCGATGGATCGCGGCTTGGATTCGCGGCGCGTGCCGTGCGCGACGATCCGATCGCAGCCGGCGCCATGGGTGTCTCGATCGCCGAAGTGCGCGGCATCACCTTCGCCGTGGGCGGTGCCGTGGTCGGCATGGGTGGTGCCGTCCAGGGCCATTACATGCTGGTCATCAGCCCTCACGAACTCGGCTTCTTTATTTCGCTCAACTTCATCATCTTCCTGCTGTTCGGTGGATTGCAGACACTGTGGGGGCCGCTCTTCGGCGCCATCCTGCTGACGGCGCTGCCGGAAATGCTGCGCTTCACCAGCGAATACCGGCTGATCCTCTACGGCCTCATCATCACGCTCGTCGTGCTGCTCAGGCCGAACGGCATGCTGACCCGGGTGCCGACGGGCCGCGAATGGCGGCTCTTCGGCTATGTCCTCACGCCAGCCCGGCCGATCGCACCACCCAGCGCCGGCGTGAAGCCCCTACCCGTTGCGGCGACCGGCCGGCCGGTCGGCCAGGCAGCCGCTCAATAGGTCTCGAAGAGGCGCTGGATCTCGGCCGGGTCGCGCGTCAGGGTGAGAGCCAGGCTCAGCAGCACCCGCGCCTTTTGCGGGTTGAGATTGTCGGCGCCGACCATGGCCTTCTGGCGGAGATAGTGGCGCGGCGCCACCCGGCCGCTGCCGGCCCGGCTCGACTGCACCACGACGATGCCGGCCGCGGCCGCCGCCTCCAGGCGCTCGCGTTCGAGGGGTGTGGGAATGCCGGGTGCGAGGCCCGCCGAGACGATCCCCTTGGCGCCCGCCGCGATGTAAGCATCGACCGCCGCGCCATCGCCGCCGCCATACGAATAGACGATGTCGACACGTGGCAGGCTGCCGCGGCCGGCCACGTCGAACTCGGTATCGGGCGCGTGCCGGCGCGCCGGGCGGCGATAGATTTGGACGCCGTCGCCATCGACATGGCCGAGGGCACCAAAATCGGGTGCCCGGAAGGTCTGTAAACGATAGGTCGAGGTCTTGGACACCTCGCGCGCCGACTGGATCTCGTCGTTCATGACCACCAGCACACCGAGCCCGCGCGCCGCCGGCGCCATCGCCGTGCGCACCGCCGACAGCAGGTTCATGCCCGCGTCGGTGCTGAGGGCGCTGGCCGGCCGTTGGGCGCCCACGAGCACCACGGTCTTGTCGGTCTTGAGCGTGAGGTTGAGGAAATAGGCGGTCTCTTCCAGCGTCGCCGTGCCATGGGTGACGATGAAGCCCACCGCCTCCGGCCGTTCGGCGGCGCAGCGGTGAATGAGCGCGGCGAGCTCCAGCCACTCCGCCGGGCCGATCGCCGTGCTGCCGACACTCCGGAAGGGAACCAGCACGAGGTCGGCGGCGGCGGCCACTTCGGGATAGCGCCCAACCGCTTCCGCCACATCCATCTTGCGGCCGAAGTCCGGATAGTCGAGCACGTCGGTCGAGTCGCGGCCGAGCGAGGAGATGGTGCCGCCGGTGCCGATCGCCACCACAACGGGCTTGTCCGCCGCCATGCGATGTTCCTCCTTGTCAGTTCATCAGGCCGCGCGGGCCTCGATCTTGCGGCGCATCAGCTCGCCCGCCAGCACACTTGAATGGCGTATCGGATGGCTCGCATCGACGCAGCTCGGCAGCGCACTGATTTCGGCATCATAGTTGGGGTGCAGGAAGTAACCAATACTCATGCGCCGGCTGGCCGGCCGCCCTAAACGCGGCGGATTGATCACTCGATGCACATTGGAGAGCCAGCGGTCGTTGGTCCAGCGCTGCATCATGTCGCCGATATTAATGATGAACTGCCCCGGTTGCGCGGTGACGTCCTGCCAGGACCCGTCATGCAGCTTGATCTGTAGCCCGCTCACATCGCCGCTCACGGCAAGGATCGTCAGGCTGCCGAAATCGGTGTGCTCGCCGCAGCGCACCTGATCGGGGAGCGGGTCATAGTCGAGCGCCGGGTAGTTGTTGGCGGGGAGCGTCGAGAAATGCCGGTCGATCTTGTCGTCGAAATAGCGCTCGTCCACGTCAAGCGCCACGGCGAAGACGCGCATCAGCTTGGCGCCCAATGCTTCGAGCGTCTGGTAATAGGCGGTGAAGACCGGCCGGTAGGCGGCCGGCGTCTCGGGCCAGATATTGGGTCCATAGAGGGGCGCGGCGCCGGCCAGATGGGCGAAGTCCGGCGACCGGTCGACGAGGGGCCCCAGATAGAACTGCTCGCGCAAATCCGGTGGATTGTCATAGCCGAGCGTCTTGGCGAGGTTCTTGGACTCCAGGCGATGATAGCCGCGCGCCGCGGCACTCGTTTCCGGCCGGTAGCGTTCCTTGACCCCATCCGGCTGGTCGTAGAATGCGGCGGCGGTGGCGAACGCCCGGTCGACCATGGCCTGTGGGACTCCATGGCCCTCGATGACGAGGAAGCCCACGTCTTCGCAAGCCCGGGCCACCCGGCCCGCGACGGCGCGCTTGAGCGCGGCCTCGCCCGTGAAGAAGGGTGCGATGTTGATAGTTGGCACGCGCATCACTGGGACTCCTCCTCGTGCCGCCGGCTCGCGGCGGCGACCCAAGTTTCGGTCATAGCACCAACATCGTCGAGTCCCTCGATCGCGGCAAGCGCCGCCCAAGCGGCCCGTGCCGCCGGCTCGCCCCAGGCCGGTGAGGTGAGGGCCATGAACTTCTCCAGCAGCGCCTCGGCAGGCAACGGATTATCGCTCTCACCCAATATGCGGTCGCAAACCTCGGTTGTCTCACGGCCATCCCGGAATGTGAGCCTGAGCCGGGTCGGCTGGCGGTCCGGATAGGCCGCGGTTGCCGCCGGGTCCTCAGTGACGAAAATCCTGGCCGCCAGCGCCTTCACGGCGGGATCCTTGAAAGCTCGGCTGCCCTCGTCCGTCAGGGGTTCGCGCCCAAGCAGAATGCGCCGGGCGATCGCCGCCGGGATCGAGAAGCGGAGGCCGAATTGCGTCGGGGCCCAATGCTGGCCCATGCTGGCGGCCATGAAATAGGTGGCGACGTCGATGCGCTGGATGGTGTCGGCCGCGAGCCCGCCGCCGGCGCGCGCCAGGATGGCCTCGAGCGCATCGAGCGCGCCATGGACATAACGGCCCGAGGCGAACCGCTTGAAATAATTGCGCCTTATCCACCATGTCGAGCCTAACCCCGAGACCACGGCGGCCGGATCGAAGGCGCTGCCATAGATTTCACCCAGGATCGAGGCGGGTGCATCGCCCTCGCCGGTGAATCCCATGTCGGCCAGTGCCCGCGCCTCGAAACCCGCCCGGCCGCTATGGCCCGTATAGAAGTTCCTGACCGTGGCGCCATCGGCGAGCGTCCGGCGGCTCGAGGCCAAGCCCATGGTCATGGCGATGTTCATCACCTGGCAGCAGCGGGCCGCGTCGACGCGGCCCAGCCGGCAGAGCGCCAGCGCGGCGGCAAGCGGCCCATAAGTGCCATGTGGATGGACGGCCAAGCGCACCGAGGTCGCGCGCCAGAGCCGGGCGGCCGCCTCATAGGCCAGCACCATCGCCACCAGGAGCGCCCGGCCCGACAGCCGCAGCACCTCGGCCTCGGCGAGAGCCGCCGGCACGAGTTGGATGGCGGCATGGGTGCGGGTGTGCAAATTGCCTTCGTCGAGATCATGCCAGGTGCCGGCCGTGCCATTGACGAAGGCGGCGGCATCGACGGCCAAGCGGTGGTGGGTGCCAACGACACTTGCCACCTCGCCGCGTCCGGCCCGGGCGCCTTCATGAGCGATCAGCCGGCGCATTTCGGGCGCTTGGTTCCCCGCCACCATGCAGCCGATACAATCCGCCAAAATGAGCTGGCCCAGGGCCAGCGCCTCGGCTGGGACCGCGCTCGGCGGGGTCTCGGTCACGAAGGCCGCGAGTTCACTCAGATAGTCGGCTGCCACGACACCGCCCACCCCTGTTGCAAGTGCTGCAAACTAAATACCATCGCCTACTCGCCGGTTAAACCAGCGCCAGATTGGTCCGCCGGCCGACGGTGATTGGCACAACCCCTCGTTTTTTGCTTTACAGCAACGTTCCGATCCTCGAAAGCCAATAAGCAAACCCAATAAGTTATTGAAAAGACTAAATTGTGTAAAAATTACACGCGAACCATCCCGCGTGGTCACGTTATTTCGATAATCACTATAAGCGGTTTGTGCCGGCTTGTCACGCGCCATGGAGGCCCAATCGGTCGCCGTAACGGTCGCGGGCCGGAACGGCGGACAACAAAACGCCCAGACCATGGGCTGGCCTGGGCGTTGGTCACGAAGAGCGGGGGGAGGGGGACGCCCGCTGTTCGGATGCGAGAAGGCTTATACCAGGTCTCGATGATCGAAACCGATCATCGAGACGCCCTCAAACGCCGGGCGCGCGCTCCGCGCGCTTGGCTTTCGCCGCATCGGCGGCGCGGCGCGGTCGCGCCGGCCAAGCCTCGATGAGTCAAGCTCATCGAGGCTTAGT
>SHVR01000058.1 GCA_009694185.1 Alphaproteobacteria bacterium | reverse complement strand
ATTGGCCGCACCTGCTCCAAACCATCATCAACCCCAAGGCCCGATCCCCGTGAGCGATCACGCCGCCGCCGCTAACCCGACAAAACAAGACCAACCCAAACCCCAGAACCGGTCCAAAAAATGTCGATTACACCAATTTAGAATTGCTGATGCCCAAACCATCGCCCGCCGGCGCGGCCGGCCTGCTTGCCTGGTACGACCGGCATCGCCGGGTGCTGCCGTGGCGGGCGGCGGCCGGCGAGCGGGCCGATCCCTATCGGGTCTGGCTCAGCGAGATCATGTTGCAACAGACGACGGTTGCCACCGTCGGCCCCTATTATCAGGCCATGGTCGGCCGCTGGCCGACCGTCGAGGCGTTGGCGGCGGCTGAGTTGGACGCGGTGCTGCACGCCTGGCAGGGGCTCGGCTATTACGCCCGGGCCCGCAATCTGCATCGCTGCGCCGGGATCGTGGCGGGCGAGTTGGGCGGCCGTTTCCCGAACTCCGAGGTGGGCTTGCGCGCGCTACCCGGCATTGGCGCCTACACGGCGGCGGCGGTGGCGGCCATCGCTTTCGATCGGCGGGCGACACCAGTCGACGGCAATATCGAGCGCGTTGTGGCGCGCCGCTTCCGGGTCACGACACCGTTGCCGGCGGCGAAGGCCGAATTGCGCCGCCTGGCGGGGACGCTGACACCCGCCCGGCGCGCCGGCGACCATGCCCAAGCACTCATGGATCTGGGTGCCACGGTTTGCACGCCCAGGGCACCGCGCTGTCCGCATTGCCCGTGGCGGGCCCGCTGCGCCGCCTACAAAGCGGGCGACGCCGAGGGCCTGCCGCGCCGTGCCGCCAAGCAGGGCCGGGCGGCACGCCACGCGGTCGCCTTCTGGGTCGAGCGGGTGGATGGCAGCGTGCTGCTGCGCCGCCGGCCCGAAAGCGGGCTGCTTGGCGGCATGATGGAACTGCCCTCGACCGACTGGACCGAAACGCCGCCGAATGCGGCGGCCATTGCCGGGGCGGCACCGCTCAAGGCGCGCTGGCGGCCGCTCCCCGGTCTCGTCCGCCACGTCTTCACCCATTTGGACCTGAGTCTGGCGCTCCGGGCCGGCCGGGTGGCGGCCGGCACCGTGGCGCCGGCCGGCTGCATCTGGGCACGCCTGGATGCACTCGATGCCCACGCCCTCGCCACGCTCACCAAGAAGTCGGTCGGCCACGCGCTCCAGGCGCGTGCCGGCGCGCTCAGTCGAGGCCGGCGCGGAGCTGCTGGCGCAAGAGATCGATCGGCTTGAGCTGGCCCTCGGCGAGAAAGTGCCAGAAGGTCCAGCCATTGCAGGCGGGTGCCCCCTGAACCAGGGCGCCCACCTGGTGAATCGAACCACGATGTTCGGCCGAAATCAGACTTCCGTCGGCCCTGACCTTGGCGGTCCAGCGCTGTCCCTGGTCCGAGAGCACGGCGCCCGTTGGCAGCAGGCCGCGCTCCACCACCCAGCCGAACGGAATGCGCGGCTCGTCGCGTTTGGAGGGCGTGCTCACCAAAGCGGGATCAGTCTCCGGGCGGATGCCGGCCAGGCGCTCGCGGGCGATGCGGGCATAATCCTTGTCGCGTTCGATGCCGATCCAGGCGCGGCCGAGGCGCCTGGCCACGGCGCCGCTGGTGCCGGTGCCGAAAAAGGGGTCGAGCACCACGTCGCCGGGCCGGGTCGAGGCCAGGATGACGCGATGCAACAGGGCTTCGGGCTTCTGGGTCGGGTGGGCCTTGCGGCCGTCGATCTTGAGGCGCTCCGGCCCGCCGCAGATCGGCAACAGCCAGTCGCTGCGCATTTGCAGGCCGTCATTCAGCGCCTTCATGGCGTCGTAATTGAAGGTCGGCCGGCTGGTCTCGTCGCGCGCCGCCCAGATCAGGGTCTCGTGGGCGTTGGTGAAACGCCGGCCGCGAAAATTCGGCATCGGATTGGTCTTGCGCCAGACGATGTCGTTCAAGAGCCAGAAGCCCAGGTCCTGCAAGGCGGCGCCGAGGCGGAAAATATTGTGATAGCTGCCGATCGCCCAGAGGCAGCCGTCGGGCTTCAGCAGGCGCCGCGCCGCCTGGAGCCAGGCGCGGGAGAATTCGTCATAGGCGGCAAAATCGGCAAATTGGTCCCAGGCGTCATCGACGCCGTCGACGCGGCTGTGGTTGGGGCGCAGCAATTCCTGGCGAAGCTGCAAATTATAGGGTGGGTCGGCGAAAATCATGTCGATGGAACCGGCCGGCAGCCGCTCCATCAACTCAACGCAATCGCCCTCGAGCACGCGGCCGAGCGGCAGTGAATCCACCCCCTGCATGGGGCGATATTCTGAGTCAACGGCGCCGGCCCGTCAAGAATCTTGTAGAATCAACATATTGCGTATCGGGGCAAATGTACGACGATGATGTGGTGTTATACCCAGTTGATTCAGCGCGCGCCGATGCATTTGTGTCCCGTAACCCGCATTGCGTTCCCAGCCATAGCCGGGAAAAGCCATCGCCAGGTCGGCCATGATCCGGTCGCGGGTCACCTTGGCGACGATCGAGGCGGCGGCGATAGAGAGGCTCTTGCCGTCGCCGCCCACCACCAGATGGCTTGGGCAGGGAAGCTGGGGTCGCCGGTTGCCGTCGATGAGGGCGAGGGCGGGTGGTGTCGCGAGCGCCTCGACGGCCCGGCGCATGGCGAGGAGGCTCGCTTGCAAGATGTTGAGGGCGTCGATTTCGGCGACGCTCGCTTGACCGACGCCGAGCCGGGCAACTCCCGAGAGTTCGCCATAGAGGCGCTCGCGCACGGGCCTCTGGAGCCGCTTCGAATCGTCGAGGCCGGCCGGCACGCGGGCGGGATCGAGGATGACCGCCGCCGCCACCACGGGGCCCGCCCAGGGCCCGCGCCCCGCCTCGTCGACGCCCGCGATGGGCGTCAGGGCGAGGCTTTTCTCGATGCTGAAATCCGGCATGGCGGGCTGCGGCACTTCAATTCGGGTGGATCATGATCTAAGGTCCCATTCCTTCTGATGGGGCGTAGCCAAGCGGTAAGGCAACGGGTTTTGATCCCGTCATTCCCAGGTTCGAATCCTGGCGCCCCAACCAGGATCACATGATTCCCGCGTCCCACCCACGGGGTATGACGGTAACATCATAGGAGAGCGTCCGGATGGCCGCCGACAAGCCTGTCGTCATCGTGACACGCAAGATCGCGCCCGACTCCGAGGCACGGCTCCAGGACATGTTCGGCGCGCGCCTCAATGCGGCCGACAAGCAGTTCACCCGCGCCGAGCTGTTCCAGGCGCTAGGCGAGGCCGACGCCGTCGTCGTTTTCGTGACCGACCGCCTCGACGCCGAGGCGCTGTCCCATGCCGGGCCGCGCCTCAAGCTGATCGCCAATTTCGGCGTCGGCGTCGACCATATCGACCTCAAGGCGGCGGCCACGCGCGGCATCGCCGTCTCCAATACGCCGGGCGTGCTGACCGACGACACGGCCGATCTCACCATGGCGTTGATCATGGCGGCGCCACGCCGGCTCTCGGAGGGCGAGCGGCTGATCCGGGCCGGCCAGTGGAGCGGCTGGGAGCCCATGGCCATGGTGGGCCACCGGGTGAGCGGCAAACGCCTGGCCATCATCGGCATGGGCCGCATCGGCCAGGCGGTCGCACGGCGCGCCCATGGCGGCTTCGGCATGGCGATCCACTATCACAATCGGAGCCGCCTCGCGCCCGACCGGGAGGCCCAACTCCAGGCGACCTATTGGTCCGATCTCGACGCCATGCTGGCCCAGGCGGACATCGTTTCCATCAACTGTCCGAGTACGCCCGCGACCCGACATTTGCTGTCGGCGGAGCGGCTCGGCCGGCTCCGGCGTCATGTCTATATCGTCAACACGGCGCGCGGCGACATCATCGACGAGGCGGCGCTCGCGGACATGCTGGAGCAGGGCCGGATTGCCGGCGCCGGCCTCGATGTCTATGAGCGCGAACCCCTGATCGAGCCTCGCCTGCTCGACCTCGACAACGTGGTGCTGTTGCCGCATATGGGTTCGGCCACTTATGAGGGGCGCATCGGCATGGGCGACAAGGTGATCGCCAACGTCAAAGCCTGCCTGGCGGGCGAGCCGCTGCCGGACCGGGTGCCCGCCCCCGCGTCCTAATACCAGGTCTCGATGATCGAAACCGATCATCGAGACGCCCTCAAACGCCGCGCGCGCGCTCCGCGCGCTTGGCTTTCGCCGCATCGGCGGCGCGGCGCGGTCGCGCCGGCCAAGCCTCGATGAGTCAAACTCATCGAGGCTTAGTATAATGCCGATCGGGCGTCAGACGAAGAGGGTGATGCCGTCGGGCGAGGCGTCGGCGAGAAAGCTTACCGCGCCGGTCACTTCGACAGGCACATCGGGGCGCAAGTCGCCTTGCGTCATCGCGAGGGCAAGCAGGCCCGCCTCGCAAACCAGGAAGCGCACATCGAGGGCGAGGCAACTCTCCAGCAGTTCCTCGAACGTGGCGATGCCCTGGGCGGCGAAAGCTGTCTCCTGAGCCAAGGCCGTCTCGGCCATGTCGCCGCCCTTGAGCCGCTGCCAGCCGGGCATGCCGTCGACGCCCGGTTTGCCGAGTGCCCGGGTCGCTGCCATGGTGAAGAAGAGCGTTACCGGCCGGTTGACCGCGGCGGCGGCTGCTGCCAGCAGCAAGGCATAATGCACGCGATCGAAGGCGCCCGAATGGACGATAATCGAGAGCTTGTCCATGTGGACGCCGGCGATCATGTCGCCGAGTGGGCCGCCGCGTGAGCGTGGGCCGACAAATCGGTGATGGTGGCGCTGGGGCCGCACAGCGCGCAGCCCGGGTCCGGGCGCAGCGTGATCTTGCGGAACATCACGTCGAGGGCGTCATAGATCAGGAGCTTTCCCGAAAGCGACTCGCCGATGCCGAGCAGCTCCTTCAACACTTCCGTCGCCTGGAGCGTGCCCATCACGCCGGCAACCGCGCCCAGCACGCCCGCCTCGGCGCAACTCGGCACCATGCCGGGCGGCGGCGGCGCCGAATAGAGACAGCGGTAGCAGGGATTGGCGCCACCCAAATAGGCTTTGTAGGTCGCGAGCTGGCCGTCATAGCGGCCAAGCGCGGCGGCGACGAGGGGCTTCCGTCCAAAATAGCAGGCGTCGTTCATGAGATAGTGCGTTGCAAAATTATCGGTCCCGTCGGCCACCAAATCGTAGCCGGCGACGATGGCGCCGACATTCCGGGCGTCGATGCGCGCGGGATGGCGGATGATTCGGACGTCGGGATTGATCCGCCGGACCGTCAGGGCGGCGCTCGCCACCTTGGCGTTGCCCACCTGGTCGGTCGCATGGATGACCTGGCGTTGCAGGTTCGAGAGATCGACCCGGTCATGGTCGACCACGCCCAAGGTGCCAACCCCCGCGGCCGCGAGATAGAGGAGGAGCGGCGAGCCGAGACCGCCGGCGCCGACGACGAGCACGCGGGATGCCAGCAGCTTTGCCTGACCGATGCCACCCACCTCGGGCAACAGGATATGCCGGGCGTAGCGCTGAATCTGCTCTTCGGTGAGGTCCATGGCGGAAATTAATCTCCGACGCCGGTCGAGCCGAAGCCGCCGGCCCCCCGCGCCGTCGCGCCGAGGCTCGCCGCTTCCGCCCAAATGACGCGCGTCACCGGTGCCACCACCAGCTGGGCGATGCGCATGCCGCGGGTGATGGTGAAGGGCTCGGACCCCATATTGGCGACGATGACCGAAACCTCGCCGCGATAGTCGGCGTCGATGGTGCCGGGGCTGTTGGGGAGTGTGATGCCATGGTTGAGCGCCAATCCCGAGCGCGGCCGCACCTGCGCCTCGTGGCCGGGCGGCAGCTCGATCTGGAGACCCGTGGCGATCAACCGGCGTTCGCCGGGCGCGAGTGTCACCGGCTCGGTGATGGCGGCAGTCAAATCCATGCCGGCGCTGAACGCGCTCGCGTAAGCCGGCAGGGCCAAGTCCAGCGCGTGCGGCAGCCGGACCACGGCGACGCGCACCGCCGTCACGCCAGGCCGCCGAGATGTTTGGCGATGCGTTCCGCGAGACGTTCCGCCACCGCTTGCTTGGTCAGCACCGGCCAGCTTTCGATGCCGCCCTCGTCGATAACATGCACGGTGTTGTGGTCGCCGCCGAAAGTGCCGGTCGCGGCCGACACGTCGTTGGCGACGATCCAGTCACAGCCCTTCTTGCGCCGCTTGGCGCGGGCATGCTCGACGACCTTTTCGGTCTCCGCCGCGAAGCCGACCACGAGGCGGGGGCGCGCATTGCCGGCCGCCGACAGAGTGGCCAGCACGTCCGGGTTCAGAGCGAGAGTGAGGTTTGGCGGCCCGCCATTGGTCTTTTTGAGTTTTTGCCCGGCCTGCCGGGCAACCCGCCAGTCGGCGACGGCGGCCGCGCAGACGGCAATGTCGGCGGGTAAGGCCGCCTGGCAGGCGGCCAGCATCTCGGCCGCCGACTCGATGCGCACGACATGCACGCCCACCGGGTCGGGCTCTTGCGTCGGTCCCGAAACCAAGACCGTATCGGCGCCGCAACGCGCGAGCGCCGCCGCGATGGCATGGCCCTGCTTGCCCGACGAGCGGTTGGCGATATAGCGCACCGGGTCGATCGCTTCCCAGGTGGGGCCGCTGGTGACGATGGCGCGCCGGCCGCTGAGTGGCCGGGGCTGGTCGCTGGTGGCGAAATGAGTTTCGAGCGCGGCCACGATGTCGAGCGGCTCGCTCATGCGCCCCGACCCGATCTCGCCACAGGCGAGGTCGCCACTCGCCGGACCGACGCGCCTTATGCCGCGCGCCTCGATGGTCGCCACATTGGCGCGGGTCGCCGCATGACCCCACATCATGACGTTCATGGCCGGGCACACCATCACCGGCTTGTCGGTCGCGAGCAGGGTCGTGGTGGCGAGATCGTCGGCCAAGCCCGCCGCCATCTTGGCCAGAATGTCGGCGCTTGCCGGCGCCACGAGAACCAGGTCGGCTTCGCGCGAGAGCCGGATATGGCCCATCTCGCTCTCGTCGGTCAGCGAGAACAAGTCCTGATAGACCCGCTCCTCGCTGAGGGCCGCGACACTCAAGGGGGTGACGAACTGTGCGCCACCCCGGGTCAGGACCGAGCGGACGCTGGCACCACGCTCCTTCAGCCGCCGAATCAGGTCGAGGCTCTTATAGGCCGCGATCCCGCCGCTAATGATCAGGAGGATGCGCTTGCCTTGCAGGGTTTCGACCACGAGCGGCCCCATGTCGTTGCTGAGTTCGCCTAAACCTGGAAAGTAGGCACCCGGCCTACTTAACGCAAGGTATCGGACAACCGATCAGGTAAACAGCAGGGCCAACAGTGCCAGGATCGCCACCGCCGGCCAGAGCCAGCCGGGGCCGCCTTGCGCCATGCCGCCCGTCGGTACGAGCTCGCCGGCCGCGGCACGCCTGAGCGCCGCCCCGAGCGCGTTGAGGAGCCCCGGCAGCCCTTCGGCGCGTCTCGCCAAGTCATCCACCGCGTCAACCAGCCGGCCCTCGATGCCGCGATTGGCTTCCATCCATTGCTCGATCAAGGGCCGAGCCAGGGTCCATATATTGACCTCGGGTGCGAGCCGCCGGCCCATGCCCTCGGCCATCAGCAGGGTTTTTTGGAGGAGCAGCAGATGCGGCTGGGTCTCCATCTGAAAGGCCTTCGTCACCTGGAAGAGCTGGGCCAGCAGCATGGCCATGGAAATCTCCTCGAGCGGGCGCTCGAGGATCGGCTCGCCGATGGCGCGGCAGGCCTGGGCGAAGGCGTCGATCGACTGGCCGGCGGGGACATAGCCGGCATGGAAATGCACTTCGGCCACCCGGCGATAGTCGCGGGTGAGGAAGCCCAGCAGCATGTCGGCCAGATAGTTGCGGGTCGGCCGGTCGAGCCGGCCCATGATGCCAAAATCGACCACGCTGAGCGTGCCGTCGGCGCCGACGAAAATGTTGCCGGCATGCATGTCGGCATGGAAGAAGCCGTCGCGGAACACCTGGGTGAAGAAGGCGTTGGCGGCGATCGTCAGGATCTGGTCGAGATCGTGGCCGGCGGCGATCAATCGGTCGCGCTCGTCGATCGGGATGCCCTCGACCCGGGCGAGGGTGACCACGCGCCTTGCCGTGCGCCGCCAATCGATCGGTGGCACATGGAAGGTGGCGTCGGTCGCGAAATTGAGGGCGAGCTCGCAGGCCGCCGCGGCCTCGAGCCTCAGATCCATTTCGATGGCAACGGTCTGGGCAAGGGTGTCCACGACGGCTACCGGCTTCAGCCGGCGAAGCGGCGGCGCCAGGCGCTCGGCGAGCCGGGCGAGCTGGCGGAAAAGCGCCAGGTCGCGCTCGAAGGCCGCTTCGATGCCGGGCCGCAAGATCTTCACGGCGACCGGCGCGCCCTCGGTCGTGACCGCGAAATGCACCTGGGCGATGGAGGCGGCCGCCACCGGACGATCGTCGAACTCGGCGAACAGGCGCTCGATGGGCGCCTCGAGTTCGGCCTCGACCGTCTGGCGGGCGATGGTTCCGCCGAACGGCTGAAGCCGGTCCTGGAGGCCCGAGAGATCCTCGGCCATCCGCTCGCCCAAGAGGTCGGCGCGGGTTGAGAGGGTCTGGCCGAGCTTGATGAAGCTTGGCCCTAGCTCCTGGAGCGCCGCCACCAGGCGCTCACCCGGGCGGCCCGGTATGCCCCGGCGCGAGAGGCGCCCGGCCACCCAAGCGAGCAAAGTTATGTCGAGCGGGGCAACGAGCGGCGACAAGGCGTCGTGGCGCGCCAGCGTTCCGACAATGGCGACGATGCGACGAAGGTTGGCGAAAGCGGTCAGCACGGTCGCTCAGAGCCGCCAGGCGGTGTGGAGGGCGACGATGCCGCCCGCGAGATTGCGGTGGTGAACGCGCTCGAAGCCTACTTGGCGCATGCGGGTGGCGAGCGCTTCCTGGGCGGGGAAGCGGCGGATGCTCTCGACGAGATACCGGTATGCCGCGGGTTCGCCCGTCACCTGCTCGCCGAGCCAGGGAATGACGGTGAAGGAATAACGCTCATAGAGGGGGCCAAGGAGCGGGAGTGCCACACGGCTGAACTCAAGGCAGGCGAAACGCCCGCCCGGCTTGAGGACGCGATGCATCTCCCGCAGGGCCGTATCGATCTCGGTGACGTTGCGGAGACCGAAGGCGATGCTGCAAGCATCGACGGCCCGGTCGGAAAACGGCAGCGCCTCGGCCATGGCGGCGATCCGGATCGGCCCGGCGATGATGCCGCGGTCGAGGGCGCGGTCCCGGCCCACTTCCAGCATGCGCTCGTTGGCGTCGACCACCAGTGCCTGGCCCCGACGCGCGTCCGCCAAGGCGCCGAGCCGGTCAAGCCAGCGGAGCGCCACGTCTCCGGTGCCCCCCGCCACGTCCAGAAGCGTCGTTCCCGGGCGCGGCAGCAGGGCGTCGACGAGCACAGTTTTCCACAGCCTGTGCAGGCCGCCGGTCATCAAATCGTTCATGAGATCGTAGCGGTCGGCCACACTGTCGAAGACGGCCCTGACACGGCCGGCCTTCTCGCCGCGAAGAACCGTCTGGAAGCCGAAATCGACGGCGGCGGGTGGCGCGGGCGGATCCGACTCTGACATGCCTGCCACCATAACCGAGGTCACGAGCAAGTTGCTAGGCGCCCATCCCCCGCATTGCCACAATGCCTGAGCTGCCCGAAGTCGAGACGGTCTGCCGCGGCCTGCGTTCGGCCCTGGTCGGCCGCCGCTTTCTCTCGGTCGAGGCGCGGCGGCCGGACCTCCGGTTTCCCTTCCCCGACGGCTTTGCCGCCCGCTTGACCGGCCGCCGGGTCGAGCGGGTGGACCGCCGGGCCAAATACATTCTCATCGGGCTCGATGACGCGACGGTGCTGTTGATTCATCTCGGCATGTCCGGCCGGGTGGTGGTGGCGCCCCGGCCGATCCACCGGGACGCGCATCAGCATGTCTTGTTCCGGACCGACGACGGCCAAGATGTCGCCTACAGCGATGCCCGCCGCTTCGGTTTCATGGATTTGGTGGCCGCCGCCGATCTTGGCAGCCATCCCCGGCTGATCTCGCTGGGGATCGAACCCTTGTCGCCGGAATTCGACGGCTCCCGGCTCGCCGGGCTGTTGGCGGGGCGCAAGGTGCCGCTCAAGGCCGCGCTCCTGGATCAGCGGCTGATCGCCGGTATCGGCAATATCTATGCCTGCGAGGCTCTATTCCGTGCCGGCCTCTCGCCGCGCCGCCTGGCGCGGACGGTTTCGGGCCAACGCGCCGACCGCCTGGCAATTGCCATTCGCCAGGTGCTGGGCGAGGCGATCGCCGCTGGCGGCTCCAGCCTCCGCGACTATGTCCAGGCCTCGGGCGAGCTCGGCTATTTCCAGCATCGCTGGGCAGTCTATGACCGGGAGGGCGAGGTTTGTCCGGGTTGTAATGGCGGCCCCGCCTGCATCGACGGCGTGCGCCGCATCGCGCAGGCCGGCCGCTCGACTTTCTACTGTCCAAGGCGCCAGCGCTGAGGTAATAGCGTGCTCATGTTGCGACGCAAAATCGCGATCCTGCTGTTGTGTCTGGTAGCCGGATGGCCCGGTGGGTTGGCCGCGCAGACGACCGAGCGCCGCTTCGTGCCGGGCTTCGACGATTTGCCCCTGATGCCGGGCTTGACCGTCGTCGGCGAGGCGCCGGTGGTCTTCGACAAGCCGGGTGGGCGGATCGTCGACATGGTGGCGCACGGGCCCGTCGGCCAGGTGGACGCGCTCGCCTTCTATCAGGGAGCACTCCCCGAACTCGGTTGGCAACCGCTCGACAGCACGCCGGCGCGCGCCAGATTTCGCCGCGAGGGTGAGATGTTGTTGATCGAGTTCGCCGGTCGCGAGCGCAACCTCACCGTTCGGTTTCTGCTGTCGCCGAGTTGAATTGTCCCCGCGAGGAGCTGGCCATGACCTATCGGAACATCACCGTCGAGCGCCGGGGCGCGGTCGGGCTCGTCACGTTGAACCGCCCCAAGGCGCTCAACGCGCTGAATGCCGAACTGGCCTCGGAAATCGCCCAGGCCCTCGACAGCCTCGAGCAGGATGACGCCATCGGCGCGATCGTGCTGACTGGCGGCGACAAGGCGTTCGCCGCCGGCGCCGACATCAAGGAAATGCAAGCCAAGTCCTACATGGATGTCTACAAGGAAGACTTCATCACGGTGAACTGGGAGCGGGTCGCCCAGTGCCGCAAGCCGATCATCGCCGCGGTCGCCGGCTATGCGCTCGGCGGCGGCTGCGAGATCGCGATGATGTGCGACTTCATCATCGCGGCGGACAACGCCCGTTTCGGGCAACCCGAAATCAATCTCGGCACCATTCCGGGCGGCGGCGGCACACAGCGCCTTGCCCGCTTCGTCGGCAAGGCGAAGGCCATGGAGATGTGCCTGACGGGTCGGATGATGGATGCGGGCGAAGCCGAGCGCGCCGGGCTCGTGAGCCGTGTCGTGCCGCTTGGCGAGCTTATCGAGGATGCCATCAAGACGGCCTCAACCATCGCCGCCAAGTCGCGGCCGGTCGCCATGATCTGCAAGGAAGCGGTCAATCGCGCCTTCGAAACCAGCCTTGCCGAAGGCGTGCGCTTCGAGCGGCGGCTGTTCCACTCGACCTTTGCCACCGAAGATCAGAAGGAAGGCATGGCGGCGTTCATCGAGAAGCGGCCGCCGGCCTTCAAAAACCGCTGAGCCGAGCTTGACGGCATGCGGGGCGGGTCCTATAAGCCCCGCCACGCTGGGAGCATAAAAGCATGGCCAATACTAATTCCGCGAAGAAGCGCATTCGTCAGGCGGCACGGCGCACGGAAGTCAACCGGGTGCGCGTCAGCCGGGTGCGGACATTCTTGCGGTCCGTCGAGGAGGCGATCGAGAGCGGCGACAAGGGGAGCGCCGAAGCGGCGTTTCGGGCGATGCAGCCGGAACTGATGCGGGCCTCCGGCCGCGGCCTTGTGCACCGTAACCTAGTCGCCCGCAAGCTCTCGCGCTTGTCGCGGCGAATCAAGCATCTCGGCGCGCCGGCCGCGGCGGCCTGAGCCACCCAGCCAAATTGCCCACAGGGCGAAGACGGCCATTGGTCGTAATCTCAGGGGTTTAATACGAGGCCTCGACCCTGCCGTGATGGCCGCTGTGTAATGCAAGAAGAATATTTCGATAGACACTATTCTATCCCGTTGCGCGACCGGCGGCGGGTGAGCCAATATTGACTACGAACAAACGTTGAAACCAATAATGACAATGGCGAGGAAATAAACCCACTAATTATAAAAATGTTCGCGATATGCGACAAACAAAAGTGGAGTACCAACGTCTTGTTAGAAAAAACAGATCGAAACATCCAGCGGTAAGCCCCCAATAACGGCTTGTGCGGGCTCTGGCGGGCATGAAAGCCCTTAAGATCTGTGGTGGAAAGAGTTTCAAACCGGCGGCCTAGCGGGCGGCGTTGCCGGTGTGATCGGGCGATGGGGGAGGCAGTGATGGCGGGCCAGGCTTACGCGGGCGACATTTCTCCGAGTGAGGCATGGGAGATGTTGGCGCGGGAGTCGGCGGCCAGACTCATCGACGTTCGAACACGACCCGAGTGGCAGTTTGTCGGCATGCCCGACCTGTCCGGTCTCGGTAAGGAAGTCGCGTTTCTCTCGTGGCAGGATGACCCGAGCATGGTGCGCAACGAGACATTCGTTGGTGAACTGCGCGCCACGGGCATTGGCGAGGAAACACCTCTGCTCTTCATCTGCCGCTCCGGCGCCCGTTCGCGGTCGGCGGCGATGGCCGCGACCGCCGCGGGTTTTCGGCGTTGCTATAATGTCGCGGGTGGATTCGAGGGGGGCCTCGATCCGGAACGCCATCGGGGTCGGGCCGAAGGCTGGAAAGCCGCCCGGCTGCCTTGGTCACAGGAGTGACCCATGGCCGACGATCAAACAGCGCGGGGCGGGCATTGGGCGCGAGTTCGCGGACGCCTCAGGGCTGAATTCGGCGACGGTGTATTCCGGAGCTGGCTGAAGCCAATGACGCTCATCGGCGTGCACAACAATGTGGTCCGTATCGCCATGCCGACGCGTTTCATGCGCGATCGAGTGTGGGGGCTTTATGGCGATCGCTTGAAGGTGCTCTGGAAGGCCGAGGATCGCAGCGTTGACGATGTCGAGCTGGTGGTGGCACCCGCGGCAGCCGGTCCGCCGGCGCGGCGCGAGCCGGCGCTGGCCGCGTTGCCGGCCGTGCCCGGCGACGCCGCGACGCGGCGACCGGCCGTCGAGGCCGCCAATGGCAGCGATTGGGTCGATGCGGTCAGCGCCCCGCTTGATCCGCGCTTCACCTTCGACAATTTCGTGGTCGGCAGGTCCAACGAGTTCGCCCACGCCGCGGCGTGGCGGGTCGCCGACGCCCAGGCGGTGCCGTTCAATCCGCTGTTCCTCTGCGGCAGCGTCGGCCTTGGCAAGACCCATCTGATGCACGCCATCGCCTGGCACATTCGCGGTCGCGATCCGGGCCGTCGCGTCGTCTATCTCTCGGCCGAAAAATTCATGTACCAGTTCGTGCGGGCGGTGCGCTTTCGCGACACGATGGCCTTCAAAGAGCAATTCCGCTCGGTTGATGTCCTCATGCTGGACGACGTGCAGTTCATCTGCGGCAAGGAACAGACGCAGGAAGAATTCTTTCATACCTTCAATGCCTTGATGGATCAGAACCGGCAGGTGGTGATCTCGGCGGACAAATCGCCGATCAATCTCGACGGGATCGAGGAACGCATGCGCTCGCGTCTTGGCTGGGGATTGGTGGCCGACGTTCACCCCACGACCTACGAACTTCGCCTGTCGATCCTCCAAAGCAAGGCCGAGTCTGGTGGCGTCAAGGTCCCGGACAAGGTGTTGGAGTTCCTCGCGCACAAGATCTCGTCCAATGTGCGCGAGCTGGAAGGGGCACTCACCCGCCTGACGGCGCACGCGACGCTGATGGGCCGCGAGATCTCCGTCGACACCGCCCATGAGGTGCTGCACGACCTATTGCGCGCCCATGACCGCCGGGTCACCATCGAAGACATCCAGAAGCGCGTGGCGGAGCATTACAATATCCGCTTGGCCGACATGCATTCGCCGCGCCGGGCGCGGGCCGTTGCTCGGCCCAGGCAAGTGGCGATGTATCTCGCCAAGCAGTTGACGACGCGCTCGTTGCCGGAAATCGGTCGCAAGTTCGGCGGCCGCGATCACACCACGGTGATCCATGCCGTGCGCAAGATCGAGGAGCTGCGCTCCAACGACAAGGGACTGTCGGAAGATATCGATCTGCTGCGCCGCATGCTCGAGACCTGAGCCATCGCGGTCGGTTCTAAGCGCGGGATTCCTTGGGTTTTCCTGGCTGTGGTGCTATATTCGCGAGTCCGAGAAGGGCTGGCCGGAATCGGCCTCGCGGGGGCCGGTCCGGGGTTGGTCGGGGCCGGGCGGATCACACTCGCACGGCCGGGAATTGCGCATGAAACTGACCATCGAACGAGGCGCGCTGCTCAAGTCGCTGGCGCACGCCCAGAGCGTGGTGGAACGTCGCAATACCATTCCCATCCTTGGCAATGTGCTGCTCGACGCGCGCGACGGCCGCTTGTCGGTGACCGCCACCGATATGGACCTCACGATCGTGGAGGCGACCCCGGTTTCGACCAGCGAACCCGGCTCGACCACGGCCCCGGCGCACACCCTCTATGATATTGCCCGCAAGCTCGCCGAGGGTGCCGAGGTGGTCATTGAGACCAAGGGCGACAGCGGCCAGATCGTGCTGCGCTCCGGCCGTTCGACCTTTACCTTATCGACGCTGCCGACGGACGAGTTCCCGTTCGCGGCTGGGGGCGAGCTGCCGCATGGCTTCATGTTGCCGGCCCGCGAACTGCGCGGCCTGATTGACCGCACGCGGTTTGCCATCTCGACCGAAGAGACACGCTACTATCTGAACGGCATTTATCTGCACGCGACCCGCAGCAACAAGGTGCCGGTCATGCGGGCGGTGGCGACCGACGGCCATCGCCTAGCCCGGCTCGAGATGCCGTTGCCGACCGGTGCCCAAGGCATGCCCGGGGTCATCGTGCCGCGCAAGGCGGTCAATGAAGTCCGCAAACTGATCGACGACATGGACGCCGACGTGGGTATCGCGCTCTCGGAGGCGAGAATCCGATTCACCATAGGCGACGTGACGCTCACCTCGAAGCTGATCGACGGTACCTTCCCGGATTACGAGCGGGTCATCCCGACCGGAAACGACCGGCTGCTCGAGGTCGATTGCCGGCCGTTCGCCGCGGCCGTCGACCGTGTCTCCACGATCTCCTCCGAGAAGTCCCGGGCGGTGAAGCTGAGCGTCGGGTCGAACAGCCTGGTGCTCTCCGCCAGCAGCCCCGACGCCGGCAGCGCGGTCGAGGAGATCGAGGTGAGCTACAAATCGGAGCCCATCGAGATCGGCTTCAACGCCCGCTATCTTCTCGATATCACTCAGCAGATCGAGGGCGATGTCGCCGAGTTCTGCTTCGCCGACGCGCAGGCACCGACCATCATCCGCGATCGGGCCGATCCGAGCGCGATCTATGTCCTGATGCCGATGCGGGTGTGAGAGAGGCGCCGATCATTTCCCCCGTCATGGCTATGCCGGTCGCGGCGCGTGGCGGCCAAGCCACGTTGTCGGTCGCGCGGTTGACGATGACGGACTTCCGTTGCTACCAGGCCGCGCGGCTGGTCCTGGACGGGCGGCCCGTCGTCCTGAGCGGACCGAACGGCGCGGGCAAGACCAGCGTGCTGGAGGCAGTGTCCTTCCTGGTGCCGGGGCGGGGTTTGCGCCGTGCCCGTCTCACCGAGGTTGGGCGCCGCGTGGCGGGGGAGGGCGAGCGGGCCTGGGCGGTCGCGGCCACTCTCGTGACGCCGACGGGTCCGGTCGAAATCGGCACCGGCGGCGACGAAGAGCGGCGCCTGGTGCGCATCGACGGCGTGCCGGCGCGTGGGCAGTCGGCCCTGAGCCGGCATGTGAGCGCCGTGTGGCTGACGCCGGCCATGGACCGGTTGTTCCTGGAGGGTGCTGGCGAGCGCCGGCGGTTCCTCGACCGCCTGGTGTTCGGTTTCGAACCGGCCCATGCCGGCCGGGTGACGGCCTATGAGAACGCCATGCGCCAGCGCCAGCGCCTGTTGCGCGAGGGACCCAGGGATCCGGCCTGGCTCGCGGCGCTTGAGGACCAGATGACGACCCGAAGTGTGGCGATCGCGGCTGCCCGGCTGGACTTGGCGCGGCGGCTGAACCTGGCGTCGGCGGACGGCATCGGCCCCTTTCCGCGCGCGCGGGTCGAAGTCCAGGGCGACGTGGAGGCTTGGCTCGATGGCATGCCGGCGCTGGCCGTCGAGGATCGCTTGCGGGCGTGCCTCGCCGAACGGCGCGGCGCGGACGAGACGGCGGGGGGTGCCGGGATCGGGACCCATCGCAGCGATCTTGCGGTCTTCGAGCGCGGGCGCGACCTGCCGGCGGCGCGGGGCTCGACCGGCGAGCAGAAGGCCCTCCTGGTCGCGCTGGTGCTCGCGACCGCGCGCCTGCGGACCGAAGCCGGCGGCACGCCGCCACTCCTCTTGCTCGACGAGGTGGCCGCCCATCTCGATCAGCGGCGCCGGCGTGCCTTGTTCGAGGAGATCCTGGCCCTCGGTGCCCAGGCCTGGCTCACCGGCACCGATTTAGCCCTCTTCGAGCCGCTCGCCGAAGCTGCCCAATTCATCCGCGTCAACGACGCGGCACTCACTTATCCGGAAAACCCATGACCGCCACGACACCGCCAAGAGAGCCGCGTTCGGACACGCTTGAAGCCGCCGCCGCCTACGATGCCGGCGCGATCCAAGTCTTGCGTGGCCTGGATGCCGTGCGCAAGCGCCCCGGCATGTATATCGGCGACACCGACGACGGCAGCGGCCTGCATCATATGGTCTATGAGGTCGTGGACAACGCCATCGACGAGGCGCTGGCCGGCTATTGCACCACCGTCGAAGTGACCCTCAACGCCAACGGCTCGGTGACCGTGACGGACAATGGTCGCGGTATTCCCGTCGGCATTCATATGGAGGAAGGTGTGTCCGCCGCCGAGGTCATCATGACCCAGCTGCATGCCGGCGGAAAATTCAACCAGAATTCCTATAAGGTGTCGGGCGGCCTGCACGGCGTCGGCGTTTCGGTGGTGAATGCGCTTTCGGCTTGGCTCGAGCTGCGCGTCTGGCGTGGCGACGACGAACATTTCATGCGGTTCGAGCACGGCAATCCCGTGGCGCCGCTCACCATCACCGGCACCGCCGAAGGCCGTACCGGCACCCAGATCACCTTTTTCGCCTCCAAGCAGACCTTCACCATGACGGAGTATGACTTCGCCATCCTGGAGCGGCGCCTGCGCGAACTCGCCTTCCTTAATTCGGGCGTGCGGCTGGTCTTGACCGACGCGCGCGGGGTCGAGCCGCGCGTGGCCGACCTGCATTACGGCGGCGGTCTGGTGGCGTTCGCGGAGTATCTCGACCGCAGCAAGGCGATCCTGCACAGCCCGCCAATCGCGATTTCGGCGACCCGCGAGACCGTGACCGTCGATGTCGCCATGCAGTGGAACGACAGCTATCACGAGACGATGCTGTGCTTCACCAACAACATTCCGCAGCGCGACGGCGGCACCCACCTGGCGGGCTTCCGGGCGGCGCTGACCCGTCAGATCAACAGCTACGCCGAAACCAGCGGCATCGCCAAGCGCGAGAAGATCCAGCTTACCGGCGACGACGCGCGCGAGGGCCTGACGTGCGTCCTGTCGATCAAGCTCCCCGATCCCAAATTCTCATCCCAGACCAAGGACAAACTGGTGTCGTCCGAGGTTCGCCCGCTGGTCGAGAGCGTGGTGGCCGAACATCTCGGCCAGTGGTTCGAGGAGCATCCGGGCGAGGCGCGCAAGATCGTCGGCAAGGTGGTCGAGGCGGCGGTGGCGCGCGAGGCGGCGCGCAAGGCCCGCGATCTCACGCGCCGCAAGGGTGCCCTCGACATGACGACGCTGCCAGGCAAGCTCGCCGACTGCCAGGAGCGCGACCCGGCCAGGAGCGAACTCTTCATCGTCGAGGGCGACAGCGCCGGCGGCTCGGCCAAGCAGGGCCGCGACCGGGGCTTCCAGGCGATCCTGCCGTTGCGCGGCAAGATCCTGAACGTGGAGCGGGCACGCTTCGACAAGATGCTGTCCTCGGCCGAGATCGGCACCTTGATCGCCGCGCTTGGCACGGGCATCGGCCGCGAGGATTTCGACGCCGGCAAGGCGCGCTATCACAAGATCATCATCATGACCGACGCCGACGTCGACGGCAGCCACATCCGCACCCTCTTGTTGACGTTCTTCTATCGCCAGATGGTGGACCTAATCGAGCGGGGTTACCTCTATATCGCCCAGCCGCCGCTCTACAAGGCCAAGCGCGGCGGCTCCGAGGTCTATTTGAAGGACGACCGGGCGCTCGATGACTATCTGATCGACACCGCGCTGGGCGAGGCGATGCTGGAGTGCCGGGACGGCAGCCGGATCGCGGGCGCCGAGCTTCGCCTAGCGGTCGACGCGGCCCGGCGCGCCAAGCGGCTCATGCAGCCGTTGCTGGTGCATTTGCGAAACCCCGATGTCGTCGAGCAAGCGGCGATCCAAGGTGCCTTCAACCCGGCGCTGCATGCCCAAGGCGACGCGGCACGGGCGGCGGTGGCGGCGATCGCGGAGCGCCTGAACGATCTTGCCGAAGCGCACGAGCGCGGCTGGACCGGCACACTCATGGCCGACGGTGCCTTCGCCTTCACGCGCACACTGCGAGGCGTTCCCGAGACCCATGTCATCGGCGCGGCCGTGATGCGGAGCGCCGAGGCGCGCCGCTTGGAGGAGATGGCGGGCGAGTTCCATCGCCTTTATGGCGGCGCCGCCACGCTGATCGCCCGGGATCAGCCGACGCGGATCGCCGGCCCGCTGGGCCTCGTGGAGACGGTCATGGCGCTTGGCCGCAAAGGGGTCGGCATCCAGCGCTACAAGGGTCTTGGCGAAATGAACCCGGAGCAGCTTTGGGAGACCACCCTCGATCCGAACGTCCGAACCTTGCTCCAGGTTCGCATCAACCATGTCGAGCAGGCCGAGGAAGTGTTCTCGACCCTGATGGGCGACCAGGTGGAGCCACGCCGCGAATTCATCCAGAACAACGCCCTCAAGGTCTCGAACCTGGACGTCTGATCTCTCAGAGCTGGGCGCGGACGGCCCGCTCGCCGCTCACGCCGTGACGATGAAATCGCCCGTGACGAGGGTCGGGTTGCCGCCGATCAGCAGGACTTGCGGCTGCGTGGCCGTACCGAAATTGATCACCGTGAAGAAGGTCGGCACCAATTGGCCGTTCACCAGTATGCTGCCTTGCAGCGTTGTCTGGGCGGCCACCGCCTGCGCGGCGCTGCGCACCGCGGCGAAGGCGGAACCGGAAAATTCGATCTGATCGCCCTCCGCCCGAATGAAGTCGAAGATGCCCTCGATATTGGGATTGCCCGGATCGGGGGTCAGCACGAAGAAATCGGCGCCAGCACCACCCAGAAGCGCGTCGAGCCCGGTGCCGCCGATCATGCGGTCGTTGCCGGTTTCCCCGAACATCAGGTCGGTGCTCGATCCGCCGTCCATTGTGTCGTTGCCGGTGCCGCCGAACATGGCGTCGTCGCCACCCTCGCCGAATATCATGTCGTCGCCATTACCGCCAATAAGGAAGTCGGATTGCGGGATGCCGGTGCCGCTACTGCCGCCGAAAATCGTATCGTTGCCATCGACGCCGAAGATGGTGTCGGGATTGCCGGTCACAAACTCCGAGCTCGCATCGATACGGTCGGCGGCGCTCGTGCCGACGACATTGCCGCTCGTGTCCCGGGTCAAGCCGGTCGTGGGCGGTGGCGGTGGCGGTGGTGGCGAGGTCGCCACATCGTCATTTTGGATCGTGCCCAACGCGCTGGCGTTGCTGACGGTCGCGCCCGCGATGCTGGTGATGGCAACCGAGAAGGTCTCGTTCGCTTCGACGAGCGTATCGCCGAGCACGGGAACGCTGAAAAGTCCCGTGGACGAACCCGCCGGGATGGTCAACGTGCCGCTGGTTGCCACATAGTCGCTGCCGGCCAAGGCGGTGCCGTTCGCCGTTTGCAGTCCGACGATGACCGGCGTCGTCAAGGCACCGGAGAGCGTGATCAAGAAATTGAAGGCCGTCTGGCCGCTGTTTCCCTCGTTGGCCGTGACGGTGTTCACGGAGACGGTGACCGGCACCGGGCCTTCGTCCGGCGGTGGCGGCGGCGGTGGGGGCGACGCGCTGTTCGCGCCATAGATCGCCTGGATGCCGGCGATATCGTCGGCCGTCAAGTCGGTCAAGTTGCGGTTGGTGTTGTTGACACTGGCGTTCATGATGGCGACGACGTCGTCCTCGTGCCCGAGGCCGAGCGAATGACCGATCTCGTGCAGCGCCACCGTGAAGAAATTGATCGAGCCCTGGGGTGGTGGGCTGTTCACATTGGAAAAATTCTCCGCCGTGTCGAAGCGGATCAGCGACCTTACGAACCGGCCGGCACTGAAGAACGAAAACGCCTCCGCGAGCACGTTGAACTGGCCGTCGATCGCATCCAGCCCGACGCGAATATTGACGTTGGAAGCGTCGGCCACTTCCTGGAGCTGGATGTTGGCGACGCCATCCCATCGGGCAAACGCCTGACGGATGAGGGATTGTTGCGCGCTATTGGAGATCGGCGCATCGAACTGGTAGGGCTGGCCCGCGAAATTGCTCTGGAAGAAGCTCCAGGTCACCACCCCGCCGGTCGTCAAGAAGACGCTACTATTGCCCCATTTGGCGGGCCCGAAGACG
Organism: Alphaproteobacteria bacterium; assembly: GCA_009694185.1. Taxonomy (GTDB): domain Bacteria; phylum Pseudomonadota; class Alphaproteobacteria; order SHVR01; family SHVR01; genus SHVR01. The sequence goes on along the minus strand of SHVR01000058.1, from coordinate 300 downwards.
AAGGCATCGCTGATGCTGGAAAGCCCTTCACCCGGGCTGAATTGGGCGCTGGTGCCGCAGTTGGAGCAACAGCAACAGCCGTAGTCGTAATGCCCAAATTCTTCCATCGCTGTCATCCCGAGCGGTGCTTTCGTTCAGTCTACGCGATCATCTAGTACCTCTGCACAGAGGTTTTGACTGGTTGGTCGTGTGCGGATCGTAGGGCCGGGAGGTGCTGGGCATCAACCAGGACAGTGATGCTGCGGGCGACGCCCGGCTGTCGTCGGATCAGGCCTTGGCGTTCGAGGGTGAGCACCATTT
>SHVR01000057.1 GCA_009694185.1 Alphaproteobacteria bacterium | reverse complement strand
TGCCCCACCCCAACCCCAGCCCATCAACCCCAAGCGCCGACCACCGACCTTCACCATCAAACGATGCAAATGGCGTCGCGGTCATGCTCGTCAGACGGAACCCAAGCCGGCGCCAGCCTCAGCACCGTGAATAGATCGGGTTAGCCGGCATTATGCAGCTGAGGCAGGCGGATGTGTCTTAAATAACTGATTTAGCGTATGATTTGGTTGTTGAGTCCAATCCGCGCCGTGTCCGTGGGACCACACCCGCCATGACCGCTTCTATGCTGCCGCTGCCCGGCCTGTCACCTGTCTCCGGCAAGACTATTGTCGCCCAGTTCGACACGGTGCGCTTGCGGCTCATCGAAATCGCCGCCGGCGTCGTGCCCCGCCCAGGATATTTTGCGTCTCGTGCTCGGGCGTATCCCGCGCCTCGTCACCTGAGAAACGGGGCGTGGCGCCCCGAACATCGAACCCCTCCCCGCTACCCGCAAACCTTCACCACTCGCCCTCCGGCTCGCCACCGGAGACGAGGCGGTGCATCCACAAACACGCGACAACGGAAAAAATCACCCCCACCCGGCGTTTTGCACAGCACAATGCTCAAAGCGCCGCATAACGCGGGCTAAAAGGCTGCCGTCCCCATATATTATCGACAGGCCCGCAACCGAGAGTCTGGCCATGGCACGGCTGAGTTCGATCGCCCATCTGGTGTGGGACGAGAAATACCGCCTCAAGGCGGCGGACGGGGCGCCCCTCGACCATGACATCGAGGATAGCTGGCGGCGGGTCGCGGCGGCGGTCGCGGCACCCGAGGCCAACCCGGCACTCTGGGCCGAGCGGTTCCGCACCGCGCTCGACGATTTCCAGTTCCTGCCAGCCGGCCGCATCCTGGCGGGCGCCGGCACCGGGCGGCGCGTCACCCTCTTCAATTGCTTCGTCATGGGCACCATTCCCGACGATATGGGCGGCATCTTCCAGCATCTCCGGGAAGCGGCCCTGACGCTGCAACAGGGCGGCGGGATCGGGCACGATTTTTCCACGCTCCGTCCCAAGGGTGCACCGGTCAAGGGTGTGGGCGCCGACGCCTCGGGGCCGCTCTCGTTCATGGATGTCTGGGACGCCATGTGCCGCACCATCATGAGCGCGGGGCAGCGGCGCGGGGCCATGATGGCGACGCTCGCCTGCGACCATCCCGATATCGAAGCCTTCGTCGACGCCAAGCGCGATCCGGGGCGCCTGCGCAACTTCAATCTCTCGGTGCTGGCGAGCGACGCCTTCATGGCGGCCGTGCGCGACGACCAGCCCTGGGAGCTCAAATTCGCCGGCACCGTCTACAAGCTACTGCCGGCGCGCCAGCTCTGGGACCGGATCATGCGCGCGACCTATGATGTGGCGGAGCCGGGCGTGATCTTCATCGACCGGGTCAACCGGCTGAACAATCTGGCCTATTGCGAGACGATCCAAGCGACCAACCCGTGCGGCGAACAGCCTCTGCCGCCCTATGGCGCCTGCCTCCTCGGCTCCATCAATTTGGCGCGCCTGGTGCTGGAACCCTTCACCGAGGCAGCCCATCTCGATCTGGCCCGGCTCGGCGAACTGGTGCCGCTTGGCGTTCGCCTGCTGGACAATGTGATCGACGTTTCGGGGTTCCCGCTCCCCCAACAGGCGGCCGAGGCCCGGGCCAAGCGCCGCATCGGCATCGGCGTGACCGGGCTCGCCGACGCGCTGATCATGTGCCGGGTACGCTATGGCGGCGAGGCGGCGGTGCGCCTCACCCGCGCCTGGCTGGGTGCGATCCGCGACGCGGCCTACCGCGCGTCCGTGGCGCTCGCGGCCGAGAAGGGTCCCTTCCCCGCCTTCGAGCGGGAGGCCTATCTCGCGGGCGAGACGGTGTGCGGCCTCGCCCCCGACATCCGTGCCCTGATCGCCAGGGACGGCATTCGCAACGCCCTCCTCACCTCGATCGCGCCGACCGGCACGATTTCGCTCCTCGCCGGCAATGTTTCCTCCGGCATCGAGCCGGTGTTCGCCTTCACCGCCCGGCGCGCCATCCTCGGCCCCGAGGGCGCCCGCCATGAGGCAGAGGTGGACGACGACGCCTACCGCCGCTACCGGGAGGTCCATGGCGACGCCACGCCGCTCCCCGACTATTTCGTCGATGCCCAGACCCTGCCACCCGGCGCCCATCTCGCCATGCAGGCGGCGGCGCAGCCCTTCATCGACAGCTCGATCTCGAAGACCATCAATTTGCCCGAGGATATTTCCTTCGCCGCCTTCAAGGACATCTATCTCCAGGCCTACGACCTCGGCTGCAAGGGCTGCACGACCTACCGGCCCAATCCGGTCACCGGCGCCGTTCTCTCGCCCGCGACCCCGCGGCCGCCGGCCGAGGACGCGACCGCCGGCGTCGTCTATATGACCCAGCCGCTGGAGCGGCCGCAAAGCCTGCCCGGCGCCACCTACAAGCTCCGCTGGCCCGAGAGCGACCACGCCATCTACATCACCCTCAACGACATCGTCCAGGATGGGCGGCGGCGGCCCTTCGAGGTGTTCATCAACTCGAAGAACATGGAGCATTACGCCTGGACCGTGGCACTGACCCGGATGATCAGCGCCGTCTTCCGGCGTGGCGGCGATGTGGCGTTCGTGGTCGAGGAGCTGAAGGCGGTGTTCGATCCGCGCGGCGGCCAGTGGCTGGACGGCCGCTATGTGCCCTCGCTCTTGGCTGCCATCGGCGACATGATCGAACGGCACATGATCGCTATCGGCTTCCTGCCGGGACCGGCGGCGGGCGAGGAAGCCGTCAGCCGGCGCCTCGCCATCAATGCGCCGATGGCGGCCCGCCGGCCGCTCGCCCAATGCCCGCGCTGCGGCCAGGCGGCGCTCGTCCGTCAGGAAGGCTGCGACCTGTGCACCGCCTGCGGCCATTCCCGCTGTCCCTGATCGCCGGCCGCGCGGCTCCCGCGCAGGGCATCGACCTCTCGGAGTAATGTTTCAAGGCGGCGATCGGGCCGGCCCAAGGCCGCCAGGCGTCCCACGGTATTGGCCAGATAGTCGCGGGCCGTGCCCCGGTTGCCGGTGCCCGTCGCGAGCGCCGCCACCATGTCCGCCGGCGCCACGCGGCCGGCATAACAGGGATGAGCGCGATCGGCGACGAAAGCGAGCGCCCGCACCCTGGCGCCCGGAACCTGCACGGTCACGCGGAGCGGCCGGTAGACGCCATTGTCGGCAACGCCGTTATCCAGCTCGCGCTCGAAGAGATAAGCGAGCACCCGCCGCCGCTCGGGTGCCGCCACGCGAAAGGCGATGCCGGCGCAGGCGCCGCCCCGGTCGAGGCCGAGCAGCAGCCCCGGCCGCTCGGGCGTGCCGCGATAGGCAAACGACCAGGCGCAGAAACGGCGGTGATAACCATGCAGGCGGGCGGGCACGGCATCTGCATGCTCGAAGCCCGGATTCCACATCAGCGAGCCATAGGCGAACACCCAGAAATCGCGGCCGCTCATGCCTGCTTGGCGTCGATCAGCTTGCGGCGGATTTCGCGCGTGCGCCGGATCAGGTTCTCGATCTTGTCGCCCTCGCCCCAGCGGATGGCGCGCTGTAGCTGGGCCAAGTCTTCGCTGAGCCTGGCACAGCTTTCCAACAGCGCCTCGCGATTGTTGAGGAAAATGTCGCGCCACATGACCGGGTCCGAGGCGGCGATGCGGGTGAAATCGCGAAAGCCGCTGGCCGAGAACTTGATGACCTCCTGCTGGAGGTGGCTCTCCAAATCGGTCGCGGTGCCGACGATGGTGAACGCGATCAAATGCGGCAAATGCGAAGTAATGGCCAGCACTTGGTCATGGTGATTGGCATCCATCTCCTCGGTCATGCTGCCGGCGGCACTCCAGAGCGCGATCATTTTCTCGACCGCCCGCCGATCGGTGCCGGCGGGCGGCGTCAACACGCACCAGCGCCCTTGAAAGAGCTCGGCGAAACCCGCCTCGGGACCGGAATGTTCGGTGCCGGCGATGGGATGGCCGGGCACGAAATGCACGCCCTCCGGGATCGAGGGTCCGAGATCGCGGATGGCCGCCTGCTTGACCGAGCCCACGTCGCTGACGATGGCGCCTCTCGCCAGCGCCGGGGCCATGGCCTCGCCGACAGCGGCAAAGGCGCCCATGGGTGTGCAAACCATCACCAGGTCGGCGCCGGTCACGGCCTCGGCCACCGACTGGGTAACGGAATCGCCCAGACCGAGACGGACCGCCGCCGCCCGTGCCTCGGCGGAGGCGTCGGCGATCGCGATGCGACCCGCGAGGCCGTCGCGCTTGAGAACCCTGGCGAGCGATGAGCCGATCAGGCCGATGCCAATCAAGGCGACGCGCTCAAAGAGCGGTTGATCAGCCATTCCTTGCTTGCTCCATCGTCCCCACGGACGCTCCCGGTTAAGCCATGAATTCGCCGAGTGCCTCGGCCACCAGCCGCATGTCTTCTTCAAGGCCGATGGTGATGCGCAGGCTGTCGGGCAGCCCATAGCCAGCCATGCGCCGCGGGATGACGCCGCGGGCGTTGAGGTGCCGCAACGCCGCGTCGGCGTTCAGGCGCGGATTGTCCGGGAAGCGCACCAGCACGAAATTGCCGGCGCTTGGCGGCACGTCGAGGCCGAGCGCCCGGAGCTTCTCGGTCAGCCAGGCGAGCCAGCGCGCATTATGCTGGCGCGAGCGCTCGGCGAACGCCTGGTCCTCGATCGCCGCCACGCCGGCGGCGAGCGCCGGTGCCGTGACGTTGAACGGCCCACGCACCCGGTGCAGCACTTGAGCCACGTCCTGCGGGCAATAGGCCCAACCGAGGCGCAAGGCCGCGAGCCCGTGAATCTTGGAAAAAGTGCGTGTCATGACAGTGTTGGGTGCGGCATCCACGAGCTGGGTGCCCGGCTCATAGTCGCTGTGGATCACATATTCGGCGTAGGCGGCGTCGATGACGAGCAGCGCCGTCGCCGGCAATCCCTGGCGCAGTCGCGCCATCTCGCCGGCCGGCAGATAGGACCCGGTCGGATTGTTGGGATTGGCGAGGAAGACCAGCTTGGTACGCGGCGTCGCCCGGTCCAGGATCGCGTCCACATTCGCCGTCAGGCCGGTCTCCGGCGCCATGACCGGGGTGGCACCGGCGGTGCGCGCGACGATCGGATACATCAGGAAGCCATATTGCGAATAGATGACCTCGTCGCCCGGCCCCGCATAGGCCCGCCCAAGCAGTGCCAGAAGCTCGTCCGACCCGGCGCCGCAAACGATGCGCGCCGGATCCAGGCCATGGCGACCGCCGATCGCGTCGCGGAGCTCGCCATGGCCGCCGTCGGGATAGAGGTGAAGCTGGTCGGCGAGCGCTCGGTAAGCCTCCGCCGCGCGCGGGCTGCAACCGAGCGGGTTCTCGTTGGACGCCAGCTTGACGACGCGGTTGACCCCCGGCAGCGACGACTCGCCGCCGACATAGGGTTCGACATCGAGGATGCCGGGGCGGGGTTTGACCAGGCTCATGGCAGCACGTCAAGGTCGGCCGGGTCGATCGGGCGCGCATAGCCGCCGAGGCAAAGAATGCGATTGATCGACGAGCTCTGGCGCGCCAGCAAAGCCGCGAGCCGGGGATCGCCCACCAGCACCAGACCCGGCGCCTCGACCAGATGCCATGCCGAACCGGCCGAACTGGCGCTCGCCACCTGGGCGATATGGCGCACCTCGAGATCGGACATGGCCAGATCCCGGAGCAGCGACGAGACGCTGATCTCGCCACGGCTTTCGATCGCCAGATAGCTCCGGTCGTCGCCCGTCGCCTCGGGAACCAGGCGCGCGATGACGAGGGCCCCCGCGCCGTCGGCGCCGGAGGGCGGGGCAAAAGGGAGGCGGGCCACGATGCTGGGGCGGTCGTTTTCACTGGTCGCCAGCAACGGCCACCAGGGTTCGGCCGCGCCGTCTTCGGGCATCGGCACGACGCCGATGATGGCCCGCCCATCGCGGATCGCGCGAATGACTTGGACCGATGAAGTCATGGCCAACGCGGTCGCCGAGACGCCGAATTGATCGCGCGCCAGATCCCAGCACGTCCCTGGCCGGCCGTCGCTGTGGACGGCGACCGGAATGGGCGTTTGCACGCGAAGCTGGCCCGCCATGATTTCGCGCCAGATGCGAACGATGGCGCGTTTGGGGAACGGCCCCCGGTGCCGGGCGACCAGCCGGCGCAACACCAGGGCCTCGCGGCCGGGCCGGAAGAAGCCATCGCCCCGGTTCGTGCCGGCCACCTGCTTGACCTGGCCAATCCGTTCCACGACGGCTGTCCGCGCCATCAGCAAGCCATGGATCATCTCGTCAATACGATCAATCTCCTGGCGGAGCTCGTCGAGGCTCGGCGGACCTGCGGACATCGGTAAATCGGGCTCCAAAAAGGGCGCACATTAGTAGTGCCGGGGTCGGTCGAAAGCAAAGAAAACATTGACAGCCCGCACACTGAAACCTAGTACCGGCCTTCACAGAAGGATACCCCGTGACGTACACCGCCCCAGCCGGAATGGGCCGTCTCGAAGGCGCAACGCGCACCTGGCCGGATCACCGCCTGACTTTCGGCCCGGATGCGCCCCTGGCGCTGGAAAGCGGCGCCGAACTCTGGCCGCTCGCCCTCGCCTACCAGACCTATGGCCGGCTCAACGCGGCGCGGACGAACGCGATCCTGGTGGCGCACGCGCTGACCGGCGACCAGTTCGTGGCCGACCCGCACCCCATTACCGGCAAACCCGGCTGGTGGGAGATCATGGTGGGGCCCGGCAAGCCGCTCGACACCGAGCGCTACTTCATCATCTGCGTCAACGTCATCGGCGGCTGTATGGGGAGCAGTGGTCCCAAGGATATCAACCCGGCAACCGGCCGGCCCTACGGCTTGAGCTTTCCCATGATCACCATCGCCGACATGGTGAACGCCCAGGTCCGGGTGCTCGACCATCTTGGCATCGACCGGCTGTTTTCGGTGATCGGCGGCTCGATGGGCGGCATGCAGGTCTTGCAGTTCGCGGCGCGCTATCCCGAGCGCGTGTTCTCGGCCCTACCGATCGCGACCGCCGCCCATCACACCGCCCAGAACATCGCGTTTCACGAGGTCGGCCGCCAGGCGATCATGGCCGACCCCGACTGGTGCGGCGGCGACTATCTGCTCGACAACAAGCTGCCGGCCCGCGGCCTGGCGGTGGCGCGCATGGCGGCCCACATCACCTATCTCTCGGAATCGGCCCTGCACCGCAAGTTCGGCCGCAATCTCCAGGATCGCCCGAAGCTGAGCTTCGCCTTTGACGCCGATTTCCAAGTCGAAAGCTATCTACGCCATCAGGGCTTGAGCTTCGTCGAGCGTTTCGATGCCAACTCCTATCTCTACATCACGCGGGCCATGGATTATTTCGATCTGGCGGCCGATTACGGCGGTAAGCTCGCCAACGCCTTCGCCGGTGTGAAGACGCGCTTCTGTGTCGTCTCGTTCACCAGCGACTGGCTGTTCCCGACTGCCGAAAGCAAGACCCTGGTACACGCCTTCAACGCTGCGGGGGCTCCGGTCAGCTATGTCGAGATCGCGAGCGACAAGGGCCACGATGCGTTCCTGCTCGACGAGCCGGAATTCCACGCGACGGTGACGGCGTTCCTGAACGGCGCCGCCAATCTGGCTGGCTTGACGGACCGAGCGTGAGCCTCGCCTCGGCGCGTCCCATGAACCACACCGGCGAGGGCCGCTCGATCCGGGTCGACCTCCAGCTCATCGCCGACATGATCGAACCGGGTGGCCGCGTCCTCGACATCGGCTGCGACGATGGCGCGCTGCTGGCTTATCTGACGCACCGCAAGGGTGTCGACGGCCGCGGCATCGAGCTGTCCCAGGCGCAAGTGAACGCCGCCGTGCGCGGCGGGCTTGCCGTCATTCAAGGCGACGCCGACACCGATCTTGTCTTCTATCCCGACACCAGCTTCGACTATGCCGTCCTCAGCCAGACGTTGCAGGCGGTCTCCGAGCCCCGCCGCGTGCTCGGCGAGTTGGTGCGCATTGGGCGGCGGGCCATCATCTCGTTTCCGAATTTCGGCCATTGGCGGGTTCGCCTGCAACTCCTGACCTCGGGCCGCATGCCGGTCACGGGTCTTCTCGACCATCCCTGGTACGCGACACCCAACATCCATCTCTGCACGATCCGGGATTTCATCACACTCTGTGACGAGCTGGGCCTGGTCATAGAACGCGGCTTCGTCCTAAACCGCGCCGGCCAAAAACTGCCCTTCGACGTGCCGGGCCGGCTCGCCAACCTCTTCGGCGAGCAAGCGGTGTTCATGGTCAAGCGCCCTTAGTCTTGGGTCGTCCGGGCGGCGCGGCGCGGCGCCCCCGCGCTGGTAGAGGGGGGTCCGCCGCGCCCAAGGGCGTGGCCGCGCCGGTCCCGCCCTCTTCCAGGATGGCGGCGGCGCGGCGCGGCGCGGCGATGGCGACCCTGCGACGCTGGCGCACGGGCCGGAGATCGGCGACGTAGATCTGCTTGGTGGCTTCCACCAGAACGACGCCGCCGAAGTGGGGAAACCAGCGCCGCCCGATATTCTCGAAGGCGTCGGCGGCACCCAACAGCATGCGCGAGCGGCTCGGGACGACGTAGAGCGCCGACGTCGAGCGAACGGGCGCAAACATGGCCTCGCGCAGCAGCCGGTTGAGCTGGAAGCGGGAATAGGGCTGACCGACGCTGAAGGGCGTGCGCTCCAGCCTGGCCCAGATACTGCGCCGGTTCGCCACCACGGCAAGCAGCCGGCCGCCGCCCGCCAGCACCCGCCACACCTCGCGCAGCATCGGCCGGATGGCGTCGGCATTTTCCACCACATGCACCAGCAACACCCGGTCGATGGACACATCGGGCAACGGCAGCTCGCATTCGTCGCCGAGCGCCACCAGATTGGGATCGGCTCCCGGCCAGCGCACCACCCCTTGCGCGGCCGGCATGATGGCGATGGCGCGCTGGGCTTCGCCCAGGAACGGCTCGAGGAACGGCGTCGCGTAGCCGAGGCCCAGCACGGCGGCGCCCGTCACATCCGGCCAGAGTTCGCGAATGCGGCTCTGGATCATCCGCCGGGCCACGAGGCCGAGGCCGGTCCGGTAGAAGTCGCGCAGATCGACCACATCGCTCCACATGTCCCAAGCTTAACCCGGCGTTGGGATTGGCGGGCAAAATCGACTAGTCTCGGTCCCGACAGATGGCGGGAGGTTTCATGGCGACGTTCGAGATCGTGTTGGTGCCGGCGCTCCAGGACAATTACATGTACCTGGCGCACGATCCGGCGACGAAGGCCACCGCCGCCGTCGACCCGGCCGAAGCGGCGCCGATCCTGGCGGCGCTGAAAGCGCGCGGCTGGAAGCTCAGCCACATCCTGAACACCCATCATCACCTGGACCATATTGGCGGCAACGCGGAGCTGAAGGCGGCAACGGGTGCGCCCATCATCGGCCCCAAGGCGGACCGGGACCGTATTCCGGGCATCGACGTGGCGCTCGGCGACGGCGAGACCTACAGTGTCGGGTCCGAGACCGCGACCGTCTTCGACGTGCCCGGCCACACCCGCGGCCATATCGCCTTCTGGTTCAAGTCGAGCGCGGCGCTCTTTTGCGGCGACGTGCTGTTCTCGATCGGCTGCGGGCGGGTGATCGAGGGCAGCATGCCCGAAATGTGGCGGTCGATCGAAAAGCTGCGCGCCTTGCCCGACGAGACCCGCATCTATTGCGGGCACGAATATACCCAGTCGAACATCCGCTTCGCACTCTCGGTCGACCCCGGGAACGCGCGGCTCCGCGCCAAGGCCACGGAAGTCGACGCCATGCGCAAGGCGGGCACGCCGACCATACCGGCGCTCCTCGGCGACGAGCGGCGGACCAATCCGTTCCTGCGCGCCGATGTGGCCGAGCTCAAAGCCGCCATCGGCATGGCCAGCGCCGATCCCGCCGCCGTTTTCGGCGCGATCCGCCAGCGCAAGGACAGCTTCCGTTGAACAGGAGATTCCCATGAAGCTCTACCATTCCCCCACCTCGCCGTTCGTGCGCAAGGTCATGGCGGCGGCCATCGAACTCGGCCTCGACGGCCGCATCGAGACGGTCAAGGCCGATTTGCAAGCGCCGCCTGGCGATTTCCTGACGGCCAACCCGATCGCCCGCATCCCGACATTGGTGCTGGACGATGGCCGTGTGCTGCCGGAATCGACCCTGATCTGCGCCTATCTCGACAGCATCGCCGGCAACAAGCTGATCCCGGCAAGTGGCGATGCCCGCTGGCGGGTGCTCAAGGCGGAGGCGCTGGCAACTGCTTTTTGTGAGGCGGCGGTGGCCAGGCGCGGCGAGATGGGCCGCGCGGCAGGCGAACAGTCGCCGAGCAATCAGGCCCAGCTCAAGGCGCGCATGGAGCGCCTGATGGCTGCCATGGAGGCGGAGGTCGCGAACTTCGGCCAAGCCGTGACCATGGCCGAGCTTGCGACGGCCTCCGCCTGCGGTTATGCCGATTTCCGCTTCGGCAACGAGGACTGGCGCACGGGCCAGCCCAAACTCGCGGCCTGGTACCGGGAATTTTCCAAGCGCCCCTCGATCCAGCGAACGGTGCCGCCGACCGGTTGATACGCCTAACGGCGCGACAAGATCTCCCGGCCAGCCAGCAGCGCGCCCCCGACGATCAAGATGGCGGCACCGGCGAGCGCGACGGTCGCCTCGCCCGTTCCGCCCGCCAGCAGCAACAAGGTCGAGATGAGCGGCACCAGATAACTCAAGGCACCGAGGGCGCGGATGTCGCCATGTTTGGTGCCGTGATCCCAGAGGAAGAAGGCGATGCCGGTGGGGCCGATACCGAGTGCCGCGATGGCGAGCCACTCGCCCGCCGTCTCCGGCCACCATGTCTCCTCGAACGCGAGATGGACGATGAGGGCCAGGATCGACGTCACCGCGCAGAAGCCGCCGACCGCGTCGCTGGGCACACTGGCATAACGGCGATTGGCGACCGAATAGACGGCCCAGGTGAGCGCCGACCCGGCGGCCGCCGCGTAGCCGAGGAGAAAGCGGCTCTCGACAACGAAGCGCCCGTCACCCAGCAGCAGCACGACCCCGGCGAGACCCATGAGGGCGCCGGCCACATGCCACCAGCCGAGCCGCTCGCCCGGCAAGGCAGCGGAGAACAGCACGATCAGAAGCGGCCAGGTGTAGTTGATCAAATTGGCCTCGAGCGCGGGCGCCATCTTGAGGGCGGCAAAATAGCAGGCATGAAAGCCGAACAGGCCGCCGACACCGAGCGCCCAGGCACCGAGCGGCACGCGGAGCTGGTCGAGCGCGCGCTCGCCATAGAGGCGCCATTTGACGAGCGCCATCGGCAAGCCGAACGCGAGCGCCATGGCCACGAGCTGGAAGGGCGGCATCGCGTTGCTTTCGGTGACGAGCAACGCCTCGCTCGCCCATAAGAGCACCGCCACGCCGCCGATCAATGTCGCTCGACGGCGGGACACTTCAACTGCCGCCGAGCCTGAGAGCCAGGCGGCTCACCGCCAGGCGGATCATGCGCTCGGTCTCGTTCCACATGCCGTAGCGCTCGATGTCGCCGAGCGGAACCCAGCGGCAATCGGCCGCGTCGTCGCCCGCCAGGAGCGCGCCCGAGCGCCATTCGCCCAGGAAATCCACCAGGGTGAAATGGAATTGCACCCGGCCCTCGCCGTCATGGCGGATGGTATCCACCACATCGAGGAGGTCGAAGAGCTCGACCTCGACGCCGGTCTCCTCGAACACTTCGCGTTTGGCCGCATCGCGCACCGTCTCGCCCACATTCTGGGCGCCGCCCGGGATGCTCCACGCACCCGCCCGGGGCGGCTTGCCCCGCCGCACCAGCAGCACCTGGTCCGCATGCAGCACCACGACGCCGACCCCAACATAGGGCCGGTCGGGATAATTCCGGTCGGACATGCGCCGCCGCCCCCAAATATCGACTTTTAGGTCAGATACTGGCCGCCATTGACGGTCAGGGTCGAGCCGGTGGTGAAGCTGGCACCATCGGAGACGAGGTAGAGCACGGCGTGGGCGATCTCCTCGGGCTCGCCGAAGCGCCCGACCGGGATCTTCTTGCGCACGATCTCGCGCGGGCCCTCCGGCACGGCGCGCACCATGTCGGTCAATATGTAGCCGGGCGCGATGGCGTTGACCGTGACGCCCTTGCCGGCACTCTCCAAGGCCAGCGCCTTGGTGAAGCCGATGACGCCCGCCTTGGCCGCGGCATAATTGGTCTGGCCGGCCTGGCCGGCCTGGCCGTTGATCGAGGCGACATTGACGATGCGGCCCCAGCCGCGCTCGCGCATCGCGGCAATCACGAGTCGGCACATGTTGAAGCAGGAGGTAAGGTTGGTCTCGATCACCGCATGCCATGCCTCGCCCGGCATGCGGTGCAGGACGGTGTCGCGGGTGATGCCCGCGTTATTGACCAGAATTTCGATGGCCCCGTGCGCCGCGACGATGCGGCCAAGCGCCGCCTCGCAAGCCTTGTAGTCGGCCACGTCCCAGGCCGCGACTTCGATGCCGGTCTCGCCGTGAAACGCCTCGGCCGCCCGCGCGTCGCTGTGATAATTGGCGATGACGGTGTAGCCCGCCCCTTGCAATGCCCGTGAGATTTCCCTGCCGATGCCGCGGGTTCCGCCAGTCACCACCGCAAGCCTTGGCATGATGTCCTCCCTGAGCTTGGCGCGTTCCTCCACCTTGGCCGTGATTGTCGCACGGCGGACGGCCAGAACGCCAGACACGGACGCAAATTGCCGTGAGGCCACCCAGACGAGGGGCGGGCACCGCGTTATACGGGGTGGCGGGACACGACACGCTGTTGGTACAGATTGCGGATCGCATGCATGGCCGGCCGTTCGACCAAGCGGGAGATCGCATCCGCCAGCAGCAATGCGGCGGCGAGCGTGATGGCCACATTGACCCAGGGTGGGACCCCGGCGGACTCCAGCCAGTAGATGAGGCGAAAGCCAAGCAGTTCATGGGTCAAGTAAAGCGGATAGGAGATGCCGCCGAGACAGATCAGGGGTCGTGCCGGCAAGAAAGCCAAGCGCCCCGAAATCGCAAGCAAGAACACCGCGAGGCGGGCCGCCCTACTTCCGCACAGCGAACATGGGGTCTAGATTTCGAGGGCGCGGGCCACGGCATCGGGGTCTTTGGCGATGACTGTGAGAAGCACTTGAGCCGCTCTGTCCGGGCGATTTGCGCCTTGCTCCCAATCGCGGACAGTGCCGAGCGGCAGATGGAAATGCGTTGCGAATTCCGCCTGCGTCATTTTCAGCTTCTTGCGCGGGGCACGGACGGACCGGACGCGGCGGGCGCGGAGCCGGGCATCCTGTTGCTGTTGGGCTCTGGCTTGCTGGGGATCGGGACCGCGCTCCGGCGTCGAGCGAGCGCCCGCGCCACAGGGCCGGCCTAATCGAGCGCGCGGCTGAAACCTGTTCCCACCCCCTCACTCGCGGCGGTCCAGCGGCTCGAAGCTGATCCGCAACCGCGATCCGGTCGCCTCCGCCAGGCGCGCCAGTGTTCGCATCGACGGGCGCGTCCGGCCGCTTTCCAGCCGGGCGACGACAGGCTGTGTCGTGCCCATCTTCCGGGCCAGTTCCGCCTGCGTCAGGCCGGCGCGGTTGCGCGCGTCGATCACGGCCGACGCGAGGGCGAACTCCCCGTCCAAAGCCTCGTATGCCTGCCGGTACCTCGGCTCCTTCAGCCATTTCTTGTGCAGATCGGTTATGCGCGCCATGGCGACATCTCCATCATCGAACCGATTTCGCGCGGGACAAGGCCAACTCTATCTCGCGCCTGGGCGTCTTCTCCGTCTTCTTCACGAAGACCCGCACAATCACGACGCGCGTGCCCACGGCCGTCACATAGAGCGCCCGCGAAATCCCGCTACGGCCCTTCAGTCGTATCTCCCACAGGCGGCCTTGCAAATGCTTGACGTGCGGCTCGCCCACTCGCGCCAGACCCTTTTCCTCGATGAGCGTCGCTACGCGCGCAAGCCTCGCCCGCATGTCTTCGGGCAGAGCCTCAACTTCCGCGTCAACGGTTTCATTCAGGGTCTGGACCGTCCAGCGCATTCATTTCTATATCAAAAAAGATATATTCCCGGAAGTTCTTTTTTCAATTGCGCGGCTTCAACAAGACAGTCGCTCTCCCCACATGGGGCTGCGGCATGCAAACATTTTTTTGCCGGGATTGTCGCCTCGACCAGCTTCGGTTTTCTCGCCATCGACCACCCCCGCCGCGTCGTTGCGACCGCGAGGCGAAGCCGAAGCGGGAAGCAATCCAGAACTCGGTTGGCACTGGATTTGCTTCGTCGCTTCGCTCCTCGCGACGACGGACGGGGACCCAAACCATGACCTAAGGTCTCCAACGCTTCGATGCCATCACGAAGGGTTGGAAGCGCCCGTGACAAGCCGGCTTCAAGCGTGTATAGTGATTATAGAAATTTCATTTCGATATGAGATATAACATGCGCCTTATTTTTTCGTGTTTCTCGCGTTATCAAAGGATTATTGGGTTAGCTTTGGCTTTCCCTAGGTCCAGTAATTGCGGTAAACGCAAATTCTCGGCTGCCGCCCCCTCACACCCGCTCGAGGCACATGGCGATGCCCATGCCGCCGCCGATGCAGAGCGTGACCAGGCCCTTCCTGACGTCGCGCTTGGCCATCTCGTGGATGAGTGTGACCAGCACGCGGGTGCCCGAGGCGCCGATCGGGTGGCCGATGGCGATGGCGCCGCCATTCACATTGACCTTGTCCTCGCCCCAGCCCATGTCCTTGGCGACGGCGCAGGCTTGCGCCGCGAAGGCTTCGTTGGCTTCGACCAGATCCAGATCGTCGACGCTCCAGCCGGCCTTTTCGAGTGCGAGCCGGCTCGCCGGGATGGGGCCGGTGCCCATATAGGCCGGATCGACCCCCGCCTGGGCCCAGGAGGCAATGCGGGCGAGCGGCGTCATGCCGCGGCGCTTGGCCTCGTCGGCGCCCATGAGGACGACGGCGGCCGCGCCATCATTGATGCCGGAGGCATTGCCGGCCGTCACGGTGCCGGTCTTGGCGAAGGCCGGGCGCAGGCCCGCCAGCACCTGCATGGTGGTGCCGTGGCGGGGATATTCGTCGGCGTCCACCACCACGTCGCCCTTGCGGCCCTTGATGGTGACCGGAACAATCTCGTCCTTGAAGCGGCCGGCCTTCTGGGCCGCCTCGGCGCGGACCTGGGACTGCACGGCGAAGCGGTCCTGCTCTTCCCGCGTGATCTGGTATTTCTCGGCGACATTCTCGGCCGTGTTGCCCATGTGATAGCCGTTGAAGGCGTCCCACAGGCCGTCGCGGATCATAGAATCCACCATGGCGGCGTCGCCCATCTTGGTTCCCGAGCGCAAATGCAGGCAGTGGGGGGCCGCCGTCATGCTCTCCTGGCCGCCCGCGACCACGATCCGGCTATCGCCGTTCCTAATCGCCTGATAGCCGAGTGCGACGGTCTTCAAGCCGGAGCCGCAGACATGGTTGACGGTGTAGGCCGGCACCTCGTTCGGCAATCCAGAAGCGATCGCCGCCTGGCGGGCCGGGTTCTGGCCTTGGCCGGCCGTCAGCACCTGGCCGAGGATGACCTCGGAGACGTCCGCCGCCGCCACCTTGGCCCGCTCCAAGGCCGCCTGGATGGCGACCCGGCCCAATTGATGGGCGGCGAGCGAGGCAAAGGCGCCGTTGAAGGCGCCGACGGCGGTGCGGGCGGCGCTCGCGATGACCACATCGGTGCTCATGGAAGGGCTCCTTTCGGTTGGGGCCGGTGCTGGCTTCGTTATAGGACTCGGGTCCGGCTCTTACAAGCTTGGCCGGCGGGCGCGCGGGCTTTTCGCGACCGTCGCGAGCAGCCAGGCGGCAAGCGGCGCCCACACCCGGCGCGGGGCGTTGCGGCCGATCACCATGCCGATATGGCCGCTCTCGACCAGGCGGCTACGGGCTTGGGGCAGTGCCAAGCCCAAGGGCAACGCCGATTCCGGCGGTACGATATGGTCCAGGGCCGGCGCCAGCACATAGCTCCGGCCGCGAAACTCGGCCGGCCGCACCGGCCGGCCGGCCACCTGCCATTCGCCCCGGGCCGGACTGTTGGCGCCATACCAGTCGACCATGCAGGCCTCCGCCACGGGCAGGCCAAGCGGCACCCCGTCATTCACCCAATCTTCGAGGGCGACGAAGGCCGCCGCTTGCTCCGACGCCGGATCGAGGGCGGCAAAGGCCATGAACTTGGCCACCACCCGCCATGGATCGAGCGCGTGGAAAGCCGTCTGGATGGCGTCCACCGGCATTTCTTCGGCGCTGGCAAAGGCCGGGCGCAACAGCCGAAAGAGGGCGGCGGCGGCCCGCGCCCGCTCCGGCTGGACGGCATGAAAATCCCAGGGTGTGGCGAGGAGCGCCAGCGCCGGGACCTCGCCCGAATGTCCGACCGCCAAGGCGGCGGCCAGCAGGCCGCCCATGCAGTAGCCGAGCACACCGACCGGCCGTCGGGATATGGCCTGGGCCGCGCGCAATGCTGGCTCCAGACGGTGGACGATATAGTCGCTCAAGGTGAAATTCCGCTCGCTGGCGCCGGGTGCCGCCCAGTCGACCATGAACAGCCTGACGCCGCGCCCCGCCAGATAGCGGGCCAGGCTGCGCTTGGCCGACAAGTCCAGCACATAATAGCGATTGATCAGCGAGGGGATCGCCAGCACCGGCACGCCCTTGGCGGCCCGCCGGTCGACGGCGCCATAGTCGAGCAAGCGCGTGGTGCCGTCTTGCCAAACCGCGGGCGGTTCGACGAGGTCGCGCCGATAGGGGTGCCGGCGATAGCTCTCGATGGCGCCATGGAGTGTCGCCAACCGCTCGCCCGCCACCCGGGCGATCGCCCGATTGAAGGCCTTTGTGTCTAGCCCCTCAAGCTCCTTTACGAGGGCGGCGCCTTCGGGCTGGAGCGGCGCCCGCCAATTCAGCGAGCCGGCCTTCAAGAGCGGCAACGCGGCGAGCGAGGCGTTCCAGCTCGCCGCCGCCGTCAGGATGTGGAGACCGGCCGGGCGCGGCCCCTGTCTGGGCTCGGGTGCTGCCATGGGACTCCGCTCCACTCGATCCGGTCAGCAGCCCGAGGAGGGCGGCATGAATCTCGGGCGCCTGGGCGATCAGACCGACCTGGCGCTCCCAGAGATCCAGATAGCGGCGCGCCAGCGCGTCCTCGTCCGGCTCGGTGCTCATCGCCCGACTATAGAGCATGACAGCGCCCCGGCTTACCGGAATTCTGTTATTCTCGGCCGAACCTCACCGGGAGCGCGCCTCTATGGCCGAGCGAGCGGGCGGAGTCGAGACTCCGGTTACGATCAAGAAGTATGCCAACCGGCGTCTCTACAATACGGCCTCCAGCAG
This sequence comes from Alphaproteobacteria bacterium, assembly GCA_009694185.1. GTDB lineage: Bacteria > Pseudomonadota > Alphaproteobacteria > SHVR01 > SHVR01 > SHVR01. The sequence goes on along the minus strand of SHVR01000057.1, from coordinate 4,167 downwards.
CTATGTGACGCTGGAGGACCTGTGCCGCATGGTGCAGTCCGGCACGGATTTCCTGGTCTACGATGCCAAGACCGGCGACGATCTGACCCGCGCCGTGCTCACCCAGATCATCGTCGAGGAGGAGCAGAAGGGCACCAATCTGCTGCCCATTGGTTTCCTCAGGCAGCTCATCCGCTGCTACGGCGACAATATGCAATGGATGGTGCCGCGCTATCTCGATCACATGATGGGGGCCTTCAAGCGCCATCAAGATCAGCTCAAGACCCAACTCCACTCGTCGTTCGGGGGCATCTTCCCGTTCACGTCGATCGAGGAGGTGGGCAAGCACAACGTCGCCCTCTTGGAGCAGACCATGCAGCTGCTCAACCCGTTCGGCGTCACGCCACCGGGTGGCACCCAGGAGCCGGGGACCATCGGTGCGCCCCCGGCGTCGATCCAGCCGATAACCCGGGACGCGTCAATCGAGGCCCCGACGCGGGACGCGTCAATCGAGGCCCCGACGCGGGACGCGTCAATCGAGGCCCCGACGCGGGACGCGTCAATCGAGGCCCCGACGCGGGACGCGTCAATCGAGGCCCCGACGCGGGACGCGTCAATCGAAGCGATGCGCCGGCAATTGGCGGCCATGCAGGCGCAAGTCGATGCCCTGACGCGCCGGCAAGGCAAGCCGCGCGCCGACCCGGGCGAGAAGTGAGTGGCACCCGTTGCCTAGGCGGCCGAAACCCTGTCGACGATCGCCGCCGGCCAGGGCTTGGCGAGGTCGGGTGCTCCGAACAGTTAGCCTTGCAGATAGGTCACGCCATGCTCGGCGAGCAGGGTCGCTTCCGCCTCGCTCTCGACGCATTCGGCGATGGTCTTCAGTCCGAAGCCCTCGGCGAGGTCGAGCAATGTGCGAATGAAAAGCTGATTGTCGGTGTTGGCGGCAATATCGCTCACATAGGAGCCGTCGATTTTCACATAGTCCACGGTCAAGGTTTTCAGATGCCGGAACGAGCTGTAGCCGGCGCCGAAATCGTCGAGTGCCACCTTGCAGCCAAGATCGCGGACGCTCGCCACAAAGCGCGGCGATTCGTCGAGATCCTGCATTGCCGCCGTCTCGGTCACCTCGACGATCAGGCGCTCGGCCAGATCCGGCCGGTCCTTGAGCAAGCCGATCAACCCACGCAGCCAGGCGGGGTCGGCCGCCGTCAGGCCGGAAAATATTGAAGGCGAGCGTGGCCTCGGGATGCTCGCACAGGGTCTCGACCGAGAGTTCCAGAACGCGGCGGTCGATCTGGCGGATGAGGCCGAACTGCTCGACGAGGGGGATGAATTCGCCGGCCGCCATGATGCGCCCATCGTCGGCCCGCATCCGGAGAAGGCCCTCGTGAAAGCAGACGGTACGCTCGCCCGCCAGGACCACGGGCTGGAAGGCGAGTGTCAGGCGGTTGGAGCCGAGTGCCGCCTGTACCTGCTTCACGATCCCCATGTCGCGGCGCATGCCATGGCGTTGGTTTTCGGTGAGCCGGTAGAGGGCGAACTGGTTGCCACCGCCACGCTTGGCTTGCAACTGGGCGGTAACCGCCCGGGTGATGATGTCAAAGGCGGTCTGGGCCGCCCGCGGAAAGACGATGCCACCGACCGAAACGGTGATCGACACCGGGCCGGCCCCGGTCTGTATGGGCGCCTCGCGCACCGCCAGAACCACCCGCTCGGCCGCCGCCTGGGTCTCGGCCTCATCGCAACCGTCGAGCAACATGCCGAACTGGTCGCCCTCGACGCGACCGATCACGTCACTGGCGCCGACGCAACGATCCAGCCGCTCGCCCAACCCGATGATGACCGCATCGCCGATGGCGTGACCGAAAGCGTCGTTGACCATGCTGAGATTGTCGACATCGACGACCAGGAACGCGCCTGTCGTGCCATGACGTTCGGTCTGGGACACCGCGTGCTGCACGGCATCGCTCAGGCGTGCCTTGTTGAAATGGCCGGTCAGCTCGTCGAAGTTGGCCAGATACTCGAGCCGCTCGGCGCGTTGCTTGCCCTGGGTGATGACCCTGAGTGTGCCGACCATGCGCAACGGGTTGCCACCGGTGTCGACCTCGGCCATGCCGCGGTCATGCACCCAAGCGACGGCGCCGTTCTCGCCCCTGAGCCGATACTCGCAGTCGAACGGCACCCGGGCGGAGAAATGACGGGCCAGCGCTTTCAGGCGCACCGCCAGGTCGCCATGGCTGATGCGGGCATGAAAGCGGTCGCCGGTGCCGACAGGCTCCGCCGAGGCGTGCCCCAAAACCGACGCGACCGAGCCGTACCAGCGAATGGTGTCGCTGGCAAAGTCCCAGTCGTAGATCAGGTCGCCGGAGGCGTTGAGCGCCGCCTCGATACGGCTCAATGTGTGGTTGGGCTCGGACATACGAGCGTCCTGCTCGGTCCGCGCTTCCGTCCTGGATGCGCTCGATGAACGGCAAACTTAAGGGGTCGGGTTTAAGAATCGGTTAGTTTGACCCATCCCGCGCCAGCGGACGGCCCCGCGCCCAGGGTTCGGGGCCGTCACATGCCCATCAATTCACTTCCTTGATGACCTCGGCAAGGATGGAGAACATCTTGTCGATTTCCGACTTCTCGGCAATCAACGGCGGCGACATGGCAAGAGTATCGCCCGTATAGCGAATGTAAACGCCACGCTCATAACACTTCAGGAACACGTCATAGCCGCGCAGCGTCGGTTTGCCCGGGCGCGGCGCCAGGTCGACGCCGGCCATCAGGCCTAGATTGCGGAGGTCGATGACGTTCGGCAGGCCCTTCAGCGAGTGAACCGCGTCCTCCCAATAGGGCGAAAGATCGGCCGCGCGCTCAAACAGCCCCTCGTCCCGATAGACGTCCAGGGTGGCGAGACCGGCCGCCACGGCCAGCGGATGCGCCGAATAGGTATAGCCGTGGAACAGTTCGACCATCCATTCGGGACCCTGCATGAAGGCCTGGTAGATGCCCTCGCGGCAGACCACCGCCGAGGCCGGGACCGTGGCGTTGGTCAGGCCCTTGGCGATGGTCATCATGTCCGGAACGATGCCGAATTTTTCCGCCGCGAAGGCCGCGCCCAAGCGGCCAAAGCCGGTGATCACCTCGTCGAAGATCAGCAGAATGCCATGGTCCTCGGTGATCTTGCGCAGCCGTTCCAGATAGCCCTTGGGTGGCGGGAGCACCCCGGTCGAACCCGCCACCGGCTCGACGATGACGGCGGCGATGGTCGAGGCGTCGTGCAGGTCGATCAGCCGCAGCAAGTCGTCGGCCAGATGCGCGCCCCATTCCGGCTGGCCGCGGCTGAATGCCATGTGGGCCGGATCATGGGTGTGCGGCATATGGTCGACGCCCGGCAGCATCATGGAGCTGAACATCTTGCGGTTGTTCTTGATGCCGCCAACCGAGGTGCCGCCGAAGCCGATACCGTGATAGCCCCGCTCGCGGCCGATGAGGCGCGTGCGCTGGCCCTCGCCGCGCGCCCGGTGGTAGCCGACGGCGATCTTGAGCGCGGTGTCGACGGCCTCGGAACCGGAATTGGCGAAGAAGACATAGTTGAGATCGCCCGGTGTCAGCTGGGTGAGGCGCGACGCCAGCTCGAACGCCATGGGATGGCCCATCTGGAACGCCGGCGCGAAATCCATGGTCGCGACCTGCTTCTGCACGGCCGCGACGATGCGCTTGTGGCAGTGGCCGGCATTGACGCACCAGAGCCCGGCGGCGCCATCGAGCACGCGGCGCCCATCATAGGTCAGGTAGTACATGCCCTCCGCGCCGACAAACAGGCGCGGATCCTTCTTGAACTGCCGATTGGCGGTGAACGGCATCCAGAAGGCTTCGAGATTGTTGGTATCGAGCGGCGCCGTGGCGATCGACATGGGTGCGGCCTCGCGTCAGTGGCAGTGGACGGCCATGAGGCTAGCATGGCGCTCGCCCGGCAGAAACCCGGTAATGAGTCGGCAAAGCCAACCCCTTGCCATCCGGTTAATATTCGCGCGTCCTGTTTTGTTAACTATATTGTAACAGCCCAGGTTCCCGTGCCGGTTTACGCGAGGCGGAGGGTTTTAGCGAGAACTGCGGGGTCGCGTGACAGGGCTTCGATGATGTTCCAGCCTTGCTTTCTTGCGGTAGAGATGAAGGAGCGGAGGGTCGCGAAGTCGCTCG
>SHVR01000005.1 GCA_009694185.1 Alphaproteobacteria bacterium | reverse complement strand
GCCAACTGGTGGAGCGCTTGGGCGGCACGCCCGAGGCGCTGGATGATCTGGCGGTGTCGCTGTTGCATATGGCGTTAGTTCCACCGGGGTATTCCGGTGCGCTTGCCGAGGCGGTCGGTATCTATGAGTCGCTCGCGGCGCGATTTCCGGACGTGCCAAGGTACGCGGAACGGTTGGCAGCGGCACGCGGTGGAAGTTAAACTCGGCGACATCGGGCACGCCGATGACGGGCATTTGGTGGATCGCCCGGCCGCGCCGATAGGCCCTGCGTCGCCTGCGGCTCGAGGGCTGCGACCCCTTTCCCCTTGCCAGGGCGGACGCTTGGCTCTATGAAACCGGTCATCTCGCACGCGGGCCGGGCCCGCCGGCGCACTGTCGGCTGGCCATCCGGTGTCCAACTCGTGTCCTGGTACGCCAGGACCGGGGGGGACCGACGGTCGCGGAGGCACAACCGGATAAGGATGTTAGACCATGGTCATGCCTACCTTCAGCATGCGCGGGCTTCTCGAAGCGGGCGTGCATTTCGGCCACCACACCCGGCGCTGGAACCCGCGGATGAAACCGTACATTTTCGGGGTCCGAAACGGGGTTCATATCATCGACCTGCAGCAGACCGTTCCCTTGCTGCATCGCGGCCTGCTCGCGGCCCGGGACGTGGTGGCGGGGGGTGGGCGGGTGCTGTTCGTCGGCACCAAGCGCCAGGCCCAATCGGCCATCGCCGAGCATGCCAAGCGCTCTGGGCAATATTTCGTCAACCATCGCTGGCTCGGCGGCATGCTGACCAACTGGCGGACCATATCCAATTCGATCCGCCGGCTGCGCGATCTCGAGGAACGCCTGGGCGGCACGGTGACGGGCATCACCAAGAAGGAGATGCTGAACTTGACCCGCGAGCAAGACCGTCTCGAGCGCACGCTCGGTGGCATCAAGGAGATGGCCGGCCTACCGGATCTCCTGTTCGTCATCGACACCAACAAGGAGCATATCGCCATCGACGAGGCGCGCACGCTCGGCATTCCGATTGTGGCCATCATCGACAGCAACAGCGCGCCGGACGGCATTACTTTTCCGATCCCCGGCAATGACGACGCGATCCGCGCCATTGACCTGTATTGCGAACTGATGTCGCGATCCATCCTCGACGGGCTGGAGCGCGAACAGGCGGCAACCGGCGCCGATGTCGGCGAGCGCGTCGAAGGTCCGGTGGAATCGCTGCCCGTGGAACCACCGGTCGAGGGCGGCGAGGCCATGGCGGGGACCCTGTGAGCGAGCCGGGTTGATGGTGACGGTATCGGGATTTAAGACATGGCTGAAATAACCGCATCCCTGGTGCGCGATCTTCGCGAGAAGACCGGCGCCGGCATGATGGACTGCAAGAAGGCGCTGGCCGAGACCGGCGGCGACATGGAGGCGGCCGTCGATTGGCTGCGCAAGAAGGGCCTTGCCGCGGCAGCCAAGAAAGCGGGCCGCGTGGCCGCCGAGGGACTGGTGGGTGTGGCGGTCGCGGGGTCCGTAGGCGCCGTGGTCGAGGTCAATTCCGAAACCGATTTCGTCGCCCGTAACGAGACCTTCCAGGCGTTCGTGCGCACGGCGAGCATGCTCGCGGTCGAGGCGAACGGCAATCTCGAAACACTGTTGACCTCGGCCTACCCGGGTAGCGGCCGCGATGTGGCGACCGAACTCGCCCAGCTCATCGGCACCATCGGCGAGAATATGAACCTGCGCCGCTCTCGATCGCTCAAGGTTGGCGAGGGCGTTGTCGCGAGCTACGTCCATAACAGTGCGGCGCCGGGTCTCGGCAAGATCGGCGTTCTGGTGGCCTTGGAAAGTGCGGCGCCCAACGACAAGTTGGCGGCACTCTGCCGGCAACTCGCCATGCATGTGGCGGCGGCCAACCCGCAATGGCTCAACGTCGCCGATGTCGACCGGTCCGCCCTCGATCGCGAACGCGCGGTCCTGGCCGAGCAGGCGAGGGCGAGTGGCAAGGCCGAGGCGATCGTCGAGAAGATGGTTGAGGGACGGCTCCGCAAGTATTACGAGGAAGTCGTCCTGCCCGAGCAGGCCTGGGTGCTCGACCCCAACAAGAAGGTGAAGAAGGTCCTTGAGGAGGCGGCAAAGGAAGCCGGCAAACCCATCGCTTGCACGGGTTTCGTTCGCTTCGTGCTCGGGGAGGGCATCGAAAAGCCGCCGACGGATTTTGCGGCCGAGGTGGCGGCGACCCTCAAGAATTGAGTCAGCGGGCTGCCGCCAGGGTCGGAACACGGGGCAAGAACATGGCCGGCACACCGCTTTACCGACGGGTTTTGCTGAAGGTATCCGGCGAAGCCTTGATGGGCGAGCAACAATTCGGCATCAGCGCGGAAACGGTGCGGCGGATTGCCATCGACGTGGCCGAGGTGCAGCGTCTGGGCACGGAAGTCTGCGTTGTCGTTGGTGGCGGCAATATCTTTCGCGGATCGTCCGCGGTCGGCTGGGGCATGGATCGGGCGACCGGGGACTATATGGGCATGCTCGCCACGGTCATCAACGCGTTGGCACTACAGAGCGCGCTGGAATCCCAGGGTCAGCCGACCCGCGTCCAATCGGCGATCCCGATGGCGAGCCTCTGCGAGCCCTATATCCGCCGCCGCGCCCAACGCCATATGGAAAAAGGCCGCGTCGTGGTCTTTGCGGCCGGAACGGGCAACCCGTTCTTCACCACCGACACGGCGGCGGCGTTGCGGGCTTCGGAAATGGGCTGTGACGCCCTTCTCAAGGGAACCCATGTCGACGGTGTCTACAGCGCCGATCCGATCAAGAATCCCGGGGCCGAGCGCCACGAACGATTGACCTACATGGACGTGCTTTCCCGCGACCTACAGGTGATGGACGCATCCGCCATCTCGCTGGCTCGGGAGAACAAGATTCCTATCTTGGTGTTTTCGATACACAATGCGGGAGCCTTCCCGGCGGTCATGCGGGGCGAGGGGAGGTTTACCGTGATCTGCCAGGATAATGGGTGATGCCGTGCCCAAAGCCGAATTGGAAGACGTGAAACGCCGGATGGCGGGGGCCATTGAGGCTCTGAAGCGGGAATTTTCGGGACTGCGGACGGGTCGGGCGTCGGTCAGCCTGCTAGAGCCGCTCTCGGTCGAGGCCTATGGCGCGAAAATGCCGATTACCCAGGTCGGCACGATCAGCGCGCCCGAGGCGCGAATGCTGACCGTGCAGGTCTGGGACCGCGGCCTGGTGCAGGCCGTCGATCGTGCGATTCGCGAGTCCAGCCTGGGCTTGAACCCCAAAGTCGAGGGCCAGGTGCTGCGCGTGCCGATCCCGGAACTCAGCGAGGAGCGCCGGCGCGAACTCGTCAAGGTCGCCCACAAATACAGCGAACAGGCCCGCGTCGCCGTGCGCAACGTGCGGCGCGACGGCATGGAAAAGTTGAAGCGCAGCGAGAAGGACGGAGAGATATCGAAGGACGAGCATCGCCACTTCTCAGACGAGATCCAGAAGGCCACCGACCAGAACATCAAGATCGTCGACGACACTCTCGCCCATAAAGAGCGAGAGATCCTGCACGTTTGATCCATGGAAGCAGCGTCATCGACGGACCCCATGGCGCCGCCGCGGCATGTCGCGATCATCATGGATGGCAACGGCCGGTGGGCGCGGGCACGCGGCCTGCCCCGCGTGATGGGCCATCGCCGGGGCACCGATGCGGCGCGCGCGGCGGTGCGGAGCGCCGCCGAACTCGGCATTGAATACCTGACCCTCTACAGCTTCTCGTCCGAGAATTGGCGGCGGCCGTTGGAGGAGGTGAGCGAACTGATGGCGCTATTGCGCCGCTATCTGCAAAGCGAAGTTGCCGACTTGCACGCCAACAATGTCCGGCTGCGCGTCATCGGCGATCGCCAGCGGCTGCCGAACGATATTGTCGGCCTGATCGAGAATAGCGAGGCGCTCACCCGCGATAATCGCGGTATCCAGGTCATCATGGCGCTGAGTTATGGCAGCCGAGGCGAGATTACGGAGGCCGTGCGTGCCATCGCCGAATCGGTCCGGGCGGGCCGCTTGCGGGCTGACGATATCACGGAAGCGCTTGTCGAGAGCCAGTTGGCGACGGCTGGCATCCCAGACCCGGACCTCGTCATCCGGACGAGCGGGGAGAAGCGATTAAGCAATTTCCTCCTCTGGCAGGCGGCCTATGCGGAGCTGGTGTTTCTCGACACGTTGTGGCCCGACTTCACGAAACGCGATTTGGAGGATGCCATTCGTGAATTTTATCGCCGGCACCGCCGCTACGGTGCATCTGTTGGTTGAGGCGCGGTCGCGGCAACTCGGCGAACTCTGGCTGCGGCTCGCATCGGCACTGGTGGTCGGTCCGCTGGTGCTCCTGCTTGTCTATCTCGGCCGGCCCTGGTTCGACCTTCTGGTGCTGCTGTCAATCGGCATCGCCGGCTTCGAGTGGGCGAGGCTCTGTACACCGGGCGAGATCGCCGCCGCCGGCTGGATCGCCGTGGTGGGGTGTCTCGGGGGCACACTTCTGGCGGTTTTCGGATATTACGCGGCGGGTTTGGTGGTTAGCGCGGCGGTGGCGGTCCTTCTCGCGGGGCGCTGGTTCCAGCACCCGAGCCCGACTTGGCTTGCCGTCGGCGGTATCTATCTGGCGGTTCCCGCCGTGGCGCTGATTTGGCTCCGTTATGAACCGGCCGCCGGCCGCGACATGGTGATATGGTTGTTTCTCGTGGTTTGGGCCGCCGATTCCGGCGCCTACGCCATTGGGCGCTCGGTCGGGGGGCCGCGACTGGCTCCGGCCATCAGTCCGGGTAAAACCTGGTCCGGCGTGATCGGTGGGTTGGGCGCCGCGACACTTGCGGCGGTGGTGGTTGCCGGTCTATTCGGTATCGAGCGGCTGGCATGGGCCGGTCTGGTGGGGTTCGTCCTGGCGGTGGCCACGAGCGCGGGTGATTTGGTTGAGTCGTCGGCCAAGCGGCATTTCGCGGTCAAGGATACGGGCCGCTTAATTCCGGGCCACGGCGGTTTACTCGACCGGATCGACGGTTTGCTGGTCGCGGCCGTAACGGTGTGCGCCTTATGGATTGCCGGATGGAGGTGGGTATGACGACGCCGGGGGGGATGAAAATTCGGCCGAGGTCGGTGACGATCCTCGGCTCGACCGGATCGGTCGGCTGCAACACCGTGGACTTGATCGCGGATGCGCTCGCCGCCGACCCGGACGCCTTTCGGGTTGAGGCGCTGACGGCGAACGGCAATGTCGCAACCGTCATCGATCAGGCGCGGCGGCTCAGGCCGCGTTTCGTTGCCGTGGCCGATCCCCAGCGCTACCGCGACCTGGCCGATGGCCTCGCCGGCACCGGCATCATAGTGGCCGCCGGGCGCCAGGCCCTGGTCGAGGCGGCCGAGCGGCCGGCCGATTGGGTCATGGCGGCGATTGTGGGTGCCGCCGGGCTGGAGCCGACGCTGGCCGCGATCCGGCGCGGCGCCACGGTGGGCCTTGCCAACAAGGAGTGCCTGGTGTGCGCCGGCGATCTGGTCATGGCGGCGGCTCGAGCCCATGGCGCCACCCTGCTGCCGGTGGATTCCGAGCATAGCGCCATCTTCCAGGTGTTCGATTTCGAGCGGCCCGAAACGGTCGACCGGCTTATTCTCACGGCGTCCGGGGGACCGTTCCGCGGTCGTTCACGGGCGGAGATGGCGAACGTCACGCCGGCCGAAGCGGTGGCCCACCCGAACTGGGACATGGGGGCCAAGATTTCCGTCGACTCCGCGACCATGATGAACAAGGGCCTCGAAGTGATCGAGGCGCACCATCTGTTTCCCGTTCCGGAGGCGCGAATCGAGGTGCTGGTCCACCCCCAGTCGATCATTCATAGCCTGGTCGCCTATGTGGATGGCTCCACCTTGGCGCAGCTTGGAACCCCCGATATGCGCACGCCGATCGCGGTGGCGCTGGCCTGGCCGGATCGCATGCCGGTCTCCGATGTCCGCCTTGACTTAGTGCGGGTACGCGAACTTACCTTCGAGGAGCCGGACCCGGCGGCTTTTCCGGCCTTGCGGCTCGCCCGCGAGGCGTTGCGGCGGGGTGGCTCCGATCCGACCGTCCTCAATGCCGCTAACGAGGTTGCCGTCCAGGCTTTCCTCACCGGCCGGATCGGGTTTCTGGAAATTACTGCAATTGTCGAGCGTACTCTTGCCGATATTGCCACCCACCCGTTCGCCAGCCTGGACGATGTCCGGGCCCTTGACGCCGAGGCGCGCCGGGTGGCGGCGAGCTTCACGCGCGTCGCGGTGGCGGCCGACTGATCATCCGCGTCGTCGCGGCGCGGGACGAAATCCGGGCTAGGTAAATCGGTCGTTTATCATTAGAAGAGTCGTCATGGATTTGCTTGCAAGCCTGTGGAATTACGTCCTCCCCTTCCTGGTGGTGCTGACCATTCTCGTGTTCGTTCACGAGCTGGGTCACTACTGGGTCGCGCGACGGTGCGGCGTGCGGGTTGAGGTGTTCTCAATCGGTTTCGGCCCCGAGTTGTTCGGTTGGAACGATCGGGCCGGCACGCGCTGGCGGATCAGTGCCGTCCCGCTCGGTGGCTATGTCAAGATGGCGGGTGACACCAACGCGGCCAGCATGCCGGGTGAGCCAGCCACCGAGTTGACGCCGGACGAGCGCACCGTCGCCTTCCAGTACAAGTCGCTCGGGCAGCGGGCGGCCATCGTCTTGGCCGGACCGGCGGCGAACTTCCTGTTCGCCCTGATCGTCTACGCCCTGTTGTTCGCGACGGCCGGTCAGCCCTTCACGCCGCCGGAAGTGGGCGCGGTGGTACCGGGCAGCGCCGCCGAGGCCGCGGGTCTCCAGGTCGGCGACCGGGTGCTGAACCTCGACGGCCAGACCGTCCGGCGGTTCGAGGACATTCAACGCATCGTGCAGGTTCAGCCCGGTGTACCGCTCGACATGGTCCTGGGGCGCGAGGGCGGCGAAATCCGACTAAGAGTGACCCCGGCGGCGATCGAACTCAAGGACCGGCTTGGCAACATACAAGTCATTGGCCAGCTTGGCATTTCGCGCACCGACATCGGGGTCGTCCGCCACGATCCGCTGACGGCGGTCCTGCGCGCGGGCGAACACACCTATGACATGAGCGCCATGATCTTGAAGGTGGTTGGCCAGATGATCGCCGGAACCCGGCCCGCCAACGAGATCGGCGGCATCCTCCGGATCGGCTATGTGTCGGGCGAGGCGACCCAGGCCGGGTTGGTCGCGATCGTCAACTTCCTGGCCCTGCTCTCGATCAATCTCGGCCTGATCAACCTGTTTCCGGTGCCCATGCTGGATGGCGGCCATCTGGTTTTCTACATCATCGAGGCAATGCGGGGCCGACCGCTCGGTGCGCGCGCCCAGGAATATGGTCTACGGGTTGGTTTTGCCCTGGTGATCGCCCTGATGCTGTTTGCCACCTGGAATGACTTGGTGCATTTCCGGGTGGTCGAATTTGTCCGGCAGATCGTCGGCTAGCCGGATGTTTGCCCCGGCTTTTCCTCGAGGCCGTCTCTGGCCGCGGGCCCTAACGAGGGTCGCTTTGGTGGCGCTGGCCCTCATTGTTCACGCGGGAGCCAGCCGCGCCCAAAACGCCATTCGCGACATCCGGATCGAGGGTGCCCAGCGGGTCGACCCCGACACGGTGCGGTCCTATCTGACCCTCAGGGCGGGCGAGCGTTTCGACGAAGTCAAGATGGACGCTTCGCTCAAGGCGTTGTTCGGCACCGGATTCTTTGTCGACGTGACCATCCGTCAGCAAGACTCCGATCTGGTGGTGCGGGTGGTCGAAAATCCGATCATCAACCGCATCGCCTTTGAGGGAAATAGCCGTATCGACGACAAGACGCTTGAGGCGGAAGTCCAACTTCGGCCGCGCACCGTCTACACCCGTACCCGCGTGCAAACCGATGTCAAACGCATCCTCGACGTCTATCGCCGCGGCGGCCGCTTCGCGGCCACCGTCGAACCCAAGATCATCACCTTGCCCCAGAACCGTGTCGATCTCGTCTTCGAGATCGACGAGGGTCAGACCACCTATGTTGACCGAATCGTGTTCGTCGGCAACAGGCGGTTCAGCGACGGGCAATTGCGCTCGGAAGTTCAAACCGAGGAGTACCGCTGGTACAAGTTCTTGAGCAGCGACGACGTCTACGATCCCGACCGCTTGGCCTACGACCGGGAGCTGTTGCGGAAATTCTACCTGTCGAAAGGCTATGCCGATTTTCGCGTCGTTTCGGCGGTTGCCGAGCTGGTTCCGGAGCGTACCGGTTTTGTCGTGACATTCACGGTGGAGGAGGGGCAGCGCTACAAGTTCGGCAAGATCGACGTGGTCAGTCAGCTTCCGGACTTGGATGTGGAGCAAGTCCGCCAGCTGGTCACGACGGCGTCAGGCGATTGGTACAATGCCGACGCGGTCGACAAGACGATCGAGGCGCTCACCGACGAGGTGGGGCGGTTCGGTTACGCCTTTGTCGACGTGAAGCCGAGTGTGAACCGCGATCGCGACACGCTGCGCGTCGATGTCAGTTACGGCATCGCGGAAGGGCCCAGGGTGTATGTCGACCGCATCGAGATCGAAGGCAATGTTCGCACGCTCGATCGAGTTATTCGCCGGGAGTTCCGGCTTCAGGAAGGCGACGCCTTCAATACAGCCAAGATCCGTCGCACGCGACAGCGACTTCGCAATCTCGGCTATTTCGAAAAAGCCGAGGTCACGAACGTCCAGGGCGACGAGCCCGACCGCACGACAATCAAGGTCGATGTTACGGAGCGCTCGACGGGCGAGTTGTCGCTCGGCGCCGGCTTCTCGTCGAGTCTCGGTCCGCTGACGGATATCGGTATTCGGGAACGTAACCTGCTTGGCCGCGGCCAAGACTTGCGGTTGGGACTCTCCATCGCCCAGTTCCGCCAGCAGGCCGACATCAGCTTTACCGAGCCCTACTTTCTCGATCGTAATGTCAGCGCCGGCGTCGATATCTTCAGTATCCGCCGGGACCTGCTGGACGAGAGTTCGTTCCGGCTGAACTCGACGGGCACGTCGTTGCGAACCGGTTATCGGCTGAGCGAGACGCTGCGGCAAAATCTGCGCTACACCGCTCGGGTAGACGACATCATCGCCGGAACCGAGACGTCGCGATTCATCCAGGACCAGGAAGGCGCCAAGGTCGTGTCGCTGGTCGGGCAAGAAATCGTCTATGACAAGCGCGATAACCGGTTCGATCCCAGCGATGGTTACATCGTGAGCTTGGGCACTGATTTCGCGGGGTTGGGCGGCGACATAAATTTCGCGCGCGGAATTGTTAAGGGCACTGTCTACTTCCCGTTTGGCGATCAGGTGGTGTTGGGATTGGGTGGCCGGGCGGGTTACATTGCCGGCCTTGGCCAGAATACGCGCATCAACGATCGCTTCCTCGTTGGCGGCGACGATTTTCGTGGCTTCGAGTTGGGTGGCGTGGGTGCCAGGGATACCCGTACGGACGACGCGCTTGGTGGCACTTATTACGCAGTAAGCACGACCGAACTCGCCTTCCCGCTTGGTTTGCCGAAGGAATTCAATGTTCGCGGCCGGGTGTTCACGGATATCGGCACGGTCGGCGGCTTTGAGATCGACGCCCCCGAGGTCCGCGATGAATCCTCGATCCGCGCTTCGGTTGGCTTTGGGATCACCTATGTGTCACCCTTCGGCCCGCTGCGCTTGGATGTCGCGCAACCCATCCTCAAAGAGGATTTCGACAAGATCGACCGTTTCCTGTTCAGCTTTGGAACGAGATTCTGACCCATGCGCGCCGTGACCTTTGCTTGCCTCCTCATTCTTGCCCTGATCCCGATCGTCGGCCCGGCGGAGGCTCAGCCGCTCCCGCAACCGGTCGTCATGGTCATCGACACGGATCGCATCCTCAAGGAAGCGACGGTGATGAAGAATGTCCGGGAACAGCTAGACAAAATCCGCACTTCCTATCAGGGCGAGATCACCAAGGAGGAAGACGAACTCCGTCGCATGGACCAGGAACTGGGCCAACAGCGGCAATTGCTGAGCCAGGAGGCGAGCCAGCAGCGGCGCCAGGAACTGCAGCAGCGCGCGTCCGCGCTGCAAGTAAAGGCGCGAACCCGGCGCCGGCAGCTCGACCAGGCGGAGGCGGGGGCCATGCAAAAGGTCCGCGGTGTCCTGGTCGAAATCACGCGCGCGTTGATGACCGAACGGGGTGCGAACGTCGTCGTCCCGCGCGGCGTCCTCTTGGCGCTGGACGAGCGGCTGGATTCCACCGCCGAGGCGTTGAAGCGGCTGAACGTCCAGCTTCCGGCTACCAAGGTTGAGGTGCCCAAGGGGTAACGTATGGCGGATCCGCGTTTCTTCGAGCCGCCCAAAGGCCCGTTCACCTTTGCAGAGCTGGCGCGGATCGCGGCGGCGACGCCGCTAAATCCGCCCGAGCCGGAGCGGGTCTTTCGCGACATCGCGGCGTTGGAGGAAGCCGAGCCCGACGCCGTTAGTTTTCTCCTCGACCAGCGTTATCTGGAGGCGCTGCTCCGGACCCGGGCTGGCGCCTGTGTCGTGCCGGCGCGATTTGCCGAGGCGGCCCCCGTCGGCATGGCCCTCCTCGTCGCCGAGAACCCCCATCGCGCCTATGCCCTCCTGGCTCGGGCCTTCCATCCGCTGCCGGCGTTTCCGCCTGGAATCGACCCGACCGCCCAGATTGATGCCACGGCCGTGTTGGGTGCCGGTGCTCGCGTCGGGCCGGGCGCGGTGGTCGGGCGCGCCGTGGTGACCGGCGCGAACTCCGATATCGGCGCCAATGCCGTGATTGGTAACGGTGTGCGCATCGGCGACGATGTGGAGATCGGCGCTGGCGCCTCGCTCGGCTATTGCCTGGTGGGCTCCAGGGTGCTGATCCATGCCGGCGTGCGGATCGGCACAAGGGGTTTCGGTTTCGCCATGAGCGCCGAAGGTCATCTCGACATTCCCCAACTCGGGCGGGTCATCATCGGCGACGATGTGGAGATCGGCGCCAACAGCACCGTCGATCGGGGCTCCGGTCCGGACACCATCATCGGCGACGGAACGAAGATTGATAATCTGGTTCAGATCGGGCACAACGTGCGGATTGGTCGGGGGTGCGTCATCGTGGCCCAGGCGGGTGTCGCGGGCAGTACGGTGCTTGAGGACTATGCCGTCATCGCGGCCCAAGGTGGAGTAGCGGGCCATTTACGCATCGGCCGCGGTGCCAGGATAGGGGCCAAGGCCGGGGTCATGCGCGACGTGGGCGCGGGCGAATCCGTCATCGGGAGTCCCGCCATGCCGGTTCGCGAATTCTTCCGAACCGTCGCGATATTGACCAGGCTCGCCAAGAAGAGAGGCGGCTAGAAATATGGAAGGGGCATCGAAAGCGCTCGGGGTTGTCAATGTGGACATAACCCGCATTATGGAAATGATTCCCCATCGCTATCCCTTCTTGATGATCGACCGCATCGTCGCCCTGGTTCCCGACGCGAGTGCTACGGCCATCAAGAATGTGTCGATCGATGAACCGCATTTCCAGGGGCATTTCCCGCTGCGCCCGGTCATGCCCGGGGTCCTGATCATCGAGGCCATGGCCCAGACGGCGGCCGTCTTGGTTGTCCACACACTGGGTCCGGCGGCGGAAGGTAAGCTGGTCTATTTCATGACGATCGAGAATGCCCGGTTTCGCAAGCCGGTATTTCCAGGCGACCAACTTCGCATCCATGTCGTCAAACAGCGGCATCGGGCGAATGTCTGGAAATTCCGTGGCGAGGCGCGGGTCGGCGAGGCTTTGATGGCCGAGGCGACCTACAGCGCGATGATCATGAATGACTGATTTGTCGCGGGTCGGTTCATCGAGCGGTAAGCCCATGGCGGCGATTCATCCGACCGCCATCGTGGCACCCGGGGCGACGCTCGGCGAAGCCGTGTCCGTCGGGCCTTATTGCATCGTGGGTCCCGAGGTCGAGCTTCGGGCCGGGGTCGTCCTGGAGGCCCATGTGGTCGTCGCCGGACGCACCCGCATCGGTCCTCGCACGCACATATTTCCTTTCGCCTCGATCGGACACCAGCCGCAGGACCTCAAATACAACGGTGAGGCGTCGCGCTTGATCATCGGTGGAGATAACCGGATTCGCGAACATGTCACCATGAATCCGGGCACCGAGGCTGGCGGCATGGAAACAATTGTCGGCAATCACTGCCTCTTCATGGTGGGGGCTCACGTCGCCCATGATTGCCGTATCGCCGACCATGTCATCATGGCCAACAATGCGACCCTCGGCGGGCATGTTCAGGTGGGCGATTACGCGATCCTCGGCGGCTTATCGGCGGTGCACCAGTTCGTGCGCATCGGCGCCCACGCCATGATCGGCGGCATGTCGGGCGTCGAGCATGACGTCATCCCCTATGGCTCGGTCTTCGGGGATCGGGCAAGGCTACGGGGGCTTAATCTCGTGGGCTTGCGCCGACGCGGCTTCAGCCGCGAGGAGACCCAGGCGCTCCGGACCGCCTACCGGCTGTTGTTCGCCGAGGAAGGCACCATGCAGGAGCGGGTTGCCGACGTGGCCGGCATGTATGGCGACAATCCAGGCGTCATGGACATCGTGCGCTTCATCGAGACCGCTTCGAACCGGGCCATCTGCCAGCCCAAGGCTGGCGATGCCGATTGAGGCGGAGCCGCCGGCCGCGCCCGCCACACTCGCCATCGTGGCCGGCGGCGGCGACTTGCCGATGCGGCTCATCGACGCTTGCCGCGCCGTCGACCGTCCCGTGTTCGTCCTTGCCCTGGAAGGGCAAGCGCGGGCGGGTGCCTTCGCGGACGTGCCCCATGCCTGGATACGCATGGGTGAGGCGGGAACCGCCATCGACTTGCTACGGGGCGCGGGTGCCGGCGAAATTGTCTTCGCGGGGCGTGTGCGTCGCCCGTCGCTCGCGGCGTTGAGACCGGACCGGCGGGCACTCGCATTCCTGGCGAAGGTCGGCCTTCGTATTCTGGGTGACGATTCCGTGCTCTCGTTGGTGGTGCGCGAGTTGGAGGGCGAGGGCTTTCGCGTGGTGGGGCCGGACGACGTGCTCGGCGAATTGCTCGCTTCCCCGGGGGTCTATGGTGCCCATACGCCCGACGGCGAGGCGTGGCGGGACATTCGGCGCGGCGCCGACGTGGCCCGGGCGCTCGGCTCGGTCGATGTCGGTCAGGCGGTCGTCGTGCAGCAGGCGATCGTGCTCGCCGTCGAGGCGGTCGAGGGCACCGATTCGATGCTGGAGCGGGCGGCCGGTCTCCGCCGGGAAGGCCCGCCGGGCGTCCTGGTCAAACTCAGCAAGCCGGGCCAGGAACGTCGTGTCGACCTGCCCACCATCGGGCTCGCAACCGTGCTCCGGGCCAGTGCCGCGGGTCTCCGTGGGATCGCCATCGAGGCCGGGGCAAGTCTGGTTATCGACCGGGCCGCCATCGTCGAGGCCGCCGACAAAGCGGGGCTGTTCGTCGTCGCCTTCACGCCCGGCGACCTCACGCCGGACTGCTGAGACCGCCCGTGTCCGGACGCCCGCCCTTCATTTTTCTCGTCGCGGGCGAGCCATCGGGCGACGCGCTGGGGGCCGCCCTCATGGCGAAGATCAAAGAACAAGCGCCGGCGGCGCCCCGGTTCGCCGGTGTCGGCGGCGCCCGGATGACCGAGGCCGGCCTCGTCAGCCTGTTTCCCATGGCCGATCTCTCGGTCATGGGGGTGGCGGAAGTGGTGCCGCGCCTCCCACTGCTCCTTCGCCGTATTCGCCAGACCGCGGACGCGATCCTGGCCATGCGGCCCGATGCGATCGTCACCATCGACTCGTCCTCATTCAACAACCGGGTGGCCAAACGGCTGGTGGGGGCCGGGTCGACCATTCCGCGCGTGCATTATGTGGCACCCATGGTCTGGGCCTGGCGCCCAGGCCGCGCCAAGCGGATGGCGGCGCTCTACGATCATCTTCTGGCCCTGCTGCCGTTCGAGCCGCTCCTGTTCGAACGCGAGGGCCTCGCGACCACATGGGTTGGCCATCCCGTGGTCGAGCAGCCGGCGGGCGGCGGCGCCCGGTTTCGCCGCGAGCACGGGATCGCCGTCGGGGCGCCGCTCATAGCCGTGCTCGCCGGCAGCCGCGCCAGCGAGGTCGAACGGCTGCTGCCGGTCTTCGCCGATACGGTTCGCCGTCTCGGGCCTCGGGTCGACGGCTTGCAAGTGGTCTTGCCAACGGTTGAGGCGGTCGTTGAAACAGTGAGCAAGGCGGCGGCCGCCTGGCCGGTGCCGACGTGCGTGGTGCTGGCGGGCGATGCGAAGCGGGATGCTTTCGCCGCCGCCGATGTGGCGCTTGCGGTCTCGGGCACCGTGACTCTGGAGTTGGCATGGGCGGGCGTGCCCATGGTGGTCGCCTATCGCCTGCACCCGCTCTCCTACTGGCTCGGCCGGCGGCTGCTTCGCGTGCCCCATATTTCACTGGTGAACATCCTGCTGGGGCGGCCGGCCGTGCCCGAACTGTTGCAGGGGGCGTGCGCGCCCGATCGGCTCGCGGACGCAATCGTCCACTTGCTCCGCGACCCCGAGGCGAGAGCGGCGCAGCGCGCTGGCTTTGGGGAAGCCATTGCCCGGCTCGCGCCGGCCGGCCGGTCGCCGAGCGCCGGCGCGGCCGAACGGGTGCTGGCGCTTGCCTATCGTGGCGGCGCGGGCCAGAGTGGGCGCCAACCCGAGCAACCCGGAGCAACGCCATGAATGATCCCGCCACGATGGCAAGCCCCGCCAGGGCTGCCCACGGCACCGAGAAGTACCGCCTGCTGCACACCATGATCCGTGTGCATGACCTGAAAAAATCGCTCGATTTCTACACCCGGCTTCTCGGCATGAATTTGTTGCGCCAGAAGGACTACCCGACCGGCAAGTTCACGCTCGCCTTCGTCGGCTATGGCGACGAGGCCAGCCAATGCGTGGTCGAACTGACCCATAATTGGGAGCAGCGGGAGCCCTACCAGCTCGGCACCGGCTTCGGCCATCTGGCGATCGGCGTCCCCGACGTCCATGGCACCTGTGCCGCGCTCGCCAAGGAAGGCGTCAAGATTCCCAGGCCCGCCGGACCGATGGCCCATGGCGGCAGCGTCATCGCCTTCATCGAGGACCCGGACGGCTATCGCATCGAACTGGTCGAGCGAAAATAGCTCGGTAAGGAAAAGGGCGGCACCCGGCGGTGCCGCCCTTGGATCGATCGACCACGAGACGTGGCTACTGGGCGGCCTTCGCGGCGGCCTTGCGCTTTGCGACCGGTACATAGTCACGCTTGGTGACGCCAGTATAGAGTTGGCGAGGGCGGTTGATCTTCTGCGACGGGTCCTCGATCAGCTCGTTCCACTGCGCCACCCATCCGACCGTGCGGCCGATCGCGAACAGCGCCGTGAACATGCTGGTCGGGAAGCCCATCGCCTTCAGGATGATGCCCGAGTAGAAATCGACGTTCGGATACAACCGGCGCTTGATGAAGTAATCGTCCACCAGCGCGATCCTCTCCAGTTCCATGGCGACCTCGAGCAACGGCTCGTGCTTGATGCCGAGTTCGCCGAGCACTTCATGGGCCGTCTTCTGGATGACCTGGGCGCGCGGGTCGAAGTTTTTGTAGACCCGGTGGCCGAAGCCGAACAGACGGAAGGGGTCGCTCGGATCCTTGGCCTTCTTGACCCATTGGCCGACATTCCGCTTGTCGCCGATTTCGGCCAGCATCTTCAGCACTTCCTCGTTGGCGCCGCCATGCGACGGCCCCCAGAGCGACGCGCAGCCGGCCGCGATGCAGGCAAAGGGATTGGCGCCGGTCGAGCCCGACATGCGCACCGTCGAGGCCGAGGCGTTCTGCTCGTGGTCGGCATGCAGGATGAAGATCTTGTCGAGCGCCTTGGAGAGGATCTTGTTCATCTTGTAGGGCTCGGCCGGAACCGCGTAGCTCATATAGAGGAAGTTCTCGGCGTAGCTCAGATTGTTCTGCGGGTACATGAAAGGTTGGCCCATGGCGTATTTGTAGGCCATGGCCGCAATCGTCGGCATCTTCGCGATCAGCCGATAGGAGGCCACCTTGCGGTGCAGGGGATCGGTGATGTCGGTGCTGTCGTGATAGAAGGCCGAGAGGGCGCCGACGACGCCGCACATCACCGCCATGGGGTGGGCGTCGCGGCGAAAACCCTGATAAAAGCGATTGAGCTGGTCGTGCACCATCGTGTGATAGGTGATGTCGTGCACGAACTGGTCTCTCTGGGCCTTGTCCGGCAGATCGCCGAACAGCAGCAGATAACAGACCTCCATGAAATCGCTATGCTCGGCCAACTGCTCGATCGGATAGCCGCGATACAGCAGCACACCCTCGTCGCCGTCGATATAGGTGATCTTCGACTGGCAGCTACCTGTGGCGGTGTAGCCGGGATCGAAGGTGAAGTAACCGAGATCCTTGTAGAGATTGCGGATGTCGATGACCTTCGGGCCGGCCGTGCCGCTGACTAGCGGCAACGTGGTCTGCTTGTTGGACGTGTTGTCGATGATGGTGACCGTGCCGCTCGGCGCCTTGCTGTCAGCCATGTCCGGAATTCCTCGCGTAACGATCTATTGCGGAACCCACTATGCTTAATAATTCTACATGTTCGCCGAAATATTGCATTGCAATAATGCACTGCAATATGGCGGTTAGACAGGATTCAGGCCGGCAATCGCATCGGCGAGACGGCTGCGGCTCTCTTCCGGACCCAAAACGGCCATGACCTCGAAAATACCCGGCGATACTGTCGATCCGGTTAACGCGGCGCGCAATGGCTGCGCCATATCGCCGAGTTTCACGCCCCGTTGCTCGGCATGATTGCGAACTATCGCATCGAGCCCGGACTCCGTCCACTCGCCCGCATTCGCCAGTGCGGCGTGTACCCCGGCGAGGCGTTCGCGCGCGGCGCCATCGAGGAGCTTAGCCGCCTTGCCGTCGAGTGCGAGAGGCCGTGAGAGGCCATAGAAGGCCGCAAGATCGGCCAATTCGACCAGTGTCTTGGCTCGGGGCCGGAGGCCGTCCATGCCGGCCAGCAGGCGGCCACGCAGCACATCGCTCGCCACTTTGGGACGGCCGTCGGCGGCGAGGCGGGCCATGATCGCGTCCGCGAGACGGCCGGCCTCGGCTTCGCGAATGTAATGGGCGTTGAGGTTCTGGAGCTTCGCCATGTCGACCCGCGAGGGCGAGCGCCCGACGCCATCGAGCTCGAACCAGAGGATCGCCTGTTCGGTCGCGATGGTCTCGTCGTCGCCATGGGCCCAGCCGAGACGCAGCAAATAGTTGCGCATGGCCTCGGGCAGGAACCCCATGTCGCGATAGGCTTCGACGCCAAGCGCGCCATGGCGCTTCGAGAGCTTGGCGCCGTCGGGCCCGTGCAGCAGCGGGATATGGGCGAAGGCCGGCGTCGGCCAATCGAGTGCGTGATAGATCTGTAATTGCCGGAACGTATTGGAGAAGTGATCGTCACCCCGAATGACATGGGTGATCGCCATGTCATGGTCGTCGACCACGACCGAGTGCATGTAGGTGGGCGTGCCGTCGGAGCGCAGCAGGATCATGTCGTCGAGTTCGCCATTGGCGACGCGCACCGGGCCTTGCACGCGGTCTTCCACCAGGGTCTCGCCGGTTTGCGGTGCCTTCAAACGGATCGCCGGCGCCACGCCCGCCGGCGCGTCGCAGGGGTCGCGCTCGCGCCACGTCCCGTCATAGCGGATCGGCCGGCCTTCGGCGCGCGCCCGCTCGCGCATCTGGGTCAGCTCCTCGGGCGTCGAATAACAGCGATAGGCCGTGCCCGCCGCCAGCATCTGGCGCGCCACTTCGCCATGGCGCGCCAGGCGCCGGGACTGGAAGACGATCTCGCCGTCCCAATCCAGTTCGAGCCATTTGAGGCCCTCGACGATGGCGGCGATGGCCTCCACGGTGGAGCGCTTGCGATCGGTGTCCTCGATGCGCAGGCGATAGGTGCCGCCATGACGGCGCGTGAACAGCCAATTGAACAAGGCCGTGCGGGCACCCCCGATATGCAGGAAGCCCGTCGGTGACGGGGCGAAGCGTGTGACGACGCTCATCGTTTCACTGGCCTCGCGACGTTGTTAAGGTGATGTCCGTTCCATGGTTGTTATTGGCATGCTCGGAACCGGCGTCAAGAGCGACAGGATGGTCGAGCGCGAACCGGCGGCCTCGCGGCCATGGCGACCGGCGTGGCTTGCGCGGGAAGCGGAGCGCTGGCAGCTCTGGCTGCCGGTCGCCATCGGTGTCGGCAATGTGGTCTATTTCGCTTGGCCGGTGGAACCGGCGCCGGCCTGGAGCCTTGGCGTGCTGGCGCTTGCCGCCATCGCCACCGCCGCCTGGTACGGGCTCCGCGTCGAGCCGCGCGGGCTCGGCGCGGTGCTGTTCGGGCTCCTTGCCGCAGCTCTCGGCTTCGCGGTGTCGCAATGGCATGTAGGCGAACTCGCCGGTCCGCGCATCGAGCGGCGGCTCGGGCCCGTGACCGTCTCGGGCCGGATCGTCGAGAGCGAGCGCCTGGCCCGCGGTCATCGCGTCGTTCTGGAGAACCCGGTCGTCGAGGGGTTGGAGAAGCCCGCGACCCCCGCCCGCATCCGCCTCCGCGTCAACGGCTTGACCAAGCCACCTCGACCCGGTGAGCGGCTCACGGTCAAGGCCGTCCTGCTGCCGCTCTCGCCGCCGGCCATGCCGGGCGCCTTCGACGGGCAATGGAGTGGCTTCTTCCAGCGCATCGGTGCCACGGGCTATGCCGTCGGCCCCGTCGCGGCGCCGGAGGTGGCCGGCCCCGATGTCGCCTGGAGCATCCGCCTCGCGGCCTTTCGCCACGACCTCCAGCAACGCATCGAGGATGTCTTCGACGGCGACGAAACGGGCCGTGCCCGGGGTGCCATCGCGGGCGCGCTTCTGACCGGCATACGCGGCGGTATCCCGGACGAGGCCCTCCAGGCGATGCGCGATTCGGGCCTCGCTCATCTCCTCGCCATTTCGGGCATGAATATCGGCCTCGCGGCCGGGTTCGTGTTCTTCGTTCTGCGCGCGCTTCTGGCGCTCATCGGGCCGCTGGCACTGCGTGTCGACATCAAGAAGTGCGCCACCATCGTCGCCGCCATGGTCGCGGCCCTCTATCTCATGATATCGGGTGCCGCCGTCCCGGCGCAGCGGTCCTTCATCATGCTGGCGATCGTCATGGTGGCGGTGCTGGCGGGCCGCATGGCGATCAACATGCGCACCGTCGCCTGGGCCGGCGCACTCATCATCCTCGTGGCACCCGAAAGCCTGCTGGGCGCGAGCTTCCAGCTTTCCTTCTCCGCCGTCGTCGCCTTGATTGCCGTCTATGAGTGGGCAGCCAAGCGACGGGCCGCCCGCCTCGCCCGCGCCGATAGCCGGGGTGTGGGGGAGCGAACCTGGCTCCAGGCGGCGGCATTCTATGTCGGCTTGCTGATGCTCACGTCACTGATCGCGACCGTCGCGACCACGCCCTTTGGCATCTACCACTTCAACCGCTTTCCGGCTTACGGCGTGGTGGCCAATTTGCTGGCGGTGCCGGTCTCGTCATTCTGGGTGATGCCGTGGCTGCTGGTTGCCGTTCTCTTGATGCCGTTCGGTCTCGAGGCTTGGGCGCTGGTACCGCTCGGCTGGGGTGTCGATGCCATCCTCGCCGTGGCCCGCACGGTCCAGGCGTGGTCCGGTGCCGTTTGGACGGTGCCCGCCATGCCGGGCGCGGGCCTTGGGCTGATCGTCCTGGGGGGCCTCTGGCTCGCCATATGGCAGCAGGGCTGGCGCTGGTTCGGGGCACTCGGCATCGTCGCCGGCATCGCCTCGACGCTGCTGGTCAAGCCGGCCGATTTGCTGCTCTTCGGTGACGGGCGGTTGGTGGCGGCGCGCGCCCAGGATGGCGGCTTCTGGCTCTCGTCCGAGAAGAGTGCCGCGTTCGTCCGCGACGTTTGGCTCCGGCGCAGCGGCGGCGATGTGGCGGGTGCGTGGCCCAAGTCCGGTACCAGCGCCGACGGCCGGCTGACCTGTGCGGGAGGGCGCTGCCTCTATCGTGTCGGCGAGGTGGCCGTGGTCCTGCCGCTCGCCGAAGGTAAGCTCCACCCGGACTGTGCCGGTGCCCAGATCGTCGTGAGCCAAGTGCCGGTGCGCGGCGCCGATCGGCGCGCCTGCCGCCAGGCGGTGCTCATCGTCGATCGCTTCGATCTATGGCGCCAGGGTGGCCACGCGATCTGGTTGGACGGCAAGCGCATCCGTATCCAGACCGTCAACGGCGAGCGCGGCAACCGCCCCTGGGTGGTTCTGCCGCGCCGGGCCGGCGAGGTACGCGACGGCGAGATTCAGGTCAATAGCGCCGCAGCAATCCCACCAGACGGCCCTGAATCTTGACCCGGTCCGGGCCGAAGATGCGGGTCTCGTATTTGGGGTTGGCCGACTCGAGGGCGATCGAACCCTTGTTGCGGCGGAGCCGCTTCAGCATCGCCTCCTGATCGTCGATCAAGGCCACCACGATGCTGCCGGGATCGGCCGTATCGCAGCGCTCGATCAGCACCGTGTCACCCTCGTAGATGCCGGCGTCGATCATGGAATCGCCGGCTACTTCGAGGGCGAAATGCTCCCCCCGGCCGAGCAGGTGGCCGGGCACGTCGATAAAATTACCCGGGTCGCGCAGTGCCTCGATGGGCGTCCCGGCGGCGATCCGCCCGAACAGCGGTATGCTCGCACCCGGGTTGGTGCCGCCCGTCCCAGAGCTCGACGCACGCGCGTTCGGCACGGCGGTCGGTCGCGGTTGGAAATCCGGCCGGAGCACGTTGCCCTTTTCGGCGTCCGCTTCCGCGTCCGGGGCACCTGGCATGATGCCGGCCGTGGTCGGCAGGCGCAAAACCTCGAGTGCCCTGGCCCGGTGGGCGATGCGCTGGAGGAATTTGCGTTCGACCAGACCGGTGATCAGGCGGTGGATGCCCGACTTGGACTTGAGGCCGAGCGCGTCCTTCATCTCGTCGAAAGAGGGCGACACCCCGTCCTCGGTGATGCGCCCATTGATGTAGAGCAGCAGCTCCTGTTGCTTCCGCGTTAACATCGCCAACCCTCATTCTTCGTTGCCAGCGTCGAAAACCACTATATCTGGAACAAAACCAAAACTCAACACATGTTCTAGTTTGGTTCCCTGACCCTGTCAAGGCCGGCCCGACGCCCAACTCACACGAGGCTATCAAGCAGGGTCTTCGCCTCGACGAGGTCGGGTGTGTCGAGCCCCTCGGCGAACCAGCCATAGAGCGGCGCGAGCAGATCGCGGGCCTCGTCGCGCCGGCCCTCGTCGCGCCACAGCCGGACCAGGCCGGTGGCGGCGCGCAATTCAAGCGACCTGGCCTGCTGCGCCCGCGCAACGGTAATTGCTTCCAGGTAGAATTGCTCGGCGGTGGCGCTGTCCGGGACTGGCCCGCGCCGCTGCAAGTCACCCTTGAGGCGCAGGCACTCGGCCCGCCAAAAACCCCTGCCGACTCTCTCGGTCTCGACGAGAGCAGCCGCGGCCTGCGCCACATTGCCGGCATCGAGCTCCGCCTTGGTCAGGACCGTGCAATACACGTCCAACATGACCGTGGTGGTTGCTTCGTATATGCCGACAGAGGACCGGAGTTCGGCCAAGCCCTCTTCTCCAATGCGAGATTGGGTCTGTGCCCAGCCATGCAGGATGCCGCCGACCGCCAGATATTGCATCAGGCCGTGTTCCCGGCCGAGCGCCAGCAGGCGCTCGGCACAATCGAGCGTCGCCCCGGCGTCCCGCCGCAGATGGTAAAGCGTCCCGGCGAACCACAAGGCATGCAGGACACTGGGCACATGACCGAGCGATTCGGCGAGAGCGATGCCCTCGCGGGCGCTTTCGGCCGCCTGATCGGGATAGCCGAGCGCCCATAGGGCCAAGGCACCTCCCCCCTTGCAGCAGACCCCGGGATCGTGACCGCCATACATCAGGGCGTGGTGGCGATGCTTGTCGGGGTCGTAGAGGGCGAGGCCTTGGCGAATGTGATCTTGTCCGCGGATGAAATCGCCACCATACATCCAGGTGGCCCAGGCCGAGTGATGCGCCTGCAAAGTCAGCTCGGGATCGCCGATCCGATCGGCGAGTTCGACCAGCTCGCCAAGGTACCGTAGGCGGTTTTCATTCCCGCGCTCACTGCCTAGGGCGGTAAGCCATAGTCCCCAGGTCGCGGCGAACCGCGCCCGATCGTCGTCGAGCCGCTCCGCCACGTCCCGGGCACGCTGATAAGCGCCCCTGGCTTCGGGGGCCGCAAATCCCCGGTTCGACAGCAGCGCCGGACCGATCGCCAACTGCAAGGCAAGCTCTTGGCCGTCGCGCTCCGGCGTCTCCGGCAGCCCGCTCAGTGCCGCGATACCGCGCGCCAGATGCGCGGCCACCTCGATGTTGGCCGAGCGGTCCGCCGCGCGCCGCCCGGCCGCCAGCCAAAATGTCGCAGCGCGCTCGAACTCGCCCGCTTCGGTCAGGTGATGGGCGAGAAATTCGGGCGACCGTTCGACGATGTCCGGAGATCGTTCCCGCATCGCCCGGGCGATGCGCGCGTGCAGGGCCTGGCGCGGGCCGCGCAACAGGGTGCCGTAGGCGGTGTCCTGGATCAGCGCGTGCTTGAACTGGTATTCGGCCTGGGGCGGGACGCCGCGCTGAAAGACCAGGCCCGCCGACACCAGGCCGTCGAGCGCCGCGCCTGTTTCGGCTTCGCTCTGCCGCGAGGCGGCCAGCAGCAGCTCGTGGGAAAAATTGCGGCCGATCGCGGCACCGGTCTGGGCGGCATCCCGGGCCGCGGCCCCGAGCCGGTCGAGCCGAGCCATCAGCGAGGCCTGCAAGGTTGGCGGCACGGCAAGCCGAGTACCCGGCAGCGCCGCGACCGTGCCGCCCGCCGTACTCGACAGGGCTGCTTCGAGAACGACCTTGGTCACCTCTTCGAGAAACAAGGGCACGCCGTCGGTGCGTTCGACGATTTCCGCGACGGTCTCCGCTGGCAGCGCCGCCGCGTCGGCCAGGAGCTGGCGCACCAGCGTGGCACCATCACGGCGGCCGAGCCGGGACAATGCCAGCATCGTGACATGGGGTTGGCCGGTCCAGGGCGATTGGAACTCCGGCCGGAATGTGGCGATCAGCAGCACCGGCAGACCTTCGACCCGCTGGATGGTGCGATCGAGCAGCTCGCGGGTGGTCGGGTCGATCCAATGCAGGTCCTCGAACAGCATCAGCACCGGCTGGCGGTGGGCGAGGGCTTCGAGTTGGCGGAGGAGCGCCTCGAACGACAGCTCTTTTTTGCGCTGTGGCGGCATCTCCAGCGCCGACATGGATGGTCCACCCGGCAGCGACAACAGCTCGGCGAGGAGCGGCAGATCGTCAGCAACCGAAGCGCTGCCGGCGAGCAGCGCCCGGAGTTTCGCGTGTTTCGCGGCCGGCGGGTCGGCGCGCGTAAATCCGGCCGCCCGTTCGAGCTGAGCGATGACGGGGTACAACGCACTGTCCTCGTGATGCGGCGAGCAGAAATACCGCAGCACCACCGGTGCTTCGCCAGCGATGCGCTCGACCAGCGCCTCGGTCAACCGCGACTTGCCAATCCCCGGCTCGGCCGCGAGCAGCACCACGCGGCCCTCTCGGCCCTTCGCCTGGCTCCAGCGCCGCAGCAGCAGGTCGAGTTCCTCCGCGCGGCCGACCAATGGCGTCTCGCTGGTGCGAAAGGCGGCGAACCGGCTTTCGACCCCGCTCTCGCCGATCACCCGCCAGGCCCGCTGTGCCTCGGAAAAGCCCTTCAACGTCCGCGGCCCGAGATCCTGGGTCTCGAACAAGGCACCCAACTGCCGCCGCGTGCTATCCGCGACGATCACCGCGTTCGGCTCGGCCAGCGCTTGCAGGCGCGCCGCGAGGTTGGGCGTTTCACCGACCACCGCCTGCTCTCGCGAGGCGCCCGAGCCGAGCAGATCGCCGACCACGACCAGGCCGGTGGCGATGCCGATGCGCACTCGGAGCGGCGCCGGCGAGGCGAGGTGCCCGATCGCCTCGGCGATGGCGAGACCGGCTCGCACCGAGCGCTCCGCGTCGTCCTCATGCGCCCCGGGATAGCCGAAATAGGCGAGCACGCCGTCGCCCATGAACTTGGCGATAAAACCACCGTGGCGGGTCAATAGCTCGCTTACCCGACGGTGATAGCCGGCGATGACCTCGCGGAGATCCTCCAGGTCGAGCCGCAGGGCCAGCTCGGTCGAGCCGACCAGATCGCAGAACAGGATGGTGAGTTGGCGGCGCTCGGCCATGTCGGTGGGCGGAGCAGGGCCGGGCGCCTCTCGCGCCGCCGGTGCGCCGTCGGGTAGGGTTGCAACGTCGCGTAGGGCCGCGATCGCCGCCAACAGCTTGCGCCGATGGCCGACCAGGCCGACCCCGAGATCCTTGAGGTCGTCGGCGGTCAGGTCGGGCAGGACCTCGACATCGATGGCGTTATCGCGGAAGGCCGCGGCGTATTGCTCGAGCCCCAGCCCGCCCAGCCAATCGCCGACCTTGTCCGGGTTTGTCGCGTTCGCCATAACCCACCCTCAAAAGCCGCCGGGGTCCGCCCGGAACGGAATGATCTCGACCGTAGCGCCGGCATTTAGGGCAGAGGCGAGGGGCGGGCGCAGGATCAGGCAATCGGCCCGCGCCAGCCAGGAGAGCATCGAGCTGTCTTGGACCTTGAAGGGCGTGGCGACGAGGCCGCCGGTCGCATCGTGGTCGAGCTGCGCCCGCAGATAGTCTTCGCGCCGGTCGTTGGCGCCAAGGGGTGCCCCCAGGGTGGCGCGCGCCCGTGGCGGGTCGGTGTCGGCAAGGCCGAGGAGGGCCGCCAGCAGCGGCCGGAGAAACAACAACGCGCAGACCATGGACGAGACCGGATTGCCCGGCAGGCCCAATACCAGGGTCTCCCCCAGCCGGCCAAACATCAGCGGTTTGCCGGGCCGCATGGCGATCTGCCAGAAGTCGACGGCGAGGCCCTGTTCCTTGAGCGCCGATTGCACCAGATCGTGCTCGCCGACCGAGGCACCGCCCAAAGTCACCAGCACATCGGCGCCACGCGCACCGAGGGCGAGCGCCTGGAGCGACTGGCGAGTATCCGCCGCGATACCGAGGTCACGGACAATGCCGCCCGAGCCACCCACCAAGGCCGCCATGGCCGGCCCATTGGAGCTCACGATTTGATGGGGGCCGATCGGATCGCCGGGTAAGGCGATTTCGTCGCCGGTCGCGATCAGCGCCACTTGCGGCTGGCGGCGAACCGGCAGCCAGGGCAGGTTCATGGCGGCGGCAAGGCCGACATCGCGGGCGGTCAGCAGGCGGCCGGCCGCAAGCAGGGCCTCGCCTTGCCCAAAATCCAGCCCGGCGGGGCGGACATAGCGGCCGGTCGCCGTCGCCGCGTTGACCGCGATGCGGTCGCCCTCGGCGGTGACGTCTTCCTGGATCACGATCGTGTCGGCGCCGTCGGGGAGTGGGGCTCCGGTGAAGATGCGCACGGTCTCGCCCTGACCCACATGGCCGGTGAAGCTGGTGCCGGCGGCGACTGCGCCGACTTGGCGCAAAATTGTGGGTGCCGTTGCCACATCGGCGCCCCGGACCGCGTAGCCGTCCATGGCCGAGACCGCGAAGGGTGGTTGCGTGCGGCGCGACACCATGGCCCGCGCCAGGACCCGGCCATGGGCGTTGGCGAGGCTTACCTGTTCTTCGGCGAGCGCCGCCACGCCGGCCAGGATGCGCGCCCGGGCGTCCTTCACCGAGATCATGGCTTGGCGTCGTAAGTGCCGGACTTCCCGCCCGATTTATGGACCAGGTGGATCGCCTCGATGCGCATGCCGCGATCAACCGCCTTGCACATGTCGTAAATGGTGAGGGCCGCCACGGAAACTGCAGTCAAGGCTTCCATTTCGACCCCCGTCCGACCTGTAACCTTGCAGGTGGCGCGAATGTCGACCGCTGGGCCGGCGGGATCGCATACCAGCTCCAGTGTCACCGAGGCGAGCGGCAAGGGGTGGCAAAGCGGGATCAATTCGGCGGTGCGTTTGGCCGCCATGATGCCGGCGAGGCGCGCCACGCCCAGCACGTCGCCCTTGGTGACGCCGCCCGCCTGCACCAGCCGCAAGGTCTCGCTCCGCATGATCACCCGGCCGGCGGCGATGGCGGTCCGGGCACTTGTGGGCTTGTCCGAGACGTCCACCATGACGGCGCGGCCTTCGGCATCGAAATGGGTGAGGTCGGTCAAAGCTCAATCTCCCGCGACCGCCGCCTTGTCCATCCCGACTGGCGCCAGCAACGCGCGGGTCGCGGCTGTGACATCGGCTTGGCTCATCAGATGCTCGCCCACCAGGAAGCAGCGGGCGCCCACCGTGGCCAGACGCGCCAGATCGCCGGGTGTGCGAATGCCACTTTCGCTGACCATCAGTCGGCCAGGCGGAACCAGCCGCGCCAAGCGCTCCGTGGTCGCAAGATCAACCTGTAAACTTTTGAGATTACGGTTATTGATGCCGATGAGCGTGGATTTCATCGCGAGGGCGCGCGTCAATTCATGTTCGTCATGAACTTCAAGTAAGACATCCATACCCCATGCGTGCGCCTGGTGTTCCAATTGCTGGGCGGTGCCGGCGTCGAGGGCGGCCAGGATCAGCAGCACGCAATCGGCGCCGATCGCCCGGGCCTCGATGATTTGGTAAGGATCGAGCATGAAGTCCTTGCGCAAGACCGGCAAATCCACCGCCGCTCGGGCCGCCTGGAGATCGGCGTCGGCGCCCTGGAACCAGGGTCCGTCGGTCAGCACCGAGAGGCAGGTGGCGCCACCTTGCCCATAGGCGCGGGCAAGGCTGGCGGGATCGAAATCGGCCCGGATGAGGCCGCGGCTGGGCGAGGCCTTCTTGATCTCGGCAATCAATCCGTAACGGCCGCCGGCAATCGCCGCTTTGAGCCGGTCGGCAAAGCCCCGGGGTGGCGTCTGGGCGCGGGCGGCGGCCTCGATGGCCGTCAGTGGCCGGGTCGATTGGCGCCGGGCCACTTCCTGGCGCTTGTCGGCGAGAATGCGCTCCAGCGTATCGCTCATGGGGCACGAGCGCCCGGCGGCGTATTGGTGATGGCGACGAGCTCCGCCAGCACGACCGCCGCCTGGCCGCCATCAATGGCCGCCCGTGCCCGCGCAACGCCCTCGACAAGATTCGGGACGGCACCCGCCACCAGCAAGGCGGCGGCACTGTTCAGCAGTACGATATCGCGATAGGCCCCGGCTTGGCCGGCAAGGAGCGCCCGCAAGGCGGCGGCATTCTCGGCCGGGTCGCCGCCCTTGAGGTCTTGGCTCCGGCCGAGGGGCAAGCCGGCATCGGCCGGCGTCACGGTGAAGCGCCGCACGCGCCCCTCATAATATTCGGCGACGTGCGACGGGCCGGTCGTCGTCAGCTCGTCCAATCCGTCGCCGCCATGGACGACCCAGGCCCGCTCGGCGCCGAGATTGCCCAGCACTCGGGCGAGCGGCTCGACCCATTCCTCGGCGAAGACACCGACGAGTTGGCGCTTGGCGCCGGCGGGGTTCGAGAGGGGGCCGAGCAGATTGAAGATCGTCCGCGTGCCGAGTTCGACCCTGGCCGCCGCCACATGCCGCATGGCGCCATGATGACGCGGCGCCATCAGGAAGCCGATCCGGTTCTCCCACAAGCACTGGCGCACCAGGCTCATGTCGGCCTGGATGTCGACACCGAGAGCCGTCAGCACGTCGGCCGAGCCGGACCGGGACGAGAGGCTGCGATTGCCGTGCTTGGCGACCGGCACGCCAGCCGCCGCCACCACCAGGGCCGTGGCGGTCGAGATGTTGAGCGTGCCGGAATTGTCGCCGCCGGTGCCGCAAGTGTCGATGGCGCCGGCGGGCGCCTCGATGGCAAGGGCTTTGCGGCGCATGATCCTGGCGCCGGCCGTGATCTCGTCGACGCTCTCGCCGCGCACGCGCAACCCCATCAGGAAGGCACCGATCTGGGCCGCCGTCGCGTTGCCGGACATGATGATGTCGAAGGCTGCCTCCGCCTCCTTCTCGCTCAGCGTTCGGCCGGCCGCGATATGCGCCAGCAGCGGCTTCAGATCGGGGGCGGCCTCGCTCATGCGGCGACGCGGCGCGGCGGCAGGGGTTGGGGTGCCCGCGACGGCAAGCGGCCGTTGGTCGCACTCGCCAGGAAATTTCCGAGCAACGCATGGCCATGCTCGGAGGCGATGCTTTCGGGGTGGAACTGCACGCCCTGGATGGGCAGGCCCTTATGTTCGATCGCCATGATCAGGCCGTCTTCGGTTTCGGCGATAATCTCGAAGCAGTCCGGCAGGCTCGCCCGCTCGACGACGAGCGAGTGATAGCGCGTCGCCTCGAAGGGGTTGGGCAGGCCCTTGAAGATGCCCGTGCCCTTGTGATGGATGCGCGAGAGCTTGCCATGCATGCATTCCGGCGCGCGCACGATGCGACCGCCAAACGCCTGGCCGACCGCCTGGTGCCCTAGGCACACACCCAGCACCGGCAGCTTGCCGGCGGCGGCCAAGATCAAGTCGAGGCAGATGCCCGCCCGGTCGGGATCACACGGTCCGGGCGAGAGAACGATGCCTTCGGGCGCCATGGCCATGGCTTCGGCGGCGGTGAGCGCGTCGTTGCGGCAGACCCTGACCTCGGCGCCCAACTCACCCACGAAATGCATCAGGTTGTAGGTGAAACTGTCATAGTTGTCGATCAAGAGGAACATGGCCTTGGCCTCCCACGGGGACCCGGGTCCTTATAACAGGTTGGGGCGAGCGGCGAAAAGCGCGCTCCAGTTTCCGCTTTACGCGAAGGGCGCCGCCGACTAGGCAAAGCGGGTGCGATGGATTGATCGGATCAAAGTGCGGCGGGCCATCATCTGGATTGCGTCGGCGCTGCTCGTGCTGGCCCTGGCCGGGTGGCTCGGGCTCGGGCAATGGAGCCCCGACCGCACCATTGCGTCGGAGGCCATAGACGCGGCCGAAGCGGCGCTGGTGTTGCCCTTGCCTCCGCCCGCCGAGCCAGCGCCACCGGCTCCGGAAGTGGTGGTCGGCGACGATCCCGAACGGGTTCTGCCGCCGCCCTGGACGGCGCCACGGGCGATCCGGCCAGCCCCGGGGGAACAGCCGCCGTTGGACATCGTGCCGCACACGCCCCGGGACCGGGGGGTAGCGGCCCGGCCGCTGCCGTTTCCCGATCCGCCGCCACCGCCGGCGCCGGCGCTTCCCGACACGGGCGCCTGGCTCAGCAACGCCGTCGCCGTGCTGGAGAGCGATGGCAAGCCGATGCTGGCCGTGGTCATCGACGATCTCGGTCTCGATCGGACCCGCACGGGGCGGGCGCTTCACCTCATGGGACCGCTCACCATGGCGTTTCTGCCCTATGGACCCGAACTCGCGAAGCAGGCGGCGGAGGCGCGCGCCCGGGGCCATGAGCTTCTCCTGCACATGCCGATGCAGCCCATGGGCGCGGGCCTCGACCCGGGACCCGATGCCCTCGAGACGGGTCTGGGCGAGGCCCTGATCCTGGCGCGCCTGCGTGCCGCCCTCGGCCGCTTCGAGGGCTATGTCGGCATCAACAATCATATGGGCAGCCGCTTTACGGCGGAGACGGCCGGCATGCGCGTGGTCATGGCCGAGCTCCGATTGCGCGGGCTGTTGTTTCTCGACTCGCGCACGACCGGTGCCAGCGTCGCCGAGGGCCTATCGCGGCAACTGGGCGTGCCGTCGGTGGCGCGGGATATCTTCCTCGACAACGTGCCGACGCGCGCCGCCGTGCGCCACCAGCTCGACCAGTTCGAGCGCCTGGCGCGAAAGGCCGGCCATGCGGTCGCCATCGGCCACCCTCATGACGCCACACTCGGCGAGCTGGCGGCGTGGCTGCCGAGCGTGGCCGAGCGCGGTTTCGTGCTGGTGCCGGTAAGCACCATCGCCAAGCGCCGCAACCATATCGCCAAGGCGGATTGAGCCGGCTGGACAAGCCCCCACCTGGACAAGCAAGGTGGCCTCTGTTGATGTTCTGGCCAGGAGCGCGCCTAGCCGAGGAGCCAAGCCATGATCACCAAGTTCGTCACCGTCTATCCGGGCCATATCGACCTGCCGGACAGGGGCCAGGACACGACACCCGCCAACGAGCGGCGCTATTCCAACGAGCAACTGGCCGCGGTGTTCGAGAAGACCGAGGCCATCGCCAAGACGATGGACAAATATGGCTGGGACACGCTCTGGCTCGCCGAGCATCATTTCCAGCATGAGGGCTACGAGGTCCTCCCCAACATCCTGATGCTGGCGGTGCATCTCGCGCATGTCACCAAACAGCTCAAGATCGGCTGCGGTTTCAACATCGCGCCCATGTGGCATCCCTTGCGCCTGGCCGAGGATTTCGCCACCGCCGACATTCTGACCAAGGGCCGCACGATCTTCGGCGTCGGGCGCGGCTATCACACCCGCGAGGTCGAGACTTTCGGGGCACCCATGCTCGACCAGGACGCCAACCGCGAACTCTTCGAGGAGCAGGTCGAGATCGTCTTCAAGGCGTTCGACCAGGAGTCCTTCTCACACAAGGGCAAGCATTACACCCTGCCGCCGAACGTGCCCTATCGCGGTTATGATCTTAAGGAGTTGACCCTGGTGCCGCGCCCCATCCATCTGCCGGTCGAATGCTGGCAGCCGGTGGTGAGCGCCAGCGCCCGCGGCCTCGATTTCATGATCCGGCACGGCATCAAGGGCCTGGTCGGCGGCGGCGCCGCGACCATGGCCGAAGGCCCGATCCAGGCCTATCGGGACGCGGCGGCGAGGGCCGGCAAGCAGCTCAAGCTCGGCGAGAACTTGACCGTCGGCATCTTCTTCCACCTTGCCAACACCCGCGAGCAGGCGATCCGCGAGATGACCCCCCTCTATGAAGAGCATGTGAAGATGTTCGCGCCCCTCGGCTTCGTGCCGGGCGTGACACCGGCGCAAGTGGCGGCGGTGGCCAGACGCGGCGGCTGGGCCGCCGCCGGCGTGCCGACGCTCGACCATTTCATGCGCCTCGGCGCCTGGTTCGCCGGCACGCCGGGCGAGCTGGTCGAGCGGTTGAAGCAAATGGAAGAACGCTACCCCGGCATGGAGCACATCAACCTCAGCACCAGCCTGACCACGCCCCAGGCGGTCATGCAGGAGCAGTTCCAGCGCGTCCATGAAGAGGTCATGCCCCACTTCAAGGGCCGGTAGCGGACTGTTGAAGATGCCGCCGGATCGTCATCGCGAGGACGCGTCGCGTCCGTGGCGATCCGGAAAAATGGTGTGGAAGCACCGATTTCTGGTTTGCCGCGTCGGCCTGCCGGCCGCCTCGCAATGACGACAAAAGGAGGTTTTCGGCAGGCCATCGCCGTCAGCGCCAACCAGCTGGCCAAGCAGATCGGCGCGCCCGCCAACCGCGTCAGCCAAATCATCGCCGGCAAGCGCGGCATCAGCGGCGACACCGCGTTGCGCCTCGGCCGCTGGTTCGCCACCGGCCCGGATATTTGGATGAACCTACAGAAGAATTACGAGCTGCGCCTTGCCGAGCAGGCTTTGGGCGCCGCGCTTCGCGACATTCCGCGCTACGCCGGCAAGGCCAAGCGGCCCCAGCAGGCCGCCGGCTAATCGTTGCGCTGGGCGAAGCGGATGGCTTCCTCGGCGGCGCGCATGAGGGCGCGGGCCTTGTCGATGCTCTCCTGATACTCGGTCTCGGGCACGCTGTCGGCGACGACGCCGCCGCCCGCCTGGACATAGAGGATGCCATCCTTGACCAGGCCGGTGCGCAAGGCGATGCAGGTGTCCATGGTGCCGTTGGCGGCGAAATAGCCGATGCAGCCGGCGTAGATGCCGCGCTTCTCGGTCTCGATCTCGTCGATGATCTCCATGGCGCGCACCTTGGGGGCACCGGAGACGGTGCCGGCCGGAAATCCGCCCATCAGCGCGGTGACCGCGTCGCAACCCTCGGCGATATCGCCCTCGACGGTCGAGCTGATATGCATGACATGGGAATAATATTCGATCTCGAACTGCTCGACGACGCGCACGCTGCCGATGCGAGCAACCCGTCCCACATCGTTGCGGCCGAGATCGAGCAGCATCAGATGCTCGGCGAGCTCCTTGGGATCCGACAACAGTTCCTCCGCGAGCGCCCGGTCCTCGGCCGCGTCCTTGCCGCGCCGCCTGGTGCCGGCCAGCGGCCGGATGGTCACCTTGCCGTCGCGCACCCTGACCAGGATCTCGGGGCTGGAACCGACAATGGCGAAGCCGCCGAAATCGAGGAAGAACAGGAACGGCGAGGGATTGAGCCGGCGCAGCGCGCGGTAGAGGGCGAGCGGCGGCAATTTGAACGGGATCGCGAAGCGCTGCGACGGCACGACCTGGAAGGCGTCGCCGGCGCGGATATATTCCTTGGCCTTCTCCACCATCCAGTGGAAGCGCTCGCGCGTCACGTTGGAGCGGGGCTCGGCCGGCGCATCTTCGGTGTCGGCGGGCTCGCGGCGGTGGGCAAGGGGGCGCTCCAGGTCGGCCACCGCGTCGCCGAGGCGCTCCGCCGCCCGGTCATAGGCGACCCGGGCGGTCATGCCCGGGTCCGGCCAGACCGGGGTCACGATGGCGAGCGTGTCCTCGATATTGTCGAATACCGCCATGATGGTCGGGCGCAGGAACATGCCGTCGGGCACGCCGATCGGGTCCGGATTGACGTCGGGGAGATGCTCGATCAGGCGCACCATGTCATAGGCCATGTAGCCCACCAGGCCCGCCGCCATGGGCGGCAGGTTGGGCGGCAGGTCCTCGATGCGGCAGTCGGAAATCAGGGCACGGAGTGAATCGAGGGCACCCTCGGGGCAGGGCTCGAAGACGGTCGGGTCGATGCGCGCCCGGCGGTTGATTTCGGCCTGGATACCGCGGCAGCGCCAGATCAGGTCGGGTTTCAGGCCGACAATGGAATAGCGGCCGCGAATGGCGCCGCCCTCGACCGATTCCAGCAGGAAGCTGTTCGGCCGCCCGTCGGCGAGCTTCAAGAGCACCGATACCGGAGTCTCCAGATCGGCCACGAAATTGGTCCACATCACTTGCGGCTTGCCGGCCTGAAAGCGCCTGGCGAAATCCGGGAAGTTCGGCAGCATGGCGGCGGGTCCGATCAAAACATGGTGGCGAGCGCGCGCTCGTTGACGGTGACGCCATATTGCCGGCGCAGCACCGTCTCGAATTGCGCCAGCAAGTCGGCCCCGATGGCGTTGCTCACCTGATCGCCGAGACCCTTGAGTGCCGCGTCGTTGGTCGCCACGTCGGCCGCGCGCACGTCGGTGAGGCGGGCGATGGCAAACCCGTCGGCCAGCGGTGCGAGCACCAGATCGCCGGTCTTCGCCTCGAACAGCAGGCGGACCAGTTCCCCGGGTAGCCAGAGTTGGGGGTCGTCCATGGTGCGCCCGAACGGCGCCGTGACGCGGGTCTCCAGCTTTTGCGCGGTCGCCAGTTCGGCGAAGCTCTCACCGCCCGCCACCTGGTTGGCGAGAGCCTGGGCGGCTTGTTGGCCCAGTTCCGTCCGGGCCTTGCGGCGCCAAAGGGTGCCCACTTGTTCGCGCACGGTTTCCAGCGGCTTCAGCGCCGAGGGCGTCATGCCATCGACCCGGACGACGAACGACCCGCCATCCGGGGTATCGGTCAACGTGCCCTCGCGGCCGACAGCCAAGGAAAAGACGGTGTTGATCGCCGCGGGGCCCGGCGGCAGACCCTCGACACGCAGGCCCGCGGGGTCCATGCCGCCGCGATCCATCGCCGCCACCTTGATCAGGCGAAGCTTGAGGGCGGTCGCGGCCTCTTCCAGGCTGGTGCCGGCGGCCAAACTGTCCTCGAGCCGCCGGGCCAGGCCATGCAGAACGTCGCCCGCTTGGGCGAGCGCCAATTCGGCGCGCAGCCCGTCGCTGACCGTGCCATAGGACATCACGCTCGCGGGTGTGATTCGGTCGACCTTGAGCAGATGCCAGCCAAGCACGGTGTTGACCGGTTCGGTGACGCCCGCGCTGGCAAGGCCGAAGACCGCTTGTTCGACCAATTCCGGAAACAGCTCGCCCGTCCGTACGTCGCCAATCTCCGTGAGGTTGGCGCCCAGGGCTGTTGCCTCGCTCGCGACCGCCGCGAAACTGGCGCCACCGGCGAGGCGCTCGTGGGTGGCCTTGGCCGCGGCCTCGTCCTTGAACAGCAACTGAGTGACCTCGCGGCGCTCCGGCACCACGAACTCTTCGAGCCGGCTGTCATAGGCCTCACTCACCTGTTCGGGCGAAATGTCGACCTGATCCGCCACGTCCTCGGGGCTCAAGACGATGGCCGTGACGGCGCGGTATTCGGGTGCCATGAAACGCTCGGCCTGGTCCTGGTGGAAGTTCGCCAGATCCGCCTCGCTCGGCTCGGGCGGCGCGGCAATGGATGCCGCCGGCAACAGCATGACTTCGCCGATCCGCTGCTCGGCGCGATGGGCGTGTAACAGGGCGGTCATGGCGCGGGGCGCCTTGGCGCCAACCTGCAACGCCTCGGTCAGTTGGGCGCGCGCCAGATCGGCGCGCAGGCTCTCGACAAAACCCTCCTCGGTCAAATTGTTGCTCCTCATCGCCTGGTCGAAGCGGAGCCGATCGAACCGTCCGCCCATCTGGAAGGTCGGGTCGGACTGGATGCGCGCGCGGACAAGATGATCGGCCACGGCAATCCCGAGTTGGGCCGCCTCGAGGCGCAGCAGTTCGGTGCTGACCATCCGGTCGAGAATCTGGCGTGGCAGGCCCAGTTGGACCGCCATGTCGCGGTCCAATTGGCCGCCGAACGCCTGCCGGAGGCGGTTGAACTCTCGGTTGAAGGCCTGGTTGAATTGGTTCGCGGAAATGGGCACGTCCCCGACCGTGGCGAGCGGCGGCTGCGCCCGCGGGCGCAGCCAATCGCCGATACCCCAGGCGGCGAAGCTTGCGATCAGCAGGACGAACAGAATCTTGGCAACCCAGGAAGCGGCGGACTGTCGGAGGGAACTCAGGAACATGATTCTGATACTCTTCGCTGCCCGCCCAGGCTGCCCGCCCAGCGTTTCGGCATGCGGGGGATGGCGATCCATGAAAGCCGGCGCCATGATAGGGAGGGGACTGGAGTCCGGCAACGGTCGATACGGCAGGGAAGGGCAGGCGATGGCTGATCGACGGCCGATGGTGGCCGGAAACTGGAAGATGAATGGCCGCGGCAAGGACGGTGTTGCTCTTGCGGCGGCGCTGGCGACCCGCGCGGGTGGAATGCCGCGGGCCGTGGAGCTGCTGGTTTGCCCACCCGCGACGCTGATCGCCATGGTGGGCAAGGCGCTTGGCGCCACCGCGATCGCGCTCGGCGGCCAGGATTGCCATGTCCGGCCGTCGGGGGCCTTCACTGGCGATGTGAGTGCGGAAATGCTGGCCGATCTCGGTTGCCGCTATGTGCTGACGGGTCATTCCGAGCGCCGCGCCGGCCACGGCGAGGATGACACCACGGTCCGCGCCAAGGCCGAAGCCGCCCATCGGGCCGGCTTGACCGCCATCGTCTGCGTCGGCGAGACCCAGGCCGAACGGGATTCCGGCCGAACCCTCGACGTCATCCGGCGCCAGTTGGCGGGCTCGCTGCCGGAAGGTGCCACGGCGGGCAATGTCGTGGTGGCCTACGAACCGGTCTGGGCTATCGGCACCGGGCGGACGCCAACGCCGGGGGACGTGGCCGGTGTGCATGACGCCATCCGCGCGGCTCTCGGTACCCGATTCGCGACGGCCGAGGCCATGCGCATCCTCTATGGCGGCTCGGTCAAGGCAGGCAACGCGGCCGAGCTGATGGCCGTTTCGAACGTCGATGGCGCGCTCGTTGGCGGCGCCAGCCTGGATCCGGACGAATTCTGGGCCATCGCCATGAGCGTGTCCGCCTGATGGGGGAAAACATGCCACTAGCGCGGCGGCGCCCAAGAGGTTAAAAGTGCCGCCATCCAACCGGACTGCCCCAGCTTCACCCGCCACCGCCGGTGAGTGCTGTGCATGCGCGCGGGACCCATGGTTACTGTGATTGTGGTCATTCATGTGCTGCTGGCGATTAGCATCGTGCTGACGGTGCTCTTGCAGCGCAGCGAAGGTGGCGGCCTCGGTATTGGCGGGGGCGGTGGCTTCATGACCACCCGGGGCACCGCCAATTTGCTGACGCGCGCAACCGGTGTGCTCGCCGGCTTGTTCTTTCTGACCAGCTTGGTGCTGGTCATCCTGACTCCCGGCACCGGACGCCGCCAACCCTCGATCCTGGATCAGGCGCCGGCCTCGACCACGGCGCCGTTTCAGGCACCCGCCGAACCCAGCGTCCCGCTGGGCCGGTAAGTGCTGGCCAGCCCCCCGAAGCCACCCGCGACACCCGCCCCGACAGCGGGCGGCGCCGGAGCCTCCCGACCATGACGCGGTTCATCTTCATCACCGGCGGCGTCGCGTCGTCCCTCGGCAAGGGTCTGGCCTCGGCGGCGTTGGGCGCCTTGTTGCAAGCGCGCGGCTTTACCGTCCGCATGCGCAAGCTCGACCCCTATCTGAATGTCGATCCCGGCACCATGAGCCCCTATCAGCATGGCGAGGTGTTCGTCACCGACGATGGCGCCGAGACGGACCTCGACCTTGGCCATTACGAGCGTTTCACGGGCGTCTCGTGCCGGCGCAGCGACAGCGTCACCACCGGGCGCATCTATTCCG
This sequence comes from Alphaproteobacteria bacterium, assembly GCA_009694185.1. Taxonomy (GTDB): domain Bacteria; phylum Pseudomonadota; class Alphaproteobacteria; order SHVR01; family SHVR01; genus SHVR01. The sequence goes on along the minus strand of SHVR01000005.1, from coordinate 38,911 downwards.
AGGTGCTGCAGCGCGAACGGCGCGGCGACTATTTGGGCGCCACCGTGCAGGTGATTCCGCACGTCACCGACATGATCAAGGAATATATCCAGGCCGATCTCAAGGATGAGGACTTCGTGCTGTGCGAGATCGGCGGCACGGTCGGCGACATAGAGGGCCTGCCGTTCCTCGAGGCAATCCGCCAGATGCGCAATGAATTGGGTTCGGAACGGACCCTGTTCCTGCATTTGACGCTGTTGCCCTATCTGCCGTCGGCTGGCGAGCTGAAGACCAAGCCGACCCAGCACTCGGTCAAGGAATTGCTGAGTGTCGGCATCCAGCCGGACATATTGGTGTGCCGCTCCGAGCGGCCGATCCCGGCGGAAGCCAGGCGTAAGATCGGGCTCTTTTGCAACCTCCGCGAATCGTGCGTCATCGCCGCCCTCGACGTGGATACGATCTACGCCGTGCCGCTGACCTATCACGCCCAGGGTTTCGACGACGAAGTGCTGCGGCATTTCGGGCTACTCGGCGTGCCCGATGGCGATTTGCGGCAGTGGGAAGGGATCGTCAAGCGCAGCCGTGCCCCCGAAGAAGAGGTGACGATCGCCATCGTCGGCAAGTACACCGAGCTCAAGGACGCCTACAAGTCGCTGATCGAAGCGCTCAATCACGGCGGCATCGCCAATAATGCCCGGGTCAATTGCGATTGGATCGAGGCCGAAATCTTCGACTCCGGCGAAGCGGTGCGCCGGCTCGACGATGTGCATGGCATTCTGGTGCCGGGCGGTTTCGGCGAGCGCGGTAGCCTTGGCAAGATCCATGCGGCGCGGTTCGCGCGCGAACGCCTGGTGCCCTATTTCGGCATTTGTTTCGGCATGCAGATGGCCGTGATCGAGGCGGCGCGCTCACTGCTCGGCCTCTCGGGCGCCGGTTCGACGGAGTTCGGGCGCTGCGAGGTGCCCATCGTCGGTCTCTTGACCGAATGGACGCGAGGCAATGTGCTGGAGCGGCGGACTGGCAACGGCGACCTCGGCGGCACCATGCGGCTCGGGGCCTACGCGGCGTGTCTCGCCGAGGACAGCCTGGTCGCCCGGATTTATGGCGGCGCCAGCCAAATCATGGAACGGCACCGCCACCGCTACGAGGTCAACGTCAATTACCGCGCCGAGCTTGAAGCGGCGGGCATGCGTTTCTCCGGCATGTCGCCCGATGGCGAGCTGCCGGAAATCGTCGAGTTCGCCGACCATCCCTGGTTCATCGGCGTGCAGTTTCACCCGGAGCTGAAATCGCGCCCGTTTGCGCCGCACCCACTCTTCCAATCCTTCGTCCGCGCGGCCATCGTCCAGTCGCGGCTGGTCTGAGGACGATGCCCGCGCCACCGCACCAGCGCTTTACCATTGGGCCGGTCGAGATCGGCAACGACCGGCCGCTGGTCCTCATTGCCGGTCCCTGCGCGCTGGAAAGCCGGGCGCACGCCCTTGAGATGTCGCACGCGCTGGCGGAGATCGCCCGGCGCCTCGGCATTGGCCTCATATACAAGACCTCGTTCGACAAGGCCAATCGCACCAGCCTGGACGGTCCGCGCGGCCTCGGCATGCGGGAGAGCCTGCCGATCCTGGCCGAGGTGCGCGAGCGCTGGGGCTGTCCGGTGCTGACCGACGTGCATGACCCGAGGCAATGCGCGGAGGTCGCCGAATATGTCGACGTCATCCAGATTCCGGCCTTCCTCTGCCGCCAGACCGACCTCTTGCTGGCGGCGGCGGCGACGGGCCGCGCCGTCAACGTCAAGAAGGGCCAATTCCTCGCACCCTGGGACATGGCCAATGTGACGGCCAAGCTGGAGCGCGGCGGCTGCCAGCGTATCCTCGTGACCGAGCGGGGTACCAGCTTCGGCTACAACACGTTGGTCAGCGACATGCGCGCCCTGCCGATCCTGGCCGGGCTCGGCCATCCCGTCGTGTTCGATGCGACCCATTCGGTGCAGCAGCCGGGTGGACGCGGGAATGCTTCCGGTGGCGAGCGCCAGTTCGTTCCCGTCCTGGCCCGCGCCGCCGTTGCCGCCGGTGTGGCTGCCGTCTTCATCGAGACCCACCAGGACCCGGACAAGGCGCCGAGCGATGGGCCGAACATGGTCCCCCTTGACCGGTTCGAGGGGCTGGCGCGTACCCTGATGACGTTCGATGGCATCGCCAAGGCGAACCCTCTGCAACTCACCTGATCCCCCAACACGCCGACTCCCGACGAAGGACCCGACATGACCGCCATCTCCGATATCCAGGCCCGCGAAATTCTAGACAGCCGTGGCAACCCGACCGTCGAGGTCGACATCACCCTGGAAAGCGGCGCCTTCGGCCGCGCCGCCGTGCCCTCCGGCGCCTCGACCGGTGCCCATGAGGCGGTCGAGCGCCGCGACGGCGACGCCGGCCGCTATGGCGGCAAGGGTGTCGGCGACGCGGTCGAGGCGGTCAATGGCGAACTGTTCGATGCCCTTTCGGGCATGGACGCCGCGAACCAGATGGCGATCGACCGGATCATGGTCGATCTTGACGGCACGCCCAACAAGAGCCGCCTCGGCGCCAACGCCATTCTGGGCGTCAGCCTGGCCTTGGCGAAGGCTGCCGCCCACGATCTGGGTCAGCCGCTCTATCGCTATGTAGGCGGCGTCGGCTCACATATGTTGCCGGTGCCGCTCATGAATATCCTGAACGGCGGTGTCCATGCCGACAATCCCATCGACATCCAGGAATTCATGATCATGCCGGTGGGTGCCACCACCTTCGCCGAGGCGCTGCGCACCGGCTCCGAGGTTTTCCACAGCCTGCGCAAGCAGCTCAAGGACGCGGGCCACAATACCAATGTCGGCGACGAGGGCGGCTTCGCGCCCAATTTGCAGAATGCCGACGAGGCCCTGGGCTTCATCATGCGGGCGATCGAGGCGGCCGGCTACAAGCCGGGCGAGGAGGTGGCGCTCGCCCTCGACGTGGCGGCGAGCGAACTCTATCGGGATGGCCAATATCGCTTCCAGGGCGAGGGCAAGACCCGCGACGCGGCCGGCCTCGTCGCGTATCTCGCGGACCTGGCGGGCCGCTATCCGATCGTCTCCATCGAGGACGGCATGGCGGAGGACGATTGGGCCGGCTGGACCCACCTCACCAAGGAATTAGGCGGCCGGGTGCAGCTCGTGGGCGACGATCTCTTCGTCACCAACCCGAGCCGGCTCGCCGAGGGGGTGCGGCTCGGCGCGGGCAACGCGATCCTGGTCAAGGTCAACCAGATCGGCACGCTGAGCGAAGCGCTGGAGGCTGTCCGCATGGCCCAGCGCGCGGCCTTTGGCACGGTCATGTCGCACCGCTCGGGCGAGACCGAGGACACCACCATCGCCGATCTCGCGGTCGCCACCAACAGCGGACAGATCAAGACCGGCTCACTGGCGCGCTCCGACCGCACCGCCAAATATAATCAGCTCCTGCGCATCGAGGAGCATCTGGGCCCAGCCGCCCGCTATGCCGGCCGGTCGATCTTGCGGGGGTAGCCCGCGCCGGTTCTTCGGGTTCTGGCAGTTTGCTGAAAAACCCTCCCGACCGTCGTCGCGAGGCCGCGTAGCGTCCGTGGCGATCCAGAAAAAATGGCGTAAATCCGCCGATTTCTGGATTGCCACGTCGGCCTGCCGGCCTCCTCGCAAAGCCAAAGGACGTTTATCAGCGGACCGCAAGAGCGGTTTCAAGATGACGGGCAGGTGGGTTTTTGTTGACGCGGTGGACGCAGCCGTGATTCTTCTATGCCATGCCGTTGATCGTGGACATCCGCCGCCGGGCGAAACTGATGTTGGGGCCTCTGCTCGGAGCCTGCATCGCCTGCTATTTCGGCTATCATTTGCTGAACGGCAATCGCAGCATGCTGGCCCTGATCCAGCTCGACCAGGAGATCGCCCTGGCGCGCGACACGCTGGCCGAAGTACATGGCGAGCGCGACGCCCTGGAGCGGCGCGCGTCCCTGTTGCGCCCGGAGCATCTCGATGCCGATATGCTGGAAGAGCAGGCGCGCCGCCTCCTGAACGTCGGACGGCCGGGCGACCTGATCGTCGTCCTCCCTTTGTCGGGGTCGCGGGACGAGGCGACGGAACGCCTGCCGGGGACCCAGCCGGCCATGCACAGAGGCGTTAACCGGAATTAAGCTTACACCTGTTTTATTGCGGTGCAGCAATAAGTTACAAAAAAACTCCCCGGCGCGCACTCAGTTGCCAAACGGCTCGCTTTCGGGCTAGCTATGGCTGCCGGGCTTCAAGTCCGTGCCAACGAAGCAATGTGGGAGGCTGGGTCATGGTACGCAGCGCAGCCGCCGGTATCGCGGCGATCGCGACGGCCAAGACGAAATCCCGGGACAAATCCAAGGCCGGCCGGATCGCTTTGCCGGCGGCGAGCGTCCTGCTTGGCTACTACCGCGACATGCTGCTCATTCGCCGGTTCGAGGAAAAGGCCGGCCAGATGTATGGCATGGGCCTGATCGGCGGTTTTTGTCATCTCTATATCGGCCAGGAGGCTGTCGTTGTCGGCATGCAGGCTGCGCTCGGCGCCCAGGACGCGGTTATCACCGGCTATCGGGATCATGGCCACATGCTGGCCACCGGCATGGAAGCGCCGGGTGTCATGGCCGAGCTGACCGGTCGGCGCGGTGGCTATTCCAAGGGCAAGGGCGGCTCCATGCACATGTTCAGCCGCGCCAAGAATTTCTATGGCGGCCATGGCATCGTCGCGGCGCAAGTGCCCTTGGGCACGGGCATCGCCTTCGCGCAGAAATACCAAGAGATCGCCGCCGTCTCGGTGACCTATTTCGGCGACGGCGCCGCAAACCAGGGCCAGGTCTACGAATCCTTCAACATGGCGGCGCTCTGGAAACTGCCGGTCGTCTATGTGATCGAGAACAACAAATACGGCATGGGCACCTCGGTCGACCGGGCGGCGGCGGGCCGCGAGCTCTATCGGCGCGGCATGGCCTATGGCATCCCGGGCCACCGGGTGGACGGCATGGACGTGCTGGCCGTCAGGGAGGCGGCGGGCAAGGCCGTGGAACACGCCCGCGCCGGCAAGGGGCCGGTCATTCTGGAGATGGAGACCTATCGCTATCGCGGCCACTCCATGTCCGATCCCGCGAAATACCGCTCGCGCGATGAAGTCAACAAGATGCGCAGCGAGCGCGATCCGATCGACCATCTTCGGGAACTGATTCTCGGCCATCGCGTTGCTAGCGAGGCGGCGTTGAAGGAGATCGACCGCGCGGTGAAAGAGATCGTCACCGAAGCGGCGGAGTTCGCCCAGAACAGCCCCGAGCCGGACCTGTCGGAACTCTATAGCGATGTATTGGTTGACGCCTGAACGGCGTGACGACAACGACAAATCGTCCGAGGGACACCATGCCGATCGAGGTGCTGATGCCGGCTTTGTCGCCCACCATGACGGAGGGCAAGCTGGCGCGCTGGTTGAAACGGGAAGGCGAGGTGGTGCGGGCCGGCGACGTGATCGCCGAGATCGAGACCGACAAGGCCACCATGGAAGTGGAAGCGGTGGACGAGGGGGTGATGGGCCGTCTGCTGTTTGCCGAGGGAACCGAGGGGATTGCCGTCAACACGCCGATCGCGGTCCTGGTCCAGAATGGCGAGGCCATACCCCAAACCGCACGGCCGGCGACTGTGGCCGCAAGGCCGGTGCCAGTCGTGGCCGCCATTGCCCAGCCGGCGGCGACTACCCAGCCGGCGCCGCCCGCCCTCGAACGGCGGCCCGACAGGCCGCCGGCCGAGGCGGCCCACGGCGAGACGGCGACGCTCACCGTCCGCGAAGCGCTTCGCGATGCCATGGCGGAAGAGATGCGCCGCGACGAGCATGTCTTTCTGATGGGCGAAGAGGTCGCCGAATATCAAGGCGCCTACAAGGTCAGCCAAGGCCTGCTGGAGGAATTCGGCGCGAGACGCGTGATCGACACGCCGATTACCGAGCATGGCTTCGCCGGCCTCGGCGTCGGCGCAGCCATGGCCGGTCTCAAGCCGATCGTCGAGTTCATGACCTTCAACTTCGCCATGCAGGCGATGGACCAGATCATCAACTCGGCCGCCAAGACCCACTATATGTCGGGTGGCCAGATGACCTGCCCGATCGTCTTCCGCGGGCCGAACGGCGCCGCCGCCCGGGTCGCGGCGCAACATTCGCAATGCTATGCGAGCTGGTATGCCCATTGTCCGGGCTTGATCGTCATTGCGCCCTATTCGGCGGCCGATGCCAAGGGGCTGCTCAAATCCGCGATCCGCAGCCAGAACCCGGTCATCTTTCTGGAAAACGAGATCCTCTATGGTCAGAGCTTCGAAGTGCCGACCGCCGCCGACTTCACGGTGCCGATCGGGCGCGCCAAGCTGCTGCGCCCCGGCCGTGACGTGACGATCACCGCCTTCTCGCTGATGTGCCGCGCGGCACTCGAGGCGGCCGCCGAACTCGCGACCCAAGGCATCGAGGCTGAGGTCATCGATTTGCGCACGCTACGCCCCCTCGACGTCGAGACGATCGTCGAATCGGTGAAGCGGACCAACCGGCTGGTGACCGTCGAGGAGGGCTGGCCCTATGCCGGGATCGGCGCCGAGATCGCGGCCCAGATGATGACCCACGCCTTCGACTATCTGGATGCGCCGGTGATCCGGGTGGCGTCCGCCGATGTGCCCATGCCCTATGCCGCCAATTTGGAAAAGCTGGTCGTTCCCCAGCCGGCCTATATCGTGGCCGCGGTCAAGGCCCTTCTCCACCGCAATTGAACGAGGCTCGCCATGGCGATCAGCATCCGCATGCCGGCGCTCTCGCCCACCATGACCGAGGGCAATCTGGTCCGCTGGCTCGTCAAGGAGGGCGACCGCGTGCGCCCCGGCGACGTTATCGCCGAGATCGAAACCGACAAGGCCACCATGGAAGTCGAGGCGGCGGACGAAGGCACGGTCGCCCAATTGGTGGTGCCGGCAGGTGCCCAAGGCATCAAGGTGAACGAGGTCATCGCCCTGTTGGCGGGTGAAGGCGAGACGGTGCCGACGGCGCCGACACCGCGACCTGTCCCGGCGCCCGTCGTAACGCCGGCCGTGCTTCCCGTCCCGGCGACCGTGCCGGCCGCGACGGGGGCGAGCGGTGCCGCAACGCCGCTTGCCGCCCGCATGGCGGCCCAGGCGGGTCTCGACCTCGCATCCGTCGCGGGCAGCGGTCCCCATGGCAAGATTACCAAGGCGGATGTCGAGCATGCCCTGGTGCCGGGCGGCCGGGGGAATGGCGCCGGTCGGACGGGGGGACGCCTTTTTGTGAGCCCGCTCGCCCGGCGGCTGGCGAGTGAGGCCGGCATCGACTTGGGAAGCGTGTCGGGCAGCGGGCCCGGTGGACGCATCGTGCGCGCCGATGTGGAAGCCGCCCGATCGGTGCCCAGGGTGCTCGCCCCCGCCGCACCCGCCGCCGCACCCGCCGCGCGGCCGGCTGCCCCGTCGCCCGCGGCACCGCTGCCCGGCACACCCGAGTTCGAGCTCATCCCGCTCACCGGCATGCGCAAGGTGATCGCCCGCCGCCTGACCGAGGCCAAGCAGTCGATCCCGCACATCTATCTCACCATCGACTGCGAGATGGACGAGTTGATGCGGGTGCGCCAGGAGTTGAATGGGCGGGCCCCCGAAGGCATCAAGCTCTCGGTCAACGATTTCATCATCAAGGCCATGGCGCTGGCGCTCCGCAAGGTGCCGGACGCCAATGCCTCATGGACCGAGGAAGGCATTCGCCGTTATGGCCGGGTCGATGTCTCGGTCGCGGTGGCCATCGACAATGGCCTGATCACGCCGATCGTCTTCGGGGCCGATGGCAAGGGCCTCGCCGCCATCTCGGCGGAAATGAAGGACCTGGCGGCGCGGGCGCGCACCGGCAAACTCAAGCTCGAGGAATTCCAGGGTGGCACCGTCAGCCTGTCGAACCTCGGCATGTTCGGGATCAAGCACTTCGAAGCGATCATCAACCCGCCGCAGTCGAGCATCCTCGCGGTCGGCGCCAGCGAGCGCCGCGCGGTGGTGAAGGCGGGCCAGCTCGCCGTCGCGACGGTCATGACCTGCACGCTGTCGTGCGACCATCGCGTGGTCGATGGCGTGCTCGGCGCCCAGTTCCTGGCGGCCTTCAAGGGCTATATCGAGTTTCCCGCCGCGATGCTGCTGTAGACTTAGAGGAGAGAGCGATGGCCGACGCCGGTTACGATGTGGCGGTGCTCGGCGGCGGGCCCGGCGGTTATGTGGCTGCAATCCGCCTGAGCCAACTCGGCATGAAGGTGGCGCTGGTCGAGCGCGAGCAGTTAGGCGGCATCTGCGTCAACTGGGGCTGCATCCCGACCAAGGCGCTGCTCAGGGCGAGCGAGATCCACCATATTCTGCACAATCTCGACGCCTTCGGCTTCAGTGCCAAAGACATCAAGTTCGATCTGAAGAAGGTGATTGCCCGTTCGCGCGCCGTCTCGAAGCAGCTCACGGGCGGCGTCGGGCATCTAATGCGCAAGCACAAGGTCACCGTCCTGGACGGCACCGGCAGGCTCGCGGGTCCTGGCACGCTCGCCGTTGCCAAGGACGGGAAAGCGGTGGGCGAGGTAATGGCCAAGCATATCGTGCTTGCGACCGGCGCCCGGGCACGCACGCTGCCGGGCCTTGAGCCCGACGGCAAGTTGGTTTGGACTTACCGGGAGGCGATGGTTCCAGAGACTATGCCAAAGTCGCTTTTGGTGGTGGGATCGGGTGCCATCGGCATCGAATTTGCGAGCTTCTATCGCGACATGGGCGCCGAGGTGACGGTGGTCGAAGTGCTCGACCGGGTCTTGCCCGTCGAGGACCATGATATTTCGGCACTCGCCCGAAAGGCGTTCGAGAAGCAGGGCATGCGCATCCTGACCAGTGCCACGGTCAGCGGCCTGAAGAAGGGTGGTGGGCAAGTGACGGCCACCGTGGCCGGCGGCGGCAAGACCCAGGAGATCGCGGTCGAGCGGGTGATCCTGGCGGTCGGCATCACCGGCAATGTCGAGGACATCGGCCTTGAGGGAGCGGGCGTCAAGGTCGAGAAGGGTCATGTGGTGGTCAATCAATGGCTGGAGACGGGGGTCGCCGGAATCTCCGCCATTGGCGACCTGGTGGGGCCGCCCTGGCTCGCCCACAAGGCCAACCACGAGGGCGTCCTGGTGGCCGAGCGTATCGCCGGCATCGAGGGGCTGCATCCGCTCGATGTGACCAAGGTACCAGGCTGCACCTATTGCCGCCCGCAAGTGGCGAGCGTCGGCCTGACCGAACAGGCGGCGAGGGCCGGCGGGCGGGAAGTCAGGGTCGGCAAGTTCCCCTTTATCGGCAATGGCAAGGCGGTGGCGCTCGGCGAGCCGGAGGGCCTGGTCAAGACCGTCTTCGATGCCAAGACCGGCGAACTCCTGGGCGCCCACATGATCGGCGCCGAGGTCACCGAGCTCATTCAGGGCTTCGGCATCGCCCGCGCCCTCGAAGCCACCGAGGCCGAGTTGATGCAGACCGTATTCCCCCATCCCACCCTCTCGGAGATGATGCACGAGTCGGTGCTTGACGCTTATGGCCGCGCACTCCACATCTAAGCGATGACGGTCGCTCGTATGGACGATTGGCTGGAACTCAGCGAGGTGGTCCGCAACTTCGCCATCGTCGTGGCGGGTGCATTGGGACTTGGCTTGGCGGCTTGGCGGGGTTTGGCCGCGAGCCGCCAGTCGAAAGCGGCGGCGGACCAGGCGGCGATTTCCCGCCGCACGCATGTTACCGAGTTGTTCGGAAAGGCCGTTTCGCAACTGGGTGCGGAACGGCTCGAGGTCAGACTGGGTGGCATTTACATGTTGCGCCGCATCGCGGATGACTTTCCCGATTTCACGCTGTCCGTCCTCGAACTGCTCACGGCATATATCCGCGGGCGGGCGACGTAGAATCGATCGGCACTCGATGTACGGGCTATTATGAGGTTTCTGAGGTCGAAGGTCTCGGAGGACGGTGATGACAGCGGCGGATAGGGCGGCACTGAAAGCAGCTGGGTTCCGGGTCGATCTTTCGGGGGCCATTATTCCCGGCACGGACCTGAGCCGTACCTGGCTTGAGAAGGCGGATTTCCGGAAGACGAATCTCACGGAAGCGAACTTAGGAAGGGCGAACCTGATCGACGCCGACGTGGCGCTCGCATTGTTGATGGGTGCGAATTTGCGCGGCGCCAATCTGACGCGCGCCAATTTGACCGGAGCGAATCTGGAGGGGGCCGATCTTACCGATGCGGTTCTGATGAATACGGACCTAAAAGGCGCCAACCTCGCCAACGTCCGCGGCCTGACCCCCGAACAGCTCGCCCTCGCCATCGTCGATGAAACGACGGTGCTGCCACCGGGCATGAAGCAAGGTTAGATGACCAATTCGCCCGATTCGCCGCGCCCGCGCCATCCCGAGAAGGCGCATCGCCCGGATAGCCCGATTCAGCGCAAGCCTGCCTGGATTCGCGTCAAGGCGCCGACCTCGCCAGGTTACCAGGCGACGCGGAAGATTGTGCGCGACAACAATCTGCGCACGGTTTGCGAGGAGGCGGCGTGCCCCAATATCGGCGAGTGCTGGGCCAAGCGCCACGCCACCATGATGATTCTGGGGTCGGTCTGCACCCGCGCCTGCACCTTCTGCAATGTGGCGACCGGCCGGCCCGACCTTCTCGACCCGCATGAGCCGGATAATGTCGCCAACGCGGTCGCGCAGCTCGGCCTCGCCCATGTGGTCGTGACCTCGGTCGACCGGGACGATCTGGAAGATGGCGGGGCAGGGCACTTCGCGGCGGTGATCCGGGCCATTCGCGCCCGCGCGCCCGGCACGACGATCGAGGTGCTGACCCCGGATTTCCTGCGCAAGGACGGGGCAATCGAAATTGTCGTCGCCGCCCGGCCCGACGTCTACAACCACAATCTGGAGACCGTGCCGGGGCTGTATCCCGAGGTGCGGCCGGGTGCCCGCTATTATGCGAGCCTCCGCCTCCTCGACCGGGTAAAGGAGCTGGACGGCTCCATCTTCACCAAGTCCGGCCTGATGGTCGGTCTTGGCGAAACGCGCCAACAGGTCATGCAGGTAATGGACGATCTCAGGGCCGTCGACTGCGATTTCCTGACCATCGGCCAATATCTCCAGCCGACGGTGAAACATCATGCCATCGACCGGTTCGTCACTCCCGACGAGTTCGTGGCCTATGGCAAACTGGCGCTCGGCAAGGGCTTTCTCCTGGTCGCCGCCTCGCCGCTGACGCGCTCCTCTTACCATGCGGACGCGGATTTCGTGCGCTTGGCGCTGGCGCGCCAGGCACGGCTCGCGACGCCGGCGGCGACAAGCCCCTGACATGCCGACCCATCATGAGCGCCGCCAGGTCGCATTTACGCCGGAGCAGCTCTTCGACATGGTCGCCGACATCGAGCGCTATCCCGAGTTCTTGCCCTGGTGCGTGGGTGCCCGCATCGACAGCCGGCAAGGCGATGTGGTGGTCGCCGACCTGATGATCGGCTTCAAGCTGGTGCGCGAGACCTTCACCTCGCGCATAGTGCTCGAGCGGCCGGACAAGATCCACGTCACCTATGTCAATGGCCCGCTGCGCAATCTGCGGAACCATTGGGTCTTCGAGCCGGCACCCGGCGGCGCCGTCATCGACTTCTTCGTCGATTTCGAATTCCACTCACGCATTCTCAGGGCGCTGATCGGCGTCGTCTTTCACGAGGCGATCAGGCGCATGGTGGGTGCCTTCGAGGCGCGCGCCCGTGTGCTCTACGGTGCCGGCGGCGCGCCGCTCGCCGCTAACTCGCTCGGCCGCCGAGAAGTCTGAGGGCCGCTTCGACGGCGGCGAGGCGGATGGCGGCACGGTCGCCGGGAAAGACGAAGTGATGGGCTTCGGCCTTTTTCTCCCGGCTGGCGACGGCTATCCAGACGGTGCCGACCGGCTTTACGGGCGAGCCGCCGCCGGGGCCCGCGACGCCGCTGACGGAGAGCGCCGCATGGGCGTCATCACCGGCCCGGACGAGTGCCCCTTCGGCCATGGCCAGCACGGTCTCGGCGCTGACCGCGCCATGGCGTTCCAGCACCGCCTCGGGAACACCTAAGATTTCGACCTTGGCCGCGTTGGAATATGTCACGAAGCCGCGCCTGACCACGTCGGACGAACCGGCGATCTCGGTCAAGGCACCGGCGACAAGGCCACCCGTACAGCTTTCGGCCGTCGTCAGCCGCCGGCCGGCGCGGCGATAATCGTCGAGCACCGCCGCCGCCAGGTCGAGGATCGCCTTGGGAAAGAGCGTCGTCATAAGAGCCACTCCCCGATCATGGCGAGCGCCGCCGCCGCATAGAGTCCGGCCACCAGATCGTCGGCCATGATGCCGGCGCCGCCCGTCATCTGCCGGTCGATCCAACTCGCCGGCCACGGCTTCACGATATCAGCGAGACGAAACAGCAGAAAGCCCAGGCAGTAGAGCCAGAGGTCCGGCGGCACGAAGGCAAGCGCCAGCCACTGGCCCGCCACCTCGTCGACGACGATGCAACCGGGGTCCTGCTGATCCAGCTCCAGCGCATGGCGCCCGACCGCCCAGATGCCGAGCGCCGAGAGTGCGAGCGCCGCCAAAAGCAGCGTGCCCGGGCCGAGCGACCCCGCGATCGCCCAAGCCAGGGGAAGAGCGGCTAGCGAGCCCCATGTGCCGGGTGCCCAGGGCAGCTTGCCGATGCCGAAGCCGGTCGCGATCAGGCGGGCGGCGCGCGCTTGCCCGCCCATCAGCCGGCGAGCAGCGGCAGCCGGAGCGTGGCGACGGCTTGCGCGGCAATGCCCTCGCGTCGGCCGGTGAAACCCAAGCCCTCGGTCGTGGTCGCCTTGATGCCGACCGCCGCGATGGCCAAGTCCAGAATCCGGGCCACGCGTTGGCGCATGGCACCGCGATGCGGGCCGACCTTCGGCCGCTCGCAGATCAGCGTCACGTCGACATGCTCGATCCGGCCGCCCCGGTCGCGCACCAGATCGGCGGCGTGGCGAAGAAAGAGGGCGGAGTCCGCGCCCTTCCACCGCGCCTCGCTTGGCGGGAAGTGACTGCCGATGTCGCCCTCGCCGAGCGCGCCGAGGATGGCGTCGGTCAAGGCATGGAGGCCGACATCGGCGTCGGAATGGCCGGCCAGGCCCTGGTCGTGCAGGATCGTAACGCCGCAGAGCCTGACCGAAGTGCCCGGTCCGAAGGCATGCACGTCGAAGCCCGAGCCGACCGCGATCCGATCTGTCCCGATCGTCAAGGCGCGCTCGGCGCGGCTGAAATCCTCGGACGTGGTGAGCTTCACATTGTCCTCGCTGCCGGCGACGATCCGGACCGCCATGCCGGCGGCTTCCGCCACCGCCGCGTCGTCGCTATGCTCTCGGCCCGCCACCCTCCGGTGGGCCGCCAAAATGGCCCCATAGCGAAACCCTTGCGGCGTCTGAGCGCGCCAGAGGCCGGCGCGTTCGACGGTTGCCTCGATGCGGCCCGCCTTCGCACGCTTCAGCGTATCATGCACCGCGAGCCCCGGAATGGCGCCCTCAGTCTCGCCCAACGCGGCGAGCGTCGCGTCGATCACAGCCGGCGAAACAAAGGGCCTGGCGGCGTCGTGGATCAACACCAGGCGTGGAGCGAGTAACGCCAGGCTCTCCAGACCCAAACGCACCGACTCCTGCCGGGTGGCGCCCCCTGGGGTCGGTTCAAGAAGATCGAGACCCTCAACCGCCGCCTCATAAAGAGCCCTATCGCCCGCATGGATCACACAGCGAACGGCTCCGACGCCGGGATGGCCGGCAAACGCCACGATACTGCGCCGCAATACCGCGACACCCGCTACGGCGCGGTATTGCTTGGGCAACCCGCCGCCCGCGCGTTCACCGCGCCCGGCGGCGACGATGAGTGCCACACAGTCGATAACGGCGGGCCCTCCATCGTTCGTTCGCGAGCTGGTCATGGCGGATGCCGTCTCCCTTTCGCGCCGATTCTCATAGCGGCCGCGCCTATTGCGCTGCAACAGCAATTCGCTTGCGGGATCGCCCGCCACGGGCGATAGTTTAATTTATAGGCAATATATTAACATGGTTAAATTATGGGCATTTACTCGAACGATCGAAGTTTGGCATGATCGCCCACCGCGCGCACCGGACGGAACCCCCGCCCGCTCCGACCCCGGCCATCGGTCATCATGAGATACCTTCCTATGCGGCCATGTTGAGCGCGCTTGCCAATGCCGTGGTGCTGCTCGATGGGGCCGGCATTGTCCGCTATATCAACCCGGCGGCCGAGCACTTGTTCAAGGCCAGCGCCAGCCAAGTCCAAGGGCAGCCTCTGACCGGCATCCTCGCGCCGGATCACCCGATCTTCGACCTCATTCGCCAAGTCCGCGATGGCGGGCATAGCTTGACGGAATATGGCGTGAGCCTGGACGGCCCGCGCTTTGCGGCACCCGCCACGACGCTACAGCTGGCGCCGGTGCCGGGCGACGACGGCCAGAGCAGGGGCGACATTGTGCTGGCGATCCAGGAGCTCTCGGTCGCGCAAAAAATCGACCAGCAATTGACCCATCGCAACGCCGCTCGCTCGGTGATGGGGATGGCGGCGATCCTCGCCCACGAAGTCAAGAACCCGCTGGCCAGTATTCGTGGCGCCGCGCAACTGATCGAGGAGAATGCCGACCCGGCGGACCGGGAATTGACGCGCCTGATCTGCGATGAGTCCGATCGCATCTGCCAGCTCGTCGACCGCATGGAGGTGTTTTCCGACCAGCGGCCCTTGGAGCGCAGACCCGTCAATATCCATCGCGTCATGGAGCAGGTGCGCAAGATCGCCCAGACGAGCTTCGCTCGCCATGTGCGGCTGGTCGAGACCTACGACCCGTCGCTGCCCCCGGTCTTCGGCAACCGCGACCTTCTCATCCAGGTGTTCCTCAATTTGGTGCGCAACGCCGTCGACGCGGTGCCGGAAGCGGGTGGCGAGGTGGTTCTTTCGACGGCCTATCGCCATGGCGTGCGCCTGGCGCTCCCCGGCACGTCGCACCGCGTGCAACTGCCGCTCCAGGTGAGCGTGCAGGACAACGGCCACGGTATCCCCGAGGATCTACGCGGCCATCTCTTCGATCCGTTCGTCACCACCAAGCCCTCTGGCCATGGCCTCGGCCTGGCGCTGGTCGCCAAGATCGTCGGCGATCACGGCGGGGTCATCGAGTTCGATAGCGAGCCCAAGCGAACCGTCTTTCGCGTCATGCTGCCGGTCAGCACCAACAGCGAGGCAATCTGATGGCGTCCACGATCCTCATCGCCGACGATGATCGGGGCATCCGGACGGTGCTGACCCAGGCGCTGGCGCGCGTCGGCTATGAAGTACGCACCACCGGCACGGCCGCGACTCTCTGGCGCTGGGTCAGTGACGGCCAGGGCGATCTGGTGATCACCGACGTGGTCATGCCGGACGAAAACGGCCTCGACCTGATCCCGCGCATTCGCAAGCTCCGGCCCGATCTGCGCGTCGTGGTCATGAGCGCCCACAGCACGCTCATGACGGCGGTCAAGGCGACCGAGCGTGGCGCCTTCGAATATCTACCCAAGCCCTTCGATCTGAAGGAGCTGGTCAATGTCGTCCGGCGAGCGCTGACCGAACCGCACCCCCAGGAGCGCCAGCCCGAGCTGGAGGCGGAGGAGGGCGGGGGACAATTGCCGCTGATCGGCCGCTCGCCCGCCATGCAGGACATCTACCGGGTTCTGGCGCGGCTGATGGGCACCGACCTCACGGTCATGATCGCCGGCGAGTCGGGGACTGGCAAGGAACTGGTCGCGCGCGCCCTGCACGACTATGGCAAACGGCGCAACGGTCCGTTCGTTGCCGTGAACATGGCGGCCATCCCGCGCGAGCTGATTGAAAGCGAACTGTTTGGCCATGAAAAGGGTGCCTTTACCGGTGCCACCAATCGCGGCATCGGCCGTTTCGAGCAGGCCGAGGGCGGCACGCTGTTCCTCGACGAAATCGGCGACATGCCACCCGATGCCCAGACCCGCCTTCTCCGGGTCTTGCAACAAGGCGAATACACGTCCGTCGGCGGCCGCGGCGCGATCCGCACCGATGTGCGCATCGTCGCGGCAACACACCATGATCTGCGCCAACTGATCCGCCAGGGCCGCTTTCGCGAGGACCTGTTCTACCGGCTGAACGTGGTTCCCGTGCGCCTGCCGCCCTTGCGCGAGCGCAGCGAGGACATTCCCGCCCTGGTGCAACATTTTCTGGCGCAAGCCATCAAAGAGGGATTGCCGGCCAAGCGTCTCGACAGCGCCGCCATCGAGCGTCTCAGGCGGCACCGCTGGCCCGGCAATGTGCGCGAACTGGAGAACCTGGTCCGCCGCCTGGCGGCGCTCTACGCCCAGGAAGAAATCGACGCCCAGATCGTCGAGGCGGAACTGAGCGAGGCGCACCCGATCGAGACGGGCGGAACGACGGTCGTTGCCGAGGACGAGTCCTTCGGATCGTCGATCGAACGCCATCTGCGCGGGTACTTTGCCGCCCACGGCGATGGCCTGCCGGCACCGGGCCTGCATGACCGGGTGGTGCGCGAGGTCGAGCGGCCGTTGATCGCGCTCACCCTGGCGTTGACGCGCGGTAATCAAGTCAAGGCGGCGGAATTGCTGGGTATCAATCGCAACACGCTCAGGAAGAAAATCCGCGAACTGGATATCCCCGTGGTCCGGGGGCTAAGATAGACATGCAATCCCGCCCGCGGGGGCACATGTCAGACGGTTGGACCCGCTTTTACCATGACCATTGAGCCGCTACCCGTGCCGAGCCTGCCCTCCCACCGCGTGCGCCGGTGGGTCAACCGCGTGGGCCTTGCCCAGAAGTTGGCCTGGGGTCTTGCCGCCGCCGCGCTTGTGAGCGCGCTTGTGAGCTACCTCGTCATGACGGATGCCGCGCCCTTCATTCCGCGCAATCCGACCAATGTGCTGATTCTTCTCAATGTCGATCTGGTCTTCCTGCTGCTGTTGGCCGCCGTGATCGCAAGGCGGGTTGTCGAACTCTGGGTCGACCGGCGCCGGCGGCTCGCGGGATCCAGGCTGCATGTGCGATTGGTGTTCCTCTTCAGCGTGGTGGCCACGGTTCCCACCATCCTGGTGGCGGTATTTTCCGTGCTGTTCTTCCATTTCGGCCTCCAGGGCTGGTTCAGTCAGCGGGTGCGCACCGCGCTCACCGAATCCATCGCCGTGGCGCAAGCCTATATGCGCGAGCACCAGCAAGTGATCGCCGGCGATACGCTGGCCATGGCCAATGACATCAATCGCTCGGGTCCGTCGCTGCTCGCCAATCCCGCGCGCCTGCAACGGGTTATCGAGACGCAAACGGTCTTTCGCGGGCTGCCGGAAGCCGTGATTTTCGATTCCGGCGGTAACATCGTGGCGCGCTCGGGGCTTACTTACCGCCTCGAGTTCGAGACGGTTCCGGACTGGGCGCTGGACGAAGCCCGGCGCGGCGGCGTCGCGGTACTGGTGAATGAAACCGAGGACCGTATTCGCGCCCTGGTCCGTCTCGATGAAATCGGCGATCTCTTCCTTTATGTCGGACGCTATGTCGAGCGGCGTGTCCTCAATCACCTCGACAGGGTGCGGGACGCGGTCAGCGACTATGAGCGACTGGAGGGCCAGCGCGGCGATATCGAGGTCACATTCGGCTTGATTTTCGCCATGATATCGCTGCTGTTTCTGTTGGTGGCCGTGTGGGTCGGCGTGGCGCTCGCTCAGCGCCTGGCCCGCCCCGTGAGCGAACTGGTCGAAGCGGCCGAACGGGTTCGGGCCGGCGACCTCACGGTCAGGGTGCAAGACGCTTCCGACGCGGACGAGCTCGGTACCCTCAGCCGGGCGTTCAATCGCATGACCAACCAGCTTGGCACCCAACGCGCCGAATTGATCGACGCCAATCGCCAGCTCGACGAACGGCGACGCTTCACCGAGGCGGTCCTGTCGGGGGTCGCGGCCGGCGTTATCGGTGTCGACCAGGACGGCCGGCTCAATCTCCCCAATCGGACGGCATCCGACCTGCTTGGCCTCGACCTAGAGCGCTGTATCGGCCAACCGCTGGGTGACGTGGTTCCGGAACTTGCCGATATCGTGGCCGATGCCCTGACCCGGCCCGGCGAGCTGGTCGAATCCCAGGTGCCGATCGTCATCGACAGTCAGGCGCGCACCCTCTTGGTGCGGGCGGCGAGCGAGGCCCCCGATATCAGCGGCGATGGCGGCGGCGTCGTCACCTTCACCGATATTACCGAACTCCTGTCCGCCCAGCGCAAGGCGGCATGGGGCGATGTGGCGCGCCGTATCGCGCATGAAATCAAGAACCCGTTGACCCCGATCCAACTGTCGGCGGAGCGCCTTAAGCGCCGCTATCTCGCCGAGATCGAAAGCGACCCGCAGACATTCGCGCTTTGCACCGATACGATCGTGCGCCAGGTCGAGGACCTGCGCCGGATGGTCGACGAGTTTTCCGATTTTGCCCGCATGCCGGCGCCGGTCATGCGGCCATGCGATCTCGCCAAACTGATCGAGCAGGCGGTCGTCTTGCAACGCCATGCCCATGCCGCGATCCGCTATCGCCTGAGGCTGCCGTCGGCGCCCGTGCTGCTCGACTGCGACGCCCGGCAGGTCGGGCAGGCACTCACCAATCTTTTGACCAACGCAGCCGAAGCGATCGAGGCTCGCCGGGTTCGAGACGGCGCCGCCGGCAAGGGACTTGCCGCGGGCGAGTCCGAGATCAACCTCGCGCTCTGGGTCGAAGACCGTGCCATCAAGATCGTCACCGACGATACCGGGATCGGCTTGCCGCAACAAAACCGGGATCGATTGACAGAGCCCTATGTGACGACCCGCGCCAAGGGTACCGGCCTGGGGCTTGCCATTGTCGCCAAGATCATGGAAGACCATGGTGGGCGGTTGCTGTTGGAGGATGGCGAGTTTGGGGGCGCGCGGGTGACATTGGTTTTTCCGACCGGTTCGAGACGACAGACGAGCGCGGCCACGGACGTCACCCTGGGCGAACCATTAAAGACGCATGCCCATGGCGCATGAAGTTCTCATCGTGGACGACGAGGCCGACATCCGGATGCTGATCGGCGGCATCCTGGAAGACGAGGGTTACACCGCGCGCGAGGCCCGAGACTCCACCGAGGCCATCGAGGCGGTCCGCAAGCGCCCGCCCAGCCTGGTCATTCTCGACGTCTGGCTGGAGGGTAGCCCAACCGACGGCATCGACGTCCTGCGCGCCGTCAAGCAGGATCATCCCAATTTGCCGGTCGTCATGATCAGCGGTCATGGCACCGTCGAGACCGCCGTCGCGGCGATCAAGGAAGGGGCCTACGACTTCATCGAAAAGCCGTTCAAGAGCAGCCGCCTGCTGCTCGTCGCCGAACGCGCGATCGAGGCGGCGCGCCTCAAGCGGGAGAATCTCGAGCTCAGGCTGCGGGCGGGCGGCGAGAGGGCGTTGATCGGTGTCTCGGCGGCGACCCATGCGCTGCGTCAGGCGATCGAGCGGGTGGCACCGTCCGGCAGCCGCGTCTTGATTACGGGGCCGGCCGGTTCCGGTAAGGAGCTCGCCGCCAGGGTCCTGCACGCTCAGTCGCGCCGGGCGGAAGCGCCATTCATCGTGGTCAACTGCGCGGCCATGAGTCCGGACCGCATGGAGATCGAACTGTTTGGGACCGAGCGGGCCTTGGGCAATGGGGAAGGCGGTCGCAAGATCGGTTTTTTCGAGCAGGCCCACGGCGGCACCCTGTTCCTCGACGAGGTGGCCGACATGCCCCTTGAGACCCAGGGTAAGATCGTCCGGGTGCTGCAAGAGCAGACCTTCGAACGCTTGGGCGGAACGCGGCGGGTCGAGGTCGACGTCCGTGTCATCGCGTCGACCAACAAGGATCTGGCGGCGGAAATCGAGTCGCAGCACTTTCGCGAAGACCTGTTCTATCGTTTGAACGTCGTGCCGCTGCACATACCCGCCTTGCGCCATCGCCGGGAGGACATACCGGTGCTCGCCCGCCATCTGCTCGCGCACGCGACCATGGTGTCCGGCTTGCCCGCCCGCGACCTTGGCGAGGACGCGCTGGCGGCATTACAGTCCTATGACTGGCCCGGCAATGTCCGCCAGCTTCGCAACGTCATCGACTGGCTGCTAATCATGGTGCCCGGCGATCCGCGCCAGACGCTCCGCGCCGACATGCTGCCGCCGGAAATCTTCGCCATCACGCCGGCCATGCTGCGCTCCGACAAGGGCGGCGAGATGATGAGCCTGCCGTTGCGCGACGCGCGCGAGATGTTCGAGCGCGAATATCTGATGGCGCAGGTCAACCGGTTTGGCGGCAACATCTCGCGCACGGCAAGCTTTATCGGCATGGAGCGCTCGGCCTTGCACCGCAAGCTCAAGCTGCTCGGCGTGGCAATGTCGGCGGAACGGGGTTAGGACGCCGGTTTTTCTGATTGGAGGGGTGACGCCATGTCCAGAATTGCCTATGTCAACGGTCGCTATGTGCCGCACCGCCAGGCGAGCGTGCATGTCGAGGACCGCGGCTATCAGTTTGCCGACGGTGTCTATGAAGTGGTGCCGGTGGTCGATGACCTGCTGGTGGACGAGGAGCCCCATCTCGATCGCCTCGATCGCTCGCTCCGGGAATTGCGCATCGCTTGGCCGATCCGGCGCGCCGCGCTCAAGATCGCCATGCGCGAAGTCTTGCGCCGGAACTATTTCCAGCATGGGATCATCTATATCCAAATGACCCGGGGTGTGGCCCGCCGCGATCATCCATTCCCGAAGCTGGCGCAGCCGGCGGTTGTGATCACGGCCGCCCGCCGGCCGCGTCCGGGGGCCGCCATGATGGAGGACGGCGTGAAGGTGATCTCGGTGCCGGATATCCGCTGGGGGCGGTGCGACATCAAGACGGTGTCGCTGCTGCCCAACGTCCTTGCCAAGCAGCAGGCGCGCGAAGCCGGCGCCTATGAAGCCTGGCTCGTCGACGAAGACGGCAACGTGACCGAGGGCGGCTCGTCCAATGCCTGGATCGTGACCCGCGAAGGCGAGCTGGTCACCCGCCCATCCGGGCACGAGATCCTGAGTGGGATCACCCGGCGCTCGGTCCTCCAGTTGGTGCGCGAGGAGGGCCTCGATTTTGTCGAGCGGCCGTTCAGCCTCGAAGAGGCGAAGCGGGCCAGGGAAGCGTTCGTTACCAGTGCCACGTCCTATGTGACGCCGGTGGTCGAGATCGACGAGGCCGTGGTCGGCAATGGCAAGCCCGGCTCGATCGCCCAGAAATTATACGCGGCCTATCGCGGCTACATGACCGGCGCCGGGGCCACGCGGTGACGGAGCCGCCGCCCAGCCCCCGCGCCGTCCTGTTCGACTGGGACGGCACGCTCGTGGACAATTGGCCGGTCATCCACGCCGCGCTCAACGCCACATTGGCCCGCCACGGCATGGCGCCCTGGAGCATGGCCGAGACTTACGCCCGCATCAGCGGCTCGCAACGCGACAGCTTCCCGCGCATTTTCGGCGCCAACTGGCAAGCCGCCCGCGAGCAATTCTATGGCGAGTTCGAAGCGCGGCATCTGGCGGATCTCCGCGTGCTGCCCGAAGCCCCGGAACTCTTGGCCGCCGTCGCCGATGCCGGTTTCTATCTTGCCCTCGTGAGCAACAAACAAGGCGGTTATCTCCGGCTTGAGGTGGAGCATCTCGGCTGGGCGCATTATTTCAGCCGGATCGTCGGCGCCGGCGACGCGGCCGAAGACAAGCCCGCCGCCGCACCCGTCCATCTGGCGCTCCAGGGCTCGGAGATCGCGGCCGGCGAGGATGTCTGGCTGGTCGGCGATTCCGTGACTGATCTTCAATGCGCCCGCAATGCCGGCTGCCTGGCGCTCATCGTCAGTCAGGCGGGCGGCAATCCGAACCCGCTCGGCGACGAGCATCGGCCCGATTTGGAATTTCTCGGGCTGGCCGGGCTGGTAGACCTTGTTCGGGGCCGCCGATTTTCCATATGATAGTCGGGTCCGGGAAGATGGCGGCGATCGTCTCTTGGTAAGTACTTAAAAATATGGGGTTCGGTCACTGGCCGAGCGCCGAAAACAAAACAGGGATCGGCTATGACAGCGCAAAAAAACCAAAACCTTCAGGATGTTTTCCTTAACCATGTCCGCAAGACCAAGACCCCATTGACGATCTTCCTGATCAATGGGGTCAAATTGCAGGGAGTGATCGGCTGGTTTGACAATTTTTCGGTGTTGCTGCGCCGGGATAGCCATTCGCAACTGGTCTACAAGCACGCGATATCGACCGTGATGCCGGCCGGGCCGATCCAATTGTTCGAGAACGCCGAAGACGAAGCAGCGGTTGCGGCCGAGTGACTGGGGCGGCGGTTCGAGGCCAGGCGACGGGGCGGGCACTCGTTCTGCTGCCAATTCTGCGCGCCGACCGGAGCCCGGAGGCGCGGAGCGCCGAGGCACGCCTTGACGAGGCGGTCGGCCTAGCGGCCGCGATAAATCTGACCGTCGTTGGCCGGCGCGCCATAACGGTGCCGCGGGCGCGGCCGGCGACGCTGTTCGGACCGGGGCAGGTGACGGCGATCGGCGAGCAGGTGGCCCTGGACGAGGCCGACCTGGTGGTGGTCGACGGTCCGGTCACACCGGTACAGCAGCGTAATTTGGAGCGCGCCTGGAAGGCCAAGGTCATCGACCGGACCGGGCTCATTCTGGAGATTTTTGGCGAGCGGGCCCAGACCCGTGAAGGCCGCCTGCAGGTAGAGCTCGCGGCACTCGGTTATCAGCGCACCCGCCTGGTCCGATCCTGGACGCATCTGGAGCGCCAGCGGGGTGGCTTCGGTTTCCTGGGTGGACCCGGCGAAAGCCAGCTCGAAATCGACCGGCGCCTGATCGACGAGCGCATCGCCAAGATCAAGCGCGAGCTCGAAACGGTGACCCGGACCCGGGGCCTGCATCGCGAGGCCCGCCAGCGCGTGCCCTATCCGGTGGTGGCGCTGGTCGGTTACACCAACGCCGGCAAGTCCACCCTCTTTAACCGCCTGACCAAGGCCGAGGTCGTGGCAGTGGACATGCTGTTCGCCACCCTCGACCCGACCATGCGGGCTCTGGTGCTGCCGTCCGGACGACGGGTGATCCTGTCGGACACGGTCGGGTTCATCTCCCGCCTGCCGACCCAACTCGTTGCAGCGTTCCGCGCGACGCTCGAAGAAGTCCTCTCGGCCGACTTGATCCTGCATGTCCGCGATATCGCCGAGCCCGACAGCGACGCTCAAAAACGCGACGTCGAGATCGTCTTGCAAGAGCTTGGCATCGACTGTGGCGAGGATGGTCGGATCGTCGAGGTCCTGAACAAGATCGACCTGTTGCCGCCGTACGCCGGGCCCGAACACGGCGCGCGCAACGCGGTTCCGGTTTCCGCGTTGACCGGCGAAGGGAGCGATGTCCTACTTAAGGTGATCGACCGGGCGCTCGGCGACAGCCGGCGCGTCGTCCGCCTCGTCTTGCCACTCAGCGACGGCGCCGCCATCGCCTGGCTCTACAGTCACGGCCAAGTCGTTGCCCGCGAGGACGACTCGGCCAGTGCCCATATGGCGGTTGGCCTGGAAAGCGCGGATCTCGCCCGCTTCCAGCACCGTTTTCCGAATATCGGTATTTGATTCCGCACCCACTCCCGGATAGGGTCCACCCGCCCCATGCGATGGCCCCGTTCAATGGAGAGAATAATGGCCTTCAAACCGCTCCAAGACCGTGTCTTGATCAAACCCGTCAAGGCCGACCAGAAGTCCCCTGGCGGCATCATTATCCCCGACACGGTCCAGGAAAAGCCGATGGAAGGCAAAGTGTTGGCCGTTGGTCCCGGGGCCCGGGACGAGGGCGGCACGCTGCAACCGATGGCCGTCAAGGTTGGTGACAGGGTGCTCTACGGCAAATGGTCGGGTACCGAAATCAAGATGGACGGCGACGACCTCATGATCATGAAAGAGTCGGACATTTTAGGGGTGGTAGCTTAGTCGGGCACGATCGGGGCGCGCTCGTTGCCGACCGATCCGGATCGCGTTGCCGCCCTCATCCGCGAGGCCGCGGCGGAAGAGATTCTGTCGCGCTTCAGCGCCCTCGATCCGGCCGATGTGGCCGAGAAGGCGCCGAACGATTTCGTCACCGTGGCCGACCTGGCCATGGAGAAGCGGCTCGGCCGGGTCCTGGCGGACCTCTTGCCCGGCTCCGTCGTATTGGGCGAGGAGGCATTCGCCGACAATCCGCGTTTGGCCGATGCCCTGGTTAGTCCATCCCCGGTCTGGGTCATCGACCCTCTGGACGGCACCGCCAATTTTGCGGCCGGTGTGCCGTTGTTCGCGGTCATCGTGGCACTGGTCATGAACGGCGAGACCCGGGCGGGGTGGATTTACGATCCGGTCGGTCGGCGCATGGCCATGGGCAGCTTGGGCGACGGCGCCACCATGGATGGCCGCAAGCTCACTATCGCCCGGCCCAACAACCTCTACCACATGACGGGCTCGATCTATGGTCGACGGTTCCGCGAAAGCGAGGCCTATCGCGGCCTATGGGCACGCGGCCGGGGCAGACTCGGTCTCGTCTTCAACACCAGGAGTGTGGGCCAGGAATATCTGGCGCGGTTCTGGGGCCGCATGCATTTCGGCGTCTATACCCGCCTCAACCCCTGGGACCACGCGGCCGGCTGTCTGCTGCACCAGGAAGCCGGCGGCCATGTGGCTCTCTTCGATGGCGCACCCTATCGGCCGACCAAGTCCACCCCGGGCATGGTGGTGGCGCCCGATCGCGCCGTCTGGGAAGATATCGACCGCACCCTCATCCAGCCGGTCTTGAGTGTCGCCTCAACATAATTCTATAGGATTATGAATTAACACCTATTTTGAGGTTCGATAATCCTGCGTCTCCGTCGAGGTGCCACATGACCGAAGCCTTCGCCAATCGCTATTTCCGTGCCGCCGTCCTTTATGCTCTCATCGGTATGATCTGGGGCATCGCCATGGGCGTGAGCAGGGATCACAGCACATATCCGGCCCATGCCCATCTGCTACTGCTCGGCTGGGTGTCCATGGCTCTCTACGGCGCGGTCTACCGCCTGTGCCCAAAGGCCGCCGAAGGCGCCGTGCCGCGTGCCCAATTCTGGCTCGCCCAGGTTGGCCTGATTGTTATGATCCCAGGCGTCGCGTTGGTCCATTCCGGCCATGCCGGCGAGCCCCTCGCTATTGCCGGCGCGCTCGTTACGATCCTGGCCATGGCGCTGTTCGGTTTCACGGTCTGGCGCGGGACCGTCACCTGAGCCTTGGGACAGTCGGCATCGGGGCGGCGCCCGCGGAACGATCGGAATTCATGCCCTTCGGTTCGAAAACGGGACCCGCCGACCTTGGCCGTCGTTATATGGGTTAAAAGCGTTACACCCTATTCGGGGCGTTCCCGATCCTTCCCCTCAAGCCATAAGGCCTCCATCTCCGCGAGGCTGGCCTCTTCCGGGGAGCGGCCCTGTTCGGCCAGCCGGCCTTCGATCCACCGAAACCGACGTTCGAACTTGGCGTTGGTGCCCCGCAGCGCTGCTTCCGGGTCGACGCCCAGATGGCGGGCCAAATTGGTGACCGCAAAGAGCACATCGCCGAGTTCGTCGGCCAGTCTTTCGGATGGCGCCCCGATGTCCACCTCATGGCGCAACTCACCCAGCTCCTCGGCGAGCTTGTCGTGAACCTCGGCCACATCCGGCCAATCGAACCCGACGCGGGCGGCCCGTTTTTGCAATTTCTCGGCCCGGGTCAGCGCCGGCAGGGCGAGGGGCACGGCATCGAGGACACCGGGTGCCCGGCCCAATTCCACCGCCCGGCGGGCGCGTTCGGCCGCCTTGTGGTCCTCCCAAGCCCCAGTTTGAGCTTCGGCGGACAGGATTTCGGCCGGGCCGAAGACATGGCGATGACGCGCCACCATCTTGTCGGAAATCGCCATCACGACATCGTCGAAGGCGAAGGCGCCGGCCTCGCTCGCCATTTGGGCATGATAGACGACCTGTAACAGCAGATCACCGAGCTCGTGACGGAGTGCCGTCATGTCGCCGTCGGCAATGGCTTCGGCCACCTCATAGGCTTCCTCGATCGTATAGGGTGCGATGGTCCGGAAGGTCTGCTCCAGGTCCCAGGGGCAGCCACCATCGGGGTCGCGCAGCCGCCGCATGATCTGGATCAGACGGTCGATGGCCGGCGGGGAAGTCATGGGATGTCTCGCTCCAGGGGGTATTTCCGTGTATCGATAAGTCGCATAATATACATTATGGTAAATATTCCGTCATACCTCCAAAACCAGTCCGTCATAGCCCGGCTCGACGCCCGGCGGCAGTTTCCGGGCCAGGGTCGCATAGTCGAGGCTGTGATTCATATGGGTGAGGATGGCCCGCTGCGGCCGCAGGCGCTCGATCCAGCCGAGCACCCACTCGAGATGGGCGTGGATCGGGTGCGGCTCTTCGCGAAGGCAACTCACCACCCAGACCTCGATCCCGGCGAGCGTGGCGAACGCCGCCTCGTCGAGGCGAACCACGTCCGTCGAATAAGCGAACCGGCCGATCCGGAAACCGGTGCTGATGGTGACGTGATGGTCCTGGTCGAACGGCACGATCTCCAGCCCGGCAATCTGGAATGGGCCGGTGATGACATGGGGCGTCAGCTCCGGACGGGTCCAGCCCGGCTTCTGGGGCGGCGCCGACTTGATGAAAGCGTACCCGAAACGATCGGCAATCTCGGCCAAGGTTTTGGCGCTGCCATAGGCCGGAATGGCGGCGCCGGTGGCAAAGTTCAGCGCCCGCAAATCGTCGATGCCGTGCACATGGTCGGCGTGGGCATGGGTATAAAGGACGGCATCGAGCCGGCCGACGGCGCTCGCCAGCAGTTGCGCCCGGAGGTCCGGCGAGGTGTCGATCAGGATGCTGGCGCCCGCCCCTTCAACCAGCAAGGATGGCCTGAGGCGCCGATTGCGTGGATTGGCGGGGTCACAGGCGCCCCACACGCCGCCCACCAGTGGCACGCCGCCCGAGGCGCCGCTGCCGAGCACCGTGACGCGCATCACAGGTCCGGCACTTTTGCGGGGATTTTATTGAAAAGACGAAAGAAATTGCCGGTACTCTGGCGCTCGAACTCGGCCATGGTGACGGCCTTCAATTGCGCCATGGTCGCGGCCGTGTGGGCGACGAAAGCGGGCTCGTTGCGTTTGCCGCGCATCGGCACCGGTGCGAGGTAGGGCGCGTCGGTCTCCACCAGCAGGCGATCCATGGGAAGTTCGCGAACCGTGTCGCGGAGTGCCCCGCTATTGGCAAAGGTAACGATCCCGGCGAGCGAGACATAGAGCCCGAGGCCGACCGCCTTCAGGGCCAGATCGCGTCCCGAGCTGAAGCAATGCATCACCCCGGAAACGGGACCCTTCGACAATTCCTCGCTCAAAATCGCCGCGGTATCGGCATCGGCGTTGCGCGAATGGACGATAAACGGCAATCCGGCCAAACGCGCCGCCCGAATATGATTGCGGAAGCTCGCTTGTTGTAGTTCGCGCGGGCTGCGGTCGTAGTGATAGTCGAGCCCGGTTTCGCCGATGCCGACGAGCCGGGGATGGCGAGATAGTTCCACCAGCGCTTCGACTGGCAACAGCCCCTCCTCCGCCACATAATGCGGATGCACGCCGACGGCGCAATAAACACTTGGATAGCGCTCAACCAGCGCCAGCACCTCGGACAAGTGCTTCGGCCGGGTGCAGATCGTCACCATGAGCCCGACTCCGGCGGCATGGGCGCGCGCCACGACCTGGTCGAGCTCCGCGGCGAGCGTCCCGGAGTCGAGATGGCAATGGCTGTCGACCAGCATTACCGCCCATCTCCGGAAGTCCCGGCCGGGGCCGCTTGTTCGGCATCCGCAACGAACCTGGGAAAGATCGGCGCCGGGTTCGGCAATTTCGTTCCGGGTTCGAGACAAATGGCCAAATGGTTGAACGTCCGAGCGGTTTCTGGCACCCCGAGCTGGTCCAGGATACGACCCGCCGAGCCGGGCATGATCGGTTGGGTCAGGATCGCCAGGTGGCGAATCGCTTCGCTCAAGACATACAGCACGGTTTGCATCCGCGCCGGATCGGTTTTGCGCAGGCTCCAGGGTGCCTGGCGGTCGACATAGACGTTGGCGGCGCGCACCACCGCCCAAATTGCCTCGAGGCCCTCGTGAAACGACTGCGCGTCCATGCTCCGCCGCAGAGTCACCAGCAATTTCCCCGCGCTATCAAGTAGTTGCGTGTCTTCCTCGCTGTGCGGGCCGGGTTCGGGCACGGCTGCGTCGCAATTGCGGGCAATCATACTGAGGACCCGCTGCACCAGATTGCCAAAATCGTTGGCCAACTCGCTGTTAAGGCGCATGACC
Source organism: Alphaproteobacteria bacterium (assembly GCA_009694185.1). Lineage (GTDB taxonomy): Bacteria > Pseudomonadota > Alphaproteobacteria > SHVR01 > SHVR01 > SHVR01. The sequence continues at coordinate 10,425 of SHVR01000005.1, read as the reverse complement.
AGGGCACGATGGGAAAAGTCGCCGTCATTGCCGAATGGCACCTCCCGCAGCAGAAAATAGCGAATCGGATCGAGGCCGTAACGCGCCACCAGGGCGTAAGGGCTGATGACATTGCCGACCGACTTGGAAATCTTCTGCCCCTCATTGGTCCACCAGCCATGGGCAAACACCCGCTTTGGTGGCGCCAGACCCGCGGCCATCAGGAAGGCCGGCCAATAGATTGCGTGGAAGCGTAGAATATCCTTGCCGACCATATGCAAATTCGCCGGCCAGTATTTTGAAAACATGTCGCTTTTCGTATCCGGATAACCGACGCCCGTGATGTAGTTGGTGAGCGCGTCGAGCCAGACATACATGACATGCGCCGGGTCGTCCGGGACCGGCACGCCCCAGGCAAAGCTGGTGCGGGACACCGAGAGGTCCTGCAAGCCGCCGCGCACGAAGCTCAGAACCTCGTTGCGCCGGGTTTCGGGCGCGATGAAGTCCGGGTTATCGGCGTAGAACGTCAGCAGCGGTTCCTGCCAAGCCGACAGGCGAAAAAAATAGCTCGGCTCCTCGACCCACTCCACCTCGGCGCCGCTCGGTGCGATCTTCTGGCCGGCCGATCCCTGAGTGAGCTCGCTTTCGCCGTAGAAAGCTTCATCCCGGACCGCGTACCAGCCGGCATAACTCCCGAGATAGATGTGGCCATTGGCCAGGATCGCCCGCCAGATGGCCTGGGAAGCGGCAATATGGCGTGGTTCCGTCGTGCGTATGAAGTCGTCGTTCGAGCAGCCCATGAATTCGGCCAGCGCGCGGAAATTCCCCGATACCTTGTCGGTGAAGGCTTGCGGGTCGACGCCGGCCGCGCGGGCGGCCTTGTCGACTTTCTGACCATGTTCGTCCGTACCGGTCAGAAAATGCACGTCGAACCCGTCCAACCGCTTGAATCTGGCCAGCACGTCACAGGCCAAGGTCGTATAGGCGTGGCCGATATGCGGGTCGTCGTTCACATAATAGATGGGCGTCGTCAGATAAATTGGGGTCTTGCCGGGCATGCGCCGCGTCTCCGGGAGTTTTATTGCTCGGTCAACCGGCCCGCGCCGTCGCCTGCAAGGCAAGGAACGCCGTGAGGACCACCATCCGGCGATCGAGATTGACCCGATCCGCCCGATCGAACAGGCGGGCGATCTTTTCCCACACCGCCACCCAGCGATCAAGCGCGGGTCGATCCACCCGCCTGTCCACAAGGTCGCGGACCTGGCGCGCCAGCCACCAAGGCAGTAACAGATCGGTGACACTCCGGTAGGCACCCTCGCCGCTTGGTGCCGCCAGGCGATCGCAAAACCGATGCACCGCCCCAAGTTCGAGCCGCGGCAAGGGCTGCAACAGGCCGAATAGTTCGTCCGAGAGCTCGGCCCCACCCTCGTCCACGAGACGGAGTGCCGCGCCGATACTGCCTTCGGCGATGCCCGCCAGCATGGTCGCTTGTGCCTCCGCCAATCCCGGCCGCCTTGCCAGCAAGAGCCGTACCACGTCGCCGCTGCCGAGCGGCGACAAGGTCAGGCGCCGGCAACGCGAGCGGATCGTCGCCGGCAATCGTCCGGGATTGTGGCAAATCAATATCAACAGCGCCTTGGCCGGTGGTTCTTCGAGGATTTTCAAGAGCGCGTTGGCGGCGTTTTCGTTGAGTTCGTCGGCGCTGTCCACCAGTACCACGCGCCAGCCACCGTCACTCGCATGCAGATGCAGGAAGTCGTGCACGCGCCGGGCGTCGTCGACCACGATCTCGGCGCGCAAGCCGCCGCGCGGGTTCAGGCCCCGCTCGATGGTCAGCAGGCCGGGGTGGCTCCCCGCCGCCACCCGGCGAAACACCGGATCATCGGTGGCCATGACCAAATCGCTGGGTCCGGTGCCAAACAGCGATGGTGCGCCGCCACCCCCCAGCACGAAGCGCGCGATCCGGTAGCCGAGTGTCGCCTTGCCGATCCCGCGCGGCCCCGACAATAGCCAGGCGTGGTGCGGCCGCCCCGATAGCCAGGCATCGAGAAACAGCCGCTCCGCCGGGCCATGGCCGACTAAATCGGCGCTCTCGCGGGCCGTCCCGGCCATGGCATCGGCCGCCATCAGAGTTGGACCCCAAGCCGCCGGGCCAACGCCTGCTTGATGAGTCCGTGGACCTGGTCGATACCGCCGGCCGCCGGCACCACGGCGCAGCGATCCGGCTCGTGGGCGGCGATGTCCAGAAAGCCGGCCCGGAGGCGGGCGTGGAACGCCCTGCCCATGCGCTCGTAACGGGTTTCAAATCCGACTCTTCGGGAGGCTCTTGCAAGCCCGTCTTCGACCGATATATCAAGCATGAAGGTGACATCCGGCCGCAGTGTCCCGACTGCGAATTGGTTGAGTTTCGACACGACGGCGCGGTCAACCCCGAGACCGTAGCCCTGATAGGCCATGGTGGAGTCGGCGAAGCGGTCGGAAATGACCCAGGCGTTCCTGGCCAACGCCGGCACGATCAGGCGGCGAACATGCTCATGCCGCGCCGCCACATGCAGCAGGGTTTCGGTCAGCGGCTCCCAGCGGTCGGGGTCGCCCTCAACCAAGAGGGCGCGCACCGCCTCGGCACCGGGTGCCCCACCCGGCTCGCGGGTGGCAACGACGTCCCGGCCGGAGCGGCCGAGCGCCTCGGCAAGCAGCCGCACCTGGGTCGATTTCCCTGCCCCCTCGCCCCCCTCGAAGCTGATGAATCGTCCCGTCACTTTCACCGCAATCCTTATGTGTCAACAACTTAGCGCCCGAACATCAACTGGGTGAGCGTCGCCGCGATGCGCCCGAAGAAACCCAGTCTGGGCACGTCACCCGCCGCCACGAGCGGCACCGCGCGGTCGGCGATGCCGGGCGCGCTCACGGTCAAGGTGGCGAGCCGGGTACCTTCCTTGACGGGTGCCGCGACTGGGCCATCATACGCCACCGTGACCTTCAAGTCCTTGCGCGTCGCCTTCGGCAGGGTGGCGGCGACATCGGCGGTCACGGTCAGAGGCACGGTCTTCGCGACACCGTACCAGACCGGCATGCTCTCGACCGGTTCGCCCGCCTTGAAGAGGCGGGTAACGGCGAACTCCCGGTAGGCCCATTCCAACAGCCGCTCGGATTCTGCGGCGCGCTCCCGCATACTGCCGAGGCCGGAGACCGCCAGGATAATCCGTCGCCCATCGCGTATGGCGGCCCCCGTCAGGCTGTAGCCGGCGGCTTCGGTGTGACCGGTCTTCAACCCGTCCGCCCCGAGATTTTTGTACAGCAACGGGTTCCGATTACCTTGGGTTATCTTGTTGAAAACAAAGTTCCGTTCCGCATAATAATGGTAGTAATCGGGGAAATCCTGGATGGTCCTCTGGGCTAAGACAGCCAGATCGCGGACGGTCATCAGATGCTCGGCTTGCGGCCAGCCGCTGGCGTTGCGGAAAACCGACGCCTTGAGCCCGATTTCCTTGCCCTTCCGGGTCATTTCTTCGGAAAACGCTTCCTCCGATCCGGCCAATCCCTCTGCCAGCACGATGCAGGCGTCGTTGCCCGACTGGACGATGACGCCGCGCAGCAGATCCTCGACCCGGACGCTGCTGTTGATATCGACGAACATTTTGGAGCCGCCCATGCGCCAGGCCCGTTCGCTAACCGGCAGCATGTCGTCGAGCGATAGCCGGCCCTGCTTGAGGCGGTCGAACACCATATAGACGGTCATCAGCTTGCTCATGGACGACGGCGGAATTGCCATGTCCGGATTCTTTTCCAACAGCACGGTGTCGCCGGTCACGTCGATCACGATCGCGGCGCGCGCCACGGTTTCGATCTGGGCATGGGCGGCCGGCGCCAGCAGCGTTAGGCATAGCCATACGGGCACTAGGCGCCAAAAGCGAATGATTGCGTGAAATATAAATATACCGGTCGTAGATTTCACAAATATGGATTTGTTTAGCATTTTATCGCTCATTCGACCATGACTTTGGCTTGTTGATAGCCGGCGCTCACGACCCGATCAAGCATGGCATCGGCCGCATCGACGGTGGCCAAGGGGCCGATGCGAACGCGATAGAACCGCGTTCCGTTCACGTCGGCCGAAGCAACCGCGCTCGGCCCCAAACTCGCGAGGCGAGCCTGCAATCGGTGGGCATTATCGGCAATGGTGAAGGCGCCGGCTTGCACGAAGATCGCCGATGTGGCTGGCACCGGCACCGACGCCAGCACCGGCTCGCCGCCATAGGCGACACCGAAGCGGTTGCCAAGCGCGACTAGCTGCTCCGGCTCCGAACGGCCGTCGCGCGCCAGGTCGGCCAGGAGCCGGCTCTCCCGTGCCATGACCTCGACTCGCACTTTGGCCGTGCCTTGCCCCTGGAAGCCGAGCAGGGTGGCGGACCGGCTCGACATGTCGATGATCCGGCCACGCGCGAACGGCCCGCGATCATTGACCCGCACCACCAGCGAGCGGCCATTCTCCAGATTGGTGACCCGCACCAGGCTCGGCAGCGGCAGCGTTCGATGGGCTGCCGTCAGCGCGGTCATGTCGTAGCGCTCGCCATTGGCCGTGCGCTTGGCATGAAACGCCTCGCCATACCAGGAGGCAATCCCAGTCTCCGCATAACCAAAATCTTCACGCGGATAATACCAAACGCCGTCGATCTGATAGGGCTTGCCGACCTTGTAGGTGCCGCGCTCGACCGGCGGCAAGATCGGCGCGCCGGGGCTAACCTCGGTGACCGTGCGTGTCGGCCCGCAAGCGACCAGCAGCAGCAGGGCTGATGGTAGCCAAATATGGGCCCGCCATGACCGCACGATCTGGTAGACCTTTTACCATTGAGCAATAAATGTTGGAGGTTAACTCCCTTCGATGCGATCGGCAAGGGTGCCGACGGCAATGGCGAAGAAATGCGAGCGGTTCCATTTCAGAATGGTTCGGTAATTGTCATAGACGAGGAAGGGTGGCGCGCCGGCGCCAGGCACCAGCAGTGAGCCCGAAATGTCACGGCTCGGCAGGTCGCGGCCGTCGGTGGCTCGCACCCCCTGGGCCTGCCAATCGCCAAGCGGTTGCGCGGCGCCAAGGTTGCCAACCGGCAAATTCAGGCCGCCCGGCACTCGAACCGGGCGGCCCCAGGTCTCGTCCGATTTCCACCCCGATTGCCGTAAGTAATTGGCCGTAGAGGCAAAAACGTCTGGCTTGCTCGACCATATGTCACGGCGCCCGTCGCCGTCATGGTCGACCGCATAGGCCCGGAAACTGGACGGCATGAATTGGCTTTGGCCCATGGCGCCAGCCCAGGAGCCGATCATCCGCTCGGCCGTGATATGGCCCTGGTCGATGATTGCCAGGGCCTCCAGCAGCTCACGCCGAAAAAAGGCACTGCGCCGCCCATCATAGGCGAGCGTGGCGAGCGCGCCGATGACGGGATAACTCCCGGTAATACGCCCGAAATCGCTTTCGATCCCCCATAGCGCCACAATGAACCGCGCCTGCACGCCATAGCGGCCACTAATCTCGTCAAGCAGCGGGCGGTTCCTGGCGAGGCGCTCCTGACCGGCCTGGACGCGCCGGTCCGGCACCACACGGGTCAGATATTGCTCGAATGTCAGGGTGACTTCCGGCTGGCGGCGGTCCAGCTCGAGAATGCGGGCGATCGGGCTGACGCCGGTCAACGCCGACGCCAAGGTGCGCCCCGATATGCCCCGCTCGGCCGCCTCGCGCTCTAAATCGCGCAGCCAGCTGGCGAAATCCGCGGCCGCGGCCATGACACGGGGCGCCATCGACAGGATGCCGGCGGCGGTGGCGGATTGCAGGAAGATTCGACGGAGCATGGGGTATCTTGTCTCAGAAATGCCTCTGACGCGCAACATCTAGCGAACGACTAGATTATCGGCCCTTGAAGACGGGCTGCCGTTTCTCGGCGAAGGCCAACATGGCCTCGCGAGAATCCTCGGTGCCACCTAGCGCCGCCGTCATGTTCTGCTCGAAACGATAGCCATCCCGGAGACTCATTTCCTCGATGGTATTGAGCGCATGCTTGGCGAGGCCGACGGCGATCGGGCTCTTGGCCGCGATCTCGCGGGCGAACGCCATGGCGGTCTCCGGCAACTTGTCGGCGGGAACACAGGCTTCGACGATCCCCAGCCGATAGAGTTCCGGGCCCGGCACGCGGTAGCCGGTCAGCATCATGCGCCGGGTGCGCGAGTGGCCAAAGAGCCGCATGCTGTGCCGCCCACCCCCAAGCAGTCCGACGTCTATTTCAGGCAGGCCGAGCACGGCGTTCTCCGCACACAATAATATGTCGCATGAAGCGGCGATGGCGAGGCCCGCGCCCAGCGCCGGGCCGTTGATGGCGGCAATGACCGGTTTGCGGCATTCCATAATGGCATTGAAGCATTCTCGAGCCCGGCGGCTGTGCTGCCAGCCCTCGCCCGCCTGGCGCACCTCTCCGGCTCGCGCCTTGATGTCGGCGCCGGCCGAAAAAACCTTGCCCTGGTCCGTCAGTATGGCGACGCGGACATCGTCGCGGCCGCTCAACCGGTCGAAGACCAGCATCATATCTTCATGAAATTGCTAATTCTGGGCATTGACCGGTGGCCGGTTCATGGTAACGGTGGCAATATGGTCTCGAATGTCGCACAGCACGGTCGCGGTGTTCATGGCTCCTACTCCACTGTCAGGATAACCGTAAGACGCCTGGTTAAGGCATTGATTCCCGGTCGTTCCAACTCCACAAACGCATTGTAATGGCCGGTCCGCCACGATGTATCGGTCCGGCGCCGGGCGGCATAGTGAAGATAGCGGATTTGATCGCGTTGCAGGGAGACACGATGGTCGAGCACCACGCCGCTATCGGGATCAAGCAGGACCAGACGTAAGCGGTCACCCGCCCGGACACCAAATAAGTCACCCCAGACATAGAGATAGGGGGACTCTTTCGATAGCACTCGCAGATCCAGTTGGCCGGCGCGCACTGCATCCGCATCGGGCCGCTCGGCCGCGAAACCCATGGCGTAGATATCCACGGGCGAGTAGGCGACCAAGGGCAGCGCCGCCACCGCCCAGAGATGCGCGGCGCCTAGGCCACAGCCCGCCTCCGGGTCCGGCCCGGTGAACGGATCGACGGCCCGGTCGTGCTGTCGGATTTCGAAGTGAACATGGGGAAAGGCCGCCTGGCCGGACATGCCGATAAGGCCCAGCCTTTGGCCCGCCGTCACGGCTTCGCCCCGCCGAACCATTACGCTGCCTCGACGCAGATGGCAGTATTGGCTGACCCAGCCGTTGCCATGCTGGACCAGCACGCCATTGCCGCACTCCTTGCCCGCGACGTCGGGCTTGTGCGCGTCCGCGTGGACCCGGTCCACGACCCCGTCGCGCACGCTAACCACCCGGCCGGGCGCCGCCGCCAGAACGGCCACGCCCCGGTCCATAACCGCCCGGTTGCGCAAACCGATATCGGTGCCCTTATGGCCGTCATAGACTCTTCCGCCACAGCCATAGTCCCGCGCGCCCGAACCCGGCTCGTGATCCACATGATTGACCAGCCAGCAGGTCTCGCCCGGCATGCAGGCCGCCGGAAATTCGAATCGAGGCGGGTCCTCGGCGGCCGCAACCCCGGCCCAGAATCCAAGCGCGACCGCCAATGCCAGGCGGCTACCCCTGACCGGAGACCCTAAAATGTAATCACGCTCCGGATGCCGTCACCGGCATGCATGCGCTCGAAGGCCTCGTTGATGCGTTCGATCGGCATGACGGCGGTAATCAAATCGTCGATGTTGATCTTGCCCTCCATGTACCAGTCGACGATCCGGGGCACGTGGGTCCGCCCCTTGTAGCCGCCAAACGCGGTGCCTCGCCACACCCGGCCCGTCACCAGTTGAAATGGCCGGGTAGAAATTTCCTGACCGGCACCGGCGACCCCGATGATAGTGCTCTCCCCCCATCCTCTTTGGCTGCATTCAAGGGCTTGTCGCATAGTATTTACATTTCCGATACATTCAAAACTATAATCGACTCCGCCATCGGTTAAATCCTGTATTTCTTTAACCACATCTTTAACATTAACAGGGTTGATAAAATGCGTCATGCCAATGCTTGCGGCAAGAGGCTGCTTTTTGACATTAACATCGACGCCGATGATCTTGTCGGCGCCCACCAAACGGCAACCCTGAATGACATTTAAGCCAATACCGCCAAGGCCGAATATAGCGACATTAGAGCCCGCTGTGACCTTGGCCGTGTTCAGGACCGCGCCAAGGCCCGTGGTGACGCCACAACCGATATAGCAGACCTTGTCGAAGGGTGCGTCGGGACGGATCTTGGCGAGCGCGATCTCCGGCAGCACGGTGAAATTGGCGAAGGTCGAGGTGCCCATATAATGCCAGATCGGCTGGCCGGCGCGCGAGAAGCGGCTGGTGCCGTCGGGCATGACGCCCCTGCCCTGGGTTGGGCGGAGCGTTACGCAGAGGTTGGTCTTGCCGGAGAGGCAGTATTTGCATTGCCGGCATTCGGGGATGTAGAGCGGGATCACATGGTCGCCGGGACGCACGCTGGTAACGCCCGGACCGCACTCAACCACCACGCCGGCCCCCTCATGGCCCAGGATGGTGGGGAATATCCCTTCCGGGTCGGCGCCCGAGAGCGTGAAGGCATCGGTGTGACAGACGCCGGTCGCCTTGATTTCGACCAGCACCTCGCCCGCCTTGGGTCCCGCGAGCTCGACCATCTCCACGCTCAGGGGTTGGCCCGCCGCATTCGCCACCGCCGCTCGAACTTGCATCCGCTTCCCCCTCCGCGCCAATCGGTCTAACTTAGCACCGGCTAGCGCGAGAGGAAAACAAGATGCCGCGTAAGATTGAATTCGGCCTGATGATCCGCGGGCAATTCCCGCAGGGCGATGACATGCGGGTGCGTTTCAAGGAAGTGCTGGAGCAGGCCCGGCTCGCCGAGAAGCTCGGCTTCACGTCGGTGGTCAAGGGCTCGCACTACAGTTCCTGGCCGTTCCAATATCTCCAACAATTCCCATTCCTCGCGCGGGTGGCGGCGGAGGCACCGAGCCTCCGCCTGGTGCTGGGCCTGGTGCTATTGCCGCTGCACAAGCCGCTGGACATTGCCGAGCAGGTGGCGACCCTCGACATCATTTCCGACGGCAAGGTGGTGTTCGGTACCGGGATTGGCTACCGGGAGGTGGAGTTCAAAGCGTTCGGGACCACCCAAAAGGACGCCGCCCGCCGGTTCGAGGAGTGCCTGATTGCGATCAAGCGCCTTTGGAGCGAGGAATTCGTCGACATGATGGGCTCGCATTTCGAGCTCAAGGGTGCCAATTGCACGGTCAAGCCGGTTCAGAAGCCCATGCCGCCCATCTGGATCGGCGCCAACGCCGATCCCGCCATCCGCCGCGCGGCGCGCATGTCCGATGCCTGGTATGTCAACCCGCACAACAAGATCGAGACGATCGCCCGGCAGCTGGATGTCTACAAGCGCGCGCTGGACGAGTGTGGCAAGCCGTTCCCGGCGGAATTCCCCATGATGCGCGAAGTGTTCGTCGCCCGGGGGCGCGCCCAGGCCATCCAGCTCGCCCGGCCCTCGCTGGAGGTCAAATACAAGGCGTATCACGAGTGGGGCCAGGACAAGGTGATGCCGAAGGCCGATCATTTAGACCTGGATTTCGACGAATTGATGAATGATCGCTTCCTGTTCGGATCGCCGGCTGAAGTGACAGATCAAATCCTTGATTTGGTGCGGCGTTTTGGTATCACCAATTTGGTGACCGGCATTCATTGGCCCGGCATGAGCCAGCAACTGGTGGTCGACCAGATGCACATGCTGGCCGAGGAGGTGTTTCCGGCGGTTCGCCGCGCATTGTAGGCGACCGACCCGGATGGGTGGCCGAGCGGTTGAAGGCACCGGTCTTGAAAACCGGCGGGCGGCAACGCCTCGTGGGTTCGAATCCCACCCCATCCGCCAGATATCGATAATTTTATGTATCTATTCAATTAGTTAATAAATTACTAGTTTTTATACCCACCATTACACCCACCACTTGATGCCGATCATGGCCGAATAATACGGGTTGGATGGTGCGAACCTCGCCCGTCGGCGCACCCCGTCGCCGACAGAGACGTGCCGGCCCTTCAAGCTGGCTATCAACGTCCCGGCGCCTGAACAGTCTACTTCGGCGTATCGGGCGTAGGTAGCGGCGCCGCCGGTCATCCCTTGAAACAATGCTCGTTGTGCCAGGTCAGAGCATCGGGATCGGGACGCCGGGCGATATCGTCGGGCGTGTGTAAAATCGCGTCCAACCGTGACCCCACCCGTGAAGCCCTATAACACATTGTGTTCATTGGAGAATAGTCGATTCCGGAGGGGTCGCGTTTCGCGTCCAACCGTGACCCCTCAAATGCAGTCAATCTTATCGTTCTTCCAATGGCTTG
>SHVR01000056.1 GCA_009694185.1 Alphaproteobacteria bacterium | reverse complement strand
GGATCGGTGGGGCCGTCCACATCATCATCGCGAGGCTGCGAAGCAGTCGTGGCGATCCAGAAAAATGACGTCAATCCGCCGATTTCTGGATTGCCGCGTCGGCCTGCCGGCCTCCTCGCAAAGACAAAAAGGGGGTTTTCAGCGGCCTGTTAATCCAGGGTGATGTTGGCGTCGGTAATGATCTTGGCCATGAGGGCGATGTCGTGGCGCATGCGGGCCTGGGCTTCGGCCGCCGTCTCGACCAGCGCCAGATAGCCCACACCCCGATAGACGTCGCGCATCTCGGGCATGGCCAGGATCTTGCGGACCTCGGCGTTGAGCTTCTCGACCACCGGGGCCGGTGTCGCGATATGGGCCATCAGGCCCTGCCAGAGCGGCATGTCGAAATCCTTGACGCCCGCTTCCGCCATGGTCGGCACATCCGGGAACTCGGGCAGGCGCTGGTTGGTGGCGACCGCCAGCATCTTGAGTCGGCCCGCCTTCACATGCGGAAAGATGATCGATTCGAAGCCGATCTGGATATGACCCGCGAGCAGGTCCTGGAGCGACTCACCCGAGCCCTTGTAGGGAATATGGGTGATGTCGATGCCGGCCCTGAGCTTGAAGAGTTCGCCATACATCTGGGTCGCCGTGCCGAGGCCGGCCGAGCCGAAGGCGACCTTGCCGGGCTGACGCTTGGCGAGGTCGATCAGTTCGCCGACCGAATTGGCGGCGAGGGTCGGGTGCGCGCCGAGGCCGATCATGGCGTCGCCAAGCCGCGCCACCAGCACCATGTCGCGCTCGGGATCGTAGGGAATCTTGCGCAGGCGCGGCAGCACGGTGACCGGCGAACTCGAGGCGATGATGAGGGTATAGCCGTCGGCGGGCGCCTTCAGCGCCCCCTCGATGCCGATGGCGCCGGCGGCGCCGCCACGATATTCGATGACGAATTGCTGGCCGAGGTTGCGCGAGAGCCGATCGGTGAGCGGCCGGGCGACCACGTCGGAGCCGCCGCCCGCGGCGAACGGGATGATGACCCGCACGGGGCGAGAGGGCCAAGTGTCGGCCAGTGCCGCGCCCGAGCCAAGCAGCAGGGCGAATGCCCATGTCGTGAACAGTCGCATTGGAATGACCCTTCCCTGTTAGGTGTTGCGCCGGCCCTTGGGCTCCGCGACGGCGCCGATCTGCTTGCCGGCATCGGCCTCGTACATATGCAGCATGCGGGTGATGTCGGCGTTGCGGCCCGAGCGATTGATCGCCCGCATCACCTGCTCGCGCACTACCGGCGTAATCGCGAGGGCATATTCGAGGTCGGCCGCGAGCTGGGTCGCGAGCGAGAGATCCTTGTGCGACAGAGCGAGAGTGAAATTGAATTCGAAATTGTCGGCCTTGAAGAGATTGTTCGGAAAGGTCTTGAGCACGACATTGTTGCTGCCGGAGCTCTTGGCGACGATCTCGACCGCGGTCTTGGCATCGAGGCCCGCCTTCACTCCCATGGCGATGCACTCGAAGGAAAGCGCCCGCTGGCCTGCCGAAATGGCGTTGTTGACGATCTTCGCCACCTGGCCGTTGCCGATATCGCCGGCATGGAAGACGACCGAGCTGATGTCGCGGAGAATGGGCTCGATCTTGGCGTAGTGGGCCTTGGAGCCCCCGACCATGATGGCGATGTTGCCGGCCGCCGCGCCGGCGACGCCGCCCGAGACGGGTGCATCGATCAGGTCGATCTTCTTCTTCTTGAGCTCCGCCGCCATCTGGCGTGTCGCCATGGGGTTGCCCGTCGTCTGGTCGACGAGGAGTATCCCGGGCTTGGCGCCCTCGATGATGCCGCCCTTGCCGAAAATGACCTGGCGAACCTCGTTCGACGTCGGCAGGCACATCAAGACGATGTCGCATTGCTTGGCGAGCGCGGCCGGGCTCGGGTTCGCGATGCCGCCGAGCTTCACATGCTTCTGGATCGCCCCCTTGTCCAAATCGTTGACATGGATCGCGCCCTTCAGCAGCAGGCGGCGGGCCAGTGCGCCCCCCATATTGCCGAGGCCGATATAACCGATGCTGGGCATGAGCGTTCCTCCAAAACTTTTCTTGCCGCACGTTAGCGCATGATTGCCGCCGGGCGTATCCCGGTCATATGCCACCGTCCGCGTTGCGCTTGATCGGGCCGGTCGCCCGGCCATGGGCGCATCGACGCAACGCCGCCTATTTTCATTTTCCGCAACGCCCGAATCCCAAACGAAGCCAAAGCCAAACCAAATAAGACTCTGAAAAAAAAGTAAAATTTAAATTTTTTTGTACATCGTCCGCCGCCTACGGAAATAACATTCGATAATCACTATAAACGATTCGCGGCCGTTTGTCACGTGCTGACGGCAAGGCGGTGTCGAACCGGAACGGGCGATGCGGAGGGACCGCCGAGAGGCTTGCAGGCGGGCCTGTGCTGGACGGTTGCCTGGAAGCGCCCGATGGTATACCGTCTTACGGTAATACATATGGCGGTGGCTCGATTGGAGAAGTCCTATTCCCGGGTGACGGCCAAGGGCCAGACCACCATACCGGTTGGCATGCGCCGGGCGCTCGGCATTGAGCCGGGCGATGCGGTGGCATTTGCCCTCCAGGCCGATCGGATCGTGCTGACCAAGGCTCCCAGGCACGATGCCGGATGGCTCCAGGCTCTCGCCGGCACGCTGGCGGAATGGGACAGCGACGCGGACAGCGTTTACGATGATCTCGGACCGGTTTGACGTCGTCCTCGTCCCGTTCCCGTTCAGCGACAGGTCCGCCGCAAAACCGCGTCCCGCCCTCGTGCTCAGCGCCGAAAAATTCAACGCGACGGATGGCCATACGATCCTCGCGATGATTACACGCGCCGTTGCCATATCGTGGCAATCGGATGTGTCGATCACGGATCTGGCGACCGCCGGACTCAATGCGCCGAGCGTAGTGCGCTTCAAGCTGTTCACCTTGAACAACGATCTGGTCCGCCGGCGAATCGGGATGCTCGCGGCGGCTGACCTCGCCGCCATCCGTCGGCGCCTCGCCGAACTCCTCTGAGCAATTTTCCAGCTAATCGCCGCGCCCGGCAGCCATGCTCGGGTCGGCCCGCATCCACTGCCGGATACCGTCAATTGCCGTCCGGGCGAGCCCGCCAGGCCCTTCCAAAGCCGAGCCGGCCGGGGGCATAGTGGGCCATGACCGAGGGTGACCCGACCGACGCCGTCCTCGATGCCATCACGGGCCTGGTGCCGGCCTTGCTGCATGGCCTCGAATCCCTGGGCTTCGCCCAGCGCCATTTGCATCCCCCGATGCTGGCGGAGCTGGTGGCGAAGATTGCCGCGAACGGCACGGCGCTTGGCGCCGCTCTCGGGGCCTTTCGCGCTGCCCCCTGGCCCGAGCCATTACTGGAATTCCGCCGGGTCGTGGAACAGGCGAGCGAGAGCGCGGCGCTCGCCTTCGCCGGCCTTGGCGAGGCGGCGGTGGCACCCGATGGCCGGCTCGTCGCCTACCGGGCGCTCCGCCATTATCACGCTTCCGTCGAGACGCTCTATACCGTGGCACCGATGCTGGAGATCGTGAGCCGCTTCTATCTGGAGCCGGGCCGGCGCGACGACCGGGCACGCATCCAAAGCCTGGCGGCGGCCGATCCCGCGCGACCCGACGCGGGTGTCATGCATGCGAGCAACGAACCCGGCACGCGCGGCGGCTTTTCGCTCTATGTGCCGGAAGACTATGATCCGGGCGTGGCGCATCCCCTGATCGTCGCCTTGCATGGCGGTCGCGGACATGGTCGCACCTTCTTGTGGAGCTGGCTCCGGGAAGCGCGCAGCCGCGGTGCCATCCTGCTGTCGCCGACGGCGGTCGGTGACACCTGGTCGCTGATGGAGCCCGGTGTTGACGCCGGTAATATCGGTGCGATGCTCGACCATGTGCGCGATCGCTGGAACGTGGACGACCGCCGCCTGCTGCTGACCGGCATGAGCGACGGTGGCAGCTTCAGCCTGTTGAGCGGGCTCGGCGAGGGGTCGCCCTTTACACATCTGGCACCCATTGCCGCCAGCTTCCATCCCCTGATGCTGGAGGTGGCCGATCCCGAGCGGCTGGCGGGCCTACCGATCTATCTAGTGCATGGTGCCCTCGACTGGATGTTCCCGGTCGATATGGCGCGGCTCGCCCGGCATATGCTTGCCGCCGCCGGCGCCAAGGTCGCCTACCGCGAGATCGCCGATCTCTCGCACACCTACCCCAGGGACGAGAACCCGCTGATCCTCGATTGGTTCCTGGCGGCGGACGCGGACTAACGCACCGGCAGGCCGTCTCAGGACGCGCGGTCGAGGAAGCCGCCGGACTGGCGCCGCCACAATCCGGCATAGACGCCGCCCGCCGCCAAGAGTTCGCCGTGGCTGCCCGCCTCGACGACGCGGCCATGGTCGAGGACCACCAGGCGATTGAGGCGGGCGATGGTGGAGAGGCGATGGGCGATGGCGATCACCGAGCGCCCGGCCATGAGCCGGTCGAGCTGTTCCTGGATCGCCGCCTCGACCTCGGAATCGAGCGCCGACGTCGCCTCGTCCAGCACCAGGATCGGCGCGTCCTTGAGAATGACCCGGGCAATGGCGACGCGCTGGCGCTGCCCGCCCGAAAGCTTCACGCCGCGCTCGCCCACATGGGCATCGAGACCGCGCCGTCCCTGCCAGTCCTCAAGGCCCTCGATGAAGTCGAGCGCATGGGCGCCGGCGGCGGCCCGCTCCACGTCCGCCTCGCTCGCGTTGGGCCGGCCATAGCGGATATTGTCGCGGATCGAGCGGTGCAGGAGCGAGGTGTCCTGGGTCACCATGGCGATATGGGCTCTCAGGCTCTCCTGGGTGACATGGGCGATGTCCTGGCCGTCGATCAGGATGCGGCCCGCCTCGAGCGCGTAGAAACGCAGCAGTAGATTGACCAGCGTCGATTTTCCGGCGCCCGAGTGGCCGACGAGGCCGACGCGATCGCCCGGCCGGATATGGAGGTCGATGCCATGCAGTACGCCGAGCCTGGTGCCATAGCCGAAGCGGACATCCTCGAAGCGAACCTCGCCCCGCTCGACGCGGAGCGGCACGGCATTGGGCGCGTCGCGCATTTGGCGCGGCACGGCGATCGAGCGCATGCCGTCCTGCACCGTGCCCACATTCTCGAAGATCGAGGTCACGTTCTGCGCCACCCAGCCGGCGATATTGGCGATCTGCCAGGTGAGCGGCAGCGCCATGGCGACGGCGCCGAGCGTGACCTCGCCCAGGACCCAGAGCCAGACGGCGACGGTCGCCGTCGCCACCACCAGGAGCGCGTTCAGGCCGGCGAGCGAGACCCGGAGCACGGTGATCAGGCGAAGCTGCCATTGGAAGGCGCGGGTGTGCTCGTCGACCGCCTCGCGGGCGAAGGCGTCCTCGTCGAGCGGCCGGGCAAACAGCTTGACGGTCAGGATGTTGGTGTAGCTGTCGACGATCCGGCCGGTGAGGGTCGAACGCGCCTCGGACATGGCGCGCGAGCGGTCGCGCAGCCTGGGCACGATGCGCCGGAGCAGCAGGACATAGCCCGTGAACCAGAGCAGCAGCGGCACGGCCAGGCGGACGTCGTTCGAGGCCAGCAGCGCGAGAGCAATACCGCCATAGACCAGGATGTACCAGACCGCGTTGATGGCGGCGATCACGCTCTCGCGGAGTGCTGGGCCCGTTTGCATGACGCGATTGGCGATGCGGCCGGCGAAGTCGTTCTGGAAGAAGGTCCAGCTCTGCCGCACCACATGCCAATGGCTCTGCCAGCGGATCAAATTGCCGAGACCGGGAATGAGCGCCTGGTTGGCGATGGCGTTTTCCAGCATCAGGGCGGAAGGCCGGAGCACCAAGAGGACGACGGCCATGACGGCGAGCGTGGGCCAGGCTTCGCCGAGTAGTGTCTCGGGTGTGTGGATCGATAAGAGGGATACCAGATGGCCGAAGAAGATCGGGATGGTGGCATCGAGCGCCGCCATGAAAAAGCCGGCGACGAACAGCGCCGCTAGCAGGGCCCGGGCCTGGCGAACATAGTACCAGTAGAAAGCCAGCAGCCCGTCGGCCGGGGGCTGCTCGGAGGGCGTCGCCGCCCGCTCGAGGCGGCGCTCGAAGAATTGCCAGAGCTGCATGGCTCACTGGTTGCACGCAGCCGCCGGCCCGTCAATCAGGTCCGCCAGTTCGACCCGCACACAAATTCAACCTTGATGCCATTTCGTTTTAGGGCTGTGCGGTGATCGAACCAGCCGGGATCGGTGGCGTTCATGACGGGCGCCGCCGCCTTGCGTGCCGCCGCCGCGAATTTCCTGTCCGATGGATCGAATTTGGCGAGGGCCGGATCGCTTGGAAAGTCGAAAACGAGCTATTCGGTGCCTTGCCAAGGGCGATGCGGTCGACCTTGCCATCGTAATTCTGCACGACCAGAAACATGAATCGATCGCCGACGCCGGGTTGGCCTTTCGAGTTTAGATGCGGCCGGTATTCCGCCAGCATTTCGCCGGCGGCATCGATGGCGATCCGACCGTTCTCGACCAAATCGGAGAGCGCATCGACGGCGGCCAGCCTGCACTTCGGGCCGGCATTAGTGGGTCGACCGTTGGCGACGATCGCGACGTTGGTATCCACGACCCGTCGCTTCATTCAGCCGCGGACCGCTGTTGCAAACGCGTTCTCTCCGCCGCGACGGCCTCGCCGAAGGCGTCGCCCATGAAGTGCTCGGGCCAGTTGTCGATATTGCCGAACAGGTCGACATCGAGCCGTTCGAGGCGCGACGTGCCGTTGGGCGCGTCGCAAAAGTAGAGCTTCAGGTCGTCGTTCGAAAACTTGCCTTCCGCGACACGCCTTTGCAGCCGCAACAGGAGGTGCTCGGAGTGACTCTCGACGATTATTTGGAGGTTTCGGCGTTCGGCGGCGTTGAGTATGACGTCCGCAAGGTGGGCTGGCGCCAGTGGATGAAGATGAATTTCCGGTCGCTCCAGAATCACGGTCGCACCTTCCGGGACATATTGGAGGAGTGTCACGACGGGGAGTACTTGCGATACGCCAAAGCCGACATCGGGAAGCAGCGCATGACTGCCGCCCTTGCGAACCTGCGCCGACGCTTGCCAACGATTCGATCCGGGAGCGATTTCGGCGACCTCGAACGAGTGGATCAGCCCCATCTCTTGCAGCCAATAAGCGATCATTTCCTGGAAGGGCCGCAATGGGGCTTTACGAACACGGATTCGCTTTTCTCCGGCCTCGGTGGCCGCGAGGATGGCGTCAATTGTCTGCTCGCCCCGCAGGCCGACATCGCGCGGTCGCGAACGGGACCAAAGATAGTCGCGTTGTGGATAAACGCGGAGCGGTCCGAGATAAAAGACGTTGTCGATCTGGTTTTCGAAGGCGACTTCGAGATCCGAGAGGAATGACGCATTCTGAAAATAGGTGCGGGCCTGATCGGGGAAAGCATACGATTTTATCGGTCCCGGTAATTGCCAGGGCCGACCGGGGGTTCTGATGAACTTGAAGCTACTGCCCCCGCAGGTCAGTTCGTAGGCTGTGTCCCCCGCGGCCTTTGTTGCGAGACGGAAGCGCACACCGCCGATCGTGTATTCGAGGCTCTCGGGCGATGCGCGCAAGGCCTTTGCGTCGATCTTGCCACCGGTTCCAATTTGGCTGCCCCGCGCAAGGCTTTCAGTACGCTTGCCCGTCGGGTCGACGAGTACCAATTCCTTGTCCCGGTCGAATACCAGGTTCCAGTTCAGTTGGCGCTTCTCTTCGTGGGGGTGGATCACGTCCTTGTAGGCGCCGAGACTTACATAGGGACCATCGAAGTTGAGGGAAATCGCGCGATCGGTCGCTTCTTTGGTCTGTTTCATCAGCAATAAGAATTGGATGAGGCTGGACTTGCCGGACGAATTAGTCCCGAACAGCCCGGTGACCTTGCCGAAGCCGAGTTCGTTCGTCACGCGCCAACCCTAATTCCCAGACCAACCTAGACCCGCACCACCTTGCCGGGATTCATGATGCCCTTGGGATCGAGGGTGCGCTTCAATTGCCGCATCAGGTCGAGCTCGAGAGCGCTCTTGTAATGGGTGATCTCGTCGACCTTGAGGCGGCCGAGGCCGTGCTCGGCGCTGATGCTGCCGTTCAACGACCGGACGATGGCGTGCACCACCGCGTTGAGCTCGGCCCACCGGTCGAGGAAGGCTTGTTTGTCCATGTCGGTGGGCTGGGTGACGTTGTAGTGCACATTGCCGTCGCCGACATGGCCGAAGGGGCAGGGGCGGGCGCCGGGAATCAGCGCCTCGACGGCGACATTGGCCCGTTCGATGAACTCCGCGACGCGGCTCACGGGTACGGCCACGTCATGCTTGATGCTGCCGCCGGCCGGAATCTGGGCTTCTACGATCGCTTCGCGAATGCGCCAGAAGTCGCGGACTTGGCTCTCGTTCTCGGCCATGACGGCATCCAGCACCAGGCCTTCCGTCATGGCCTGGCCCAGGGTCTCCTCGACGATGTCGCGGAGCCCGCTGTTGGCGCGCCCGGCGCTCAGGCGCATGAGGGCGTAGTGCTCGTGGCGGGTGGCGAACGGGTCGCGCACGCCCGGCACATACAGGAGCGATATATCGATGCCAAAGCGCGGCAGCAGCTCGAACGCCGTCACCTGATCGCCGCTGGCAAGCCGGAGGCGCGACAAGAGCTCGATGACGCCGGTGAGCGTGGCGACGGCGACGATGGCGGTCACCTCCTCGCGGGGCTTCGGAAAGAGCTTCAAGACCGCCGCCGTCACGACGCCGAGCGTACCTTCGGCGCCGATGAAGAGCTGTTTCAGGTCGTAGCCGGTGTTGTCCTTGCGCAGCCGCCGGAGCCCATCCCAGAGCTGCCCGTCGGGCAGCACCACTTCGAGGCCCAGCACCAGATCGCGCATGTTGCCGTAGCGCAGCGTGTTGATGCCGCCGGCGTTGGTCGAGAGATTGCCGCCGATCTGGCAGCTTCCCTCGGCGCCGAGGCTCAGGGGAAAGAGGCGGTCGGCCTCGCCCGCCGCCTGCTGGACGTGGGCCAGAATGCAGCCCGCCTCCACCGTGATCGTGTAATTGAGCGGATCGATCTCGCGCACCCGGTTGAGGCGATCGAGGCTCATGACGATCTCGCCACCCGCTTCGGAGGGGATGGCGGCGCCGCAAAGGCCGGTATTGCCGCCTTGCGGGACGATGGCGACGCCGGCGCCATGGCAGAGTTCGACGACCGCCCTGACCTCGGCGACCGTGGTGGGGCTTACGACTAATGGCGACTGCCCATGGTAGAGCCCGCGTGGCTCAACCAAATGGCGTGCCATGTCCGCGGATTGGCTCTTCACACCAGGGGTGCCCACAATTCGGTGGATGGCCCCCAAGATTTGTTCGGGAACCAGTGTTTTCATGGCCTGTTCCAGATTGTTCCACGGCACAAGACCGCGATTCTATCCATGTATCCCAACGCGTTACCGGCGGCAAGCGACACATCGCCTAAAGAACATTTCTTAATTTCATATTAAACCACAATATACAAACAAATGGTTTAAGCATATTGGAACTTATTTCGACCCTAAACTCAGTGTTTGAGAATATTGCCAACAGCATTTCTATAAAATAAGAGACGGTTTTATCTATACGAAGCGACAAAAGGTTTGTAATAGGTCGTTCTTCCTCAAAAATAATAAACGCCGGGAGAAACGATCTTGGAGGTATTCCGATGTATCTCAAGCTTGCGACGACGGCGGGGGGCCTGCCGGCTACGGTCTTGCTCGGCTTGATGATCTGGGCGACGCAAGCCGAGCCCGCGCGTGCGTCGACCGACGCCCAAGTTTGTCGCCGCCATGTAACCGAGGCCGAGGAGCAGCACCGCATCCCGCGCGGCCTGCTGCATGCGATTGCGATTACCGAGAGCGCGTACAATCCTCTCGCCCTCAATATCGAGGGCCGCACGGTGGAGGCGCCCAGCGTCGATCAGCTCCTGCTGCGCGTTCGCCAGGCGCGGAACAAGGGCATCCAGAACGTCTCCATCGGCTGTATGCAAATCCTCGTGAAATATCATGTACATCGCGTTGGCACGACCCGGGACCTGATCCAGCCGCACATCAACGTCGCGTATGGCGCCCGCTATCTCCGGGAGCTCTTTGAGCAGACCGGCGACTGGTGGCTGGCGGTCGCTCGCTATCACACCAGCGACGCGGTCAAGCAGGCGATCTATCTCTGCCGGGTCTATGGCCACTATGCGGCGGTGCGCAACATCCCCGTCGACGCGGCGGCCTACCGGGAACGCTGCGGCCGCGACCTCGCTTGAGCCATTCGGCCTCGACCTATTTGGACTCCATGACCCAGACACCGTCCCAATCGTCGTCGGGCGGGGTCTGCCGGTAATAAGTGCAGCGTTCGAGATAGAGGCGCGACGGCTGGTCCCAGGGCGCCGTGGCTTGGACCTGCTCGAAGGCCTCGATCGCCTGGCGCCAGCGCCGCGCCCGGAACGCTTGCAGACCGTCGGCGAATACCCGCATCACGTCCGCGATCTGCGGAAACAACGCGTCGTCGGCATAGTCGAAGGTGTCGTAGATGGCGACCGGCCGGTTCTTGCCCTTGACCCGGATCAGGTCGAGTTCCCGGTGGCGTCCCGGCTTGTGCAACTTCTCTAAGGTAAATTCCGAGAACACGATCGGCGTTCCATAATATTTCGTCGCCCCTTCGAGGCGCGACGACAGGTTCACATGATCGCCAATGACCGTGTAATCCATGCGTTTGGGCGAGCCGATATTGCCGGGTACCACTTCGCCAGTCGATAGACCGACGCCGATTTCGATTTCATGCTGACCGCGCCCGCGGCGGGTCTCGTTGATCCGTCGCAGGGTGCGGATCATGGAGCAGGCAACGGCCATGGCGTTGTCGGCGTCCTCGGGTCCGGCCAGCGGCGCGCCAAACACCGCCATGATTGCGTCGCCGATATATTTGTCCAGGATGCCTTTGTGGGTGAAAATGATCTCCACCATCTCGGTGAAGTATTCGTTCAGCATGCTGACGGTCTCGCGGGCACCGATCCGCTCGGCGATCGTGGTGAATTGCCGGATATCCGAGAACAAGATGGTCACTTCTTGCACGGTGCCGCCGAGCACGTCGGCGCCACCAAGCAGGAGCTGGTCCATCACCTCCTTGGGCATATAGCGGGCCATGGTGCTTTTGACCCGCTTCTCGCGGCTGATGTCTTCGAGCACCAGCATGTAGCCGATCGGCTCTTCCTTGATGTCGATCAGCGGCACGGCACTGAGATTGATCGATTTCAGGTCGTTGCCAATATGCAAGTCGACGTCGAGCGCCAGGTCGGTCGCCCCCGTGCCGGCCACCTTGTCGACGCTCTGGGACACCCAAGGGTCGGCGGCGAATACCTCGGCGAGGGGCTTGTTTTCGACGCTTGCCTGATGGACGGCCAGGATCGCCTGGGCGGCCTCGTTGACCTTGATGACGTGCCGGTCGGCGTCGAGGGTAATCACACCGTTCGACAGGCTCTTCAGGATGCTCTCGTTATAGTTCTTCATGTTGAGGACATCGTCGAACAGCTTGGCGTTCTCGAGCGAGATGGCGGCTTGGGCGGCAAAGGCGCCGAGGCGGCGCTCGTCATGGCGGCCGAAGGCGCCACCGCGCTTGTTCAATACCTGGATGACGCCCACCCCCATCAGGTCCTTGGTCATGATCGGCATGGTCAGGATATTACGCGTGCGGTAGCCGGTCTGTTGGTC
This sequence comes from Alphaproteobacteria bacterium, assembly GCA_009694185.1. Taxonomy (GTDB): domain Bacteria; phylum Pseudomonadota; class Alphaproteobacteria; order SHVR01; family SHVR01; genus SHVR01. The sequence goes on along the minus strand of SHVR01000056.1, from coordinate 10,655 downwards.
CACCGCTTGGTTGAAGCGCGGGTCGCCATAGGCGTCGGGAATGTTGATGACCGCCCGGTTGGTGAAACAGGCCCCGGCGATGCCGCGATCGGCTGGGAAGCGGATTTCCCGCAGATCGAGCCCACGCGCCACGCGCGACCATAATTCGTTGGTCTTGGCGTCGAAAATGAACAGGGTCGCGCGGTCGGCGTCCAGCATGTCGGTCGCCGCGTCGATGATCTTGCCGAGCAGGGTGTCGAGTTGTAGCTCCTGGGAGATGGCGTTGGTGATCTCCAGGAGGCGCGATTCCTCGCGCCGGGCACGTTCGAAATTCTCGAACAATTGCGCATGCTTGAGCGCGTTGGCCGCTTGCGTCGTGACCGCCTGTAACAATTCCAGGTCGTCGTCGGTGAATGACCCGTCTAACTTATTGAGCGCCTGGGCAACGCCGATGTTCTGACCCTGACGGGTGCGCAGCGGAACGCAGAGGATGTTGCGGGTCCGAAAGCCGCTTCGCCGGTCGGTTTCCTGGTTGAAGCGCGCGTCGGCTTAGGCATCGGCAATGGTCACCGACTGGCTGGTCTTGAACACCGTGCCGGCGATACCGGCCCCGGCGGGAACGCGAATCTCGCCGATGCCGTCCCCCTGGGCCACGCGCGAGAACAGCTCGTCGGTCTCGCCATCATAAAGGAACAGGCTGCTGCGCTCCACCCGCAAGGTCTCGGTGATAGTGGTCATGGATTGAGGCAAGACATCGTCGAGCGATAGCGAGGTCGAGGTCTGATTGGTGACATCGAGCAGCGCCGTCATGCGCCGCAACATCTGGGTCATCTTGGTGACCAGCTCGCGCCGATCCAGTGTGTCCAAATGGTCGAGAATGCGTTCCATGTCCGCCTGCCGGAGGCGGGTCTCGAAGACCTTGTTCAGGACATCGAATTCGGATGCGGGATCTTGCGGCATCGCACGGCGTCTCCGGCGGAATAAGCGGGCGACCGCCCGCCACCAGGACAATCGTTTCGGTCGACGGCGGTGACAGACTGTCGCATGTTGATCGGTACAAAACCATGACCGTGAGCAGGATCATGGGTGCCACTAGTCAGGGCGGCGGGCATGCCTATGATGGCGGCCGGCTCCGATTTCGAATGACAAGAAGGCAGGTACGCCCATGTCGCGCTTTAGCCCCGTCGAGCGGGCCGAACTGTTGGCCGCCGTCTGCCCCATCGCCCGGGCGGCGAGTGCCGTGATCATGCCTTTTTACCATCGGGGCGTGGTGGCGCGGACCAAGCATGACCGCTCGCCCGTGAGCGACGCGGACGAAATGGCGGAACAGGTGATTCTGGCCGGCCTTGCCGGGCTCACCCCCGATATCCCCATTATTGCCGAAGAAGAGGTAGCCGCGGGGCGCGTGCCCGACATCGGTGGCGGCCGGTTCTGGCTGGTCGATCCGCTCGACGGCACCAAGGAATTCCTCAAGGGTGTGCCCGAATTCACGGTCAATATCGCGCTGGTCGAGGATCGGCTGCCGGTCCTTGGGGTGGTACTGATCCCGCCCACCGGGGCGCTCTATGCCGGCGCCGGTCCCGGCTCCGCCATTGCCGAGAACGCGGCGGGCGAGCGGCGGCCGATTGCGGTGCGCCGTCTCGATCCCGATGCCGTCGTCGTCGCGCTCTCGCGCACCTATGGCGACAGTGTCCGGCTCACGACCTTCCTTGCCCATTACAAAGTGGCGGGCCAGATCAAGGCAGGCAGTTCGCTCAAATTCTGTCTGCTGGCGGCCGGCGAGGCCGACATTTATCCCCGCTATGGCGGCTCCTCGGAATGGGACATCGCGGCGGGTCACGCGGTTCTGGTCGCGGCCGGCGGCATGGTCGAGACGACCGACGGCCGGCCCTTCCTCTATGGCAAGCCCGGCTTCTCCAATCCCGATTTCATCGCCTGGGGCGGCCGGGCGTGAGCGGCGGGTCGTTGGGCACGGCGCTCGGTCGCATCCGCCCCGCCGACGATGACGCCATTCGGATGGCGGCGCGGCTGATCCGCGCCGGTGAACTGGCCGCCTTTCCGACCGAGACCGTCTACGGCCTCGGCGCCGACGCGACCAACGACCGGGCCGTTGCCCGACTGTTCGCCGCCAAGGACCGGCCGCGCTTCAACCCGTTGATCGTCCACCTGCCCGATGTCGAGGCGGCGCGCGCCCTTGCCCGCTTCGATGGCCGTGCCGAGCGGCTCGCGGCACGGTTCTGGCCGGGACCGCTCACCCTGGTATTGCCGCGCTTGGCGGCTTGTCCGGTCTCACTGCTCGCCAGCGCCGGGCTCGACACCCTGGCGCTCCGTGTGCCGGCGCACCCCATCGCGCACCGCCTGCTGGTGCTGGCGGCGACGCCGGTTGCGGCACCCAGCGCCAACCGCTCCGGGGCCGTCAGCCCGACGCTCGCGAGCCACGTGGCGGAGTCCCTCGGCGATCGTGTGGCGCTCATCCTCGATGGCGGCGCCACGCCCATCGGCATCGAGTCGACTGTCCTCGACCTTTCGCAAGAGCCGGCCGCTTTGTTGCGGCCGGGCGGCGTCACGATCGAGGCGATCGAGGCCCTACTGGGTCCGATCGAAGGGCCGCCCGCGACCGGCGAGGGCCCGTTCAAATCGCCGGGCATGCTGGCGCGCCACTATGCGCCAACCCGCCCGCTCCGTCTCCTGGCCCAGGATGCCAGGCCCGGCGAGGCGCTGCTCGCCTTCGGGCCGCATCCGCCCACCGGCGCGCGCTACATCGCGAATCTAAGTCCGACGGGCGACGTCGGCGAGGCGGCGGCCAATCTCTTTGCCATGCTTCGCGCGCTTGACCGACCCGATGTTGCCGGCATCGCGGCGATGGCCGTGCCGGAGGTGGGCCTCGGCCGGGCGATCAACGACCGGCTCCGGCGCGCGGCGCGGCGCTAAAGGATCCGCCGCGCGTGCGGACGTGGCCGCGCCGGTCCCCCCCTCCTCCAGAATGGCGGCGGCGCGGCGGCCGAATGAGCCGCTGGTTCAAGGGCACGCCGTCCATTGGGCGCCGTCGAGCGAGAGCGTGACCCGGCCGCTCGCATCGCGGTTGGCGGCAAATTCCATGAACTCCCAGGCAAACTGATCGTCGGAGAGCGCCAGCATGCCGTTTTGCACCCGCCAGAAATAGCGTTCGTCATCGTTGCCCGCGTCCCGCGCCGGGCCGGCTGGACCACCCCACTCCCGCGCCGATGCCATGACGAGAACGCCGTCAGCGGTGAACCGGAAGCCGCGGATAATCGCATAACCCAAGGCCCGATCATGATGGGAACTGCACCAGACATGGCCCAGCAGCAAGCGGCTGATCTCGCTATCGGTGTATCCGAGCGCCGGCCTGGCGGCGACGGCCATGAGGACAATGAAAAAGGTGCGGCGTGCGAGCCCGGCCATCTGGGCTATGCGCGCGGAATGGGCCGGCCACTGGCGATGGCGGCAATCAGGCCGGCGAAGAGCGCGCCACGTCGGGCGAGGCTCGCCAGTTCGATCGTCTCGCGGCGGCTGCATGTGTCGTGACAAATGGCGCCGAGCCCATCCAAGGTCGGAACACCCAAATTGGCGGCGAAACTGCCATCGGAGCCGCCGCGCGACACAATTTCGGCAATGGGGGTGTCGAGCTCGGCCGCGATCTCCGCCGCGAGGGCGTAGAGCGCGCGGGTGCCGGCGCCGGTCGGGAAGGCCGGCCGGCCGAACCCGCCCGTCATCCGGCGGGCGACACGGGGATCGTGGCTGGGCCCGGCCACGAGCGCCTTGACCCTGGCGAACAAGGCTTCGGCCGCTGGCGCGTCGGGCGCGCGCAAGTCCAGATGCAGCTCGGCACGGTCCGGCACCACCTGGCGGGCCGCCCCACCCCGCAGGATGCCGACCGAGGCACCGACGCCCCGGCCATGGTCGGTCAGCGCCTCGAGGGGTCCCACCAGCTCGGCGAGTGTCCGAATGGCGCTGGCGCCATTCTCCGGTGCCACACCGCAATGGGCGGTGACGCCCTGGGCCTCGATCAGGACCGAGCCGATGGCACCGCGTCCGACCACCAGGCCGCCCCCCGACCGCGCCGGCTCCAACGTAAGGCAGATGTCCGCCCGGCCGGCATGGTCCTCGATCCAGGTCCGGCTCCCGGGGCTGCCCAGTTCCTCGTCGGGCACGATCAGCATGGCGATCGAACCGACGCCCGTAAGGCCCCGGCGCAACAGGCTGCCCAGCGCGAAGATCGCCAGCACCACATTGGCCTTCATGTCGCCCACACCCGGCCCGGCGAGCCGGTCGCCATGACGCCGGAAGGGCCACTCGGCGACCGTGCCCGCTGGCCAGACCGTGTCGGCATGGCCGAGAATGAGGATGCGCGGGCCGTTGCCGAGGTTAAGCGTCGCCGTGAGCTGGTCGCCACGCGCCGCCAATGCCTGGCGCTCGACCGTAAAACCGAGCCGGCCAAGGGCGGCGCCGAAGGCATCCTGCACCGCGTTGACGCCGGTCGCGCAATAGGAGCCGCTGTCGATGTTCACCACCCGCTCGATCAGTGCCAGCATCTCCGGCAGCGCGGCATCGAGGTCGGCGGCGTAGGCGAGGGGACCGTCCATCCGGTGGGGCTCCCGTGGCAGCAAGCGGCGCCCGGCGATGTTGTGCCGCAAGCGGCGCCGGGCGATGTTGCGCCGCAAGCGCCAGGATACCGCCCCCGCTCGCCAATCCCAACGGTCGGCGTCGGTGGCTCTATCGCACTATCAGGCGCGACGACCGATCAAGCCCGCTGACGGCATCGGCCACGATCTCATCGATGATCCGCTCGGCCGTCATGACGTCCTTCACGAGATCGACACCCTCTCCGGCCCACACGACCCGAGTCTGGAAGTCGTCCGCCGGCGCGGCGAGATAGTCCTTCTCGGTCGCCTCCCGGTTGGCGCTGAGGCCCGCCTCGTCCTGGTGCCAGCGCTGGGAGAACGCATTCCTGACCGCCCGGCCCGGAAAATGCGGCGGCCAAGCGGCGCCGCGCGCGATGTCGAAGACGCGTGTCTGCTCGGTCTCGTCGCCGCCGGCCTCGACCGCGCGCCGTTTCATGGGCTCCGGCCAAAGCGATTCGGCCGCGGCGGCGAAGCGGGTTCCCATGAGCACGCCGGCGGCGCCCAAGGCCAGGGCGGCGGCGAGGCCGCGCCCGTCCGCGATGCCGCCCGCCGCCACGACCGGGATCGGCGCGATGGCGTCGACCACGGCCGGAACCAAGCCCATGGTTCCCCGCGTGGTGCCCGCATGCCCACCGGCATCGCGGCCTTGGGCAATGACGATGTCAGCGCCGGCGGTCGCGGCATCAACGGCGCCGGCCAGGGTCTGTACCTGACAGATGAGGGGCACACCCGCCGCCTTGATCGAGGCGGCATGGGGCGTGGGACTCCCGAATGACAGCATCACGGCGGCTGGCCGCGCCTTGAGCGCCTGGTCGAGTGCGTCGGGATTCCGGTCGAGCGCCCAGGTGATGAAGCCGACACCCACGCGCGCATTGCCAGCCTGGGCCAGCTCCCGGTCGATGGTCGCGCTATCGGCATAGCCGGAGCCGATCATCCCAAGCCCGCCGGCATGAGTGACCGCCCGGGCGAGCCGACCGCCCGCGGCCGAGCCCATGGGGGCCAGCAGAATCGGGTGCTTGATTCCAAGCAGCCGCGTGAGGGCTGTCTCGATGCGTGCCATGCGGGCAATCCCCTTCCAGCGGTCAAGGGCACCATCATAGCGGAAGCCCGCCGACGGCACGGTGCGGCGCGCGGGAAGCTCCTTTGCGCACCGCCCGACGATAGAATACGGCGCGATCGGGGAAGCGAAACGGGAGGACGGCATGTTCAGCGAGGTGGCGGGGCGGATCTGGGCGTCGACGCGCATCGGCGAGGAGTTTCACGCTATCTGCGCCTGTGGCGGGCGCTTTTCCGGCACCGCGAGCGAAACGCGCGCGGTCGCCCTCCTCGAACGCTTGCTCGGCGAGGCGACCGGCACCGGCGTCGTTCGCGAGCCACACGCCTATCGGGGTTGGACGCGAGGACCGGCCGCCGTCACGCTCGGCGAGCAGCGCTTCGCCGCGCACGCCCTGGTGCGCTCACCCGCAACGACGGCGGGCGGGCTTACCCGACTGATCCTCGATCTCGGTCGCGGCACGACCGAAGATTTCGAGCGGGCGGGTGCCGCGGTCGCGGGCGCCATCGTCCTGGTGCGCCACGAGTTCATGGTGGGCAGCGGCCATTTCCACCGGCGCCGCAAATATGACATCGCCCGGGTCCGGGGTGCCGCGGGTTTCCTGGTTGCCTGCAACCAGCCGGGCGGGCTTTTGGTCACGGGATCATCGGGCGACGGCGGACCCGGTCATATCCCGGCCGCTGGCGTCGCCTTTGAGACGGCGGCCGCACTCGCTTTGGCCAATGGCGCGCCCGTCAACCTTGAGGTGGCGGGGACATTCGCCGAGCGAAGCGCCGACAATCTCTTCGCCGAGCTACCCGGCGAGAGTGACGAGTGGGTGGTGCTCTCGGCCCATATCGACGGCCATGATCTGGCGTCGAGCGCCATCGACAATGCGAGCGGGCTCGCGGCCGTGCTCGCGCTCGCCCGCGCCGTGCGCCACTTGGCCCCGAGGCTCCGGCGCGGCATCCGGATCGCGCTCTTCAACATTGAGGAATGGGCGCTGCTCGGCTCGGCGCTGCACCTGGCCGGACTCGATGCCGCCGATCGGCGACGGATCGCCTTCAACCTCAACCTCGATTCGGTGGCGGGTGCCCCTGGCCTCACGGCGCTCACCAGCCGCATCCAGGGTGTCGAAGCGTTCGTGCGGCGGACGGCGGCGGCGCACGGCCTCGAGATCGGCATCCACTCGCCCTTCATGGGTAATTCCGACCATGCCAATTTCATCCGCGCCGGTATTCCGGCACTCCGGCTCTGCGCCGGCTTCGGCGCGGCGAGCTCCAACATGCGCCTGCTGCTCACGCCGGGCGACACGCCGGACAAGGTGACGGCGCACCAATTGAAGGAGGCGGCAACTGTGGCGGCTGCGCTCTTGCTTGCGGCCTGCACAGGCGAGCAGCCGCCGGCGCCGCCGCTCGATGCCGCTGCCGTCACCCGCGCCACCGCCGACTGATACAGGCGCTTCAGCGCACCCGCTCGCCGTACCGCACGACGCCGACGCACGCATTGCCGCCCAGCCAATAGGCGAGTTCGGCCGGGTGCGCCACGTCCCAGAACGCGAGATCGGCGTCGAGGCCGGGTACCAGGCGGCCGACGCGGCTCTCAAGGTCGAGCGCCTTGGCGCCGTTGACGGTCATGCCGCGCAGTGCCTCGGCGGGGGTCAGGCGGAAGCGGTGACAGGCGAGCGCCATGGCGAGGCAGGGCGACAACAGGGGCGAGCTGCCGGGATTGCAGTTGGTGGCAAGCGCCATCGCCACGCCATGGGCGCGCATCAGGGCGACGGGCGGCATCCGGGTTTCGTGCAGGAAGAAATTGGCGCCGGGCAGCAGCACCGCCACCGTTCCCGCCGCCGCCATGGCCCGCAAGCCGGCCTCGCCCGCATACTCCAAATGGTCGGCCGAAAGAGCACCCCTGGCCGCGAGGAACGCCGCACCGCCGGCGTCGCCATACTGGTCGGCATGGGCGCGGATCGGCAGGCCGAGCGCCTTCGCCTTGAGGAACAGGCGATCCATATGGGCGGGCGGGATGCTAAGGCCCAACTCCACGCCGCCATCGCAAATGTCGACCAGACCGTCCGCCATCGCCGCCGGCAGCACGCTTTCGGCGAGGAAGGCGATATAGTCGGCGCTCCTGCCGGCATAGTCGGGCGGCAAGGTGTGGGCGCCGAGAAAGCTCGTCATCACCGTCACTGGATTATGGCGGCCGAGCGCCCGGGCGACCCGCAGCATGCGGAGTTCGGTTTCGAGGTCGAGGCCGTAGCCGGACTTGATCTCGACCGTCGTCACACCCTCGGCCATCAGGGCTTCGAGGCGCGGCTGGGCAAGGCTGCCAAGTTCGGCCTCGCTCGCCGCCCGGGTCGCGCGGACCGTCGCCATGATGCCGCCGCCTTCGGCCGCGAGTTCGGCCCGCGTGGCACCCCCGATCTGGCGCTCGAATTCGCCGACCCGCTCGCCCGCGAAGACCAGATGTGTGTGGCAGTCCACGAGGCCGGGCGTGATCCAGCGCCCGGCGATACTCTCGACCGCGCGGGCCAGGGTTTCGGGTGGACCCGGCAGGTCGGCGCGGCGGCCGATCCAGGCGATCCGGCCGTCCGCGACCGCAACGGCGCCATCCACGATCTCGCCGAAACCGGTTTCACCGGTGAGCGTCGCCAAATTAGCGTCGATCCAGAGGCGATCCCACATGGGGTTGGCCTAGGCCGCCTGGCAGATGACGTTGAGGAGGGCCTGGCGGCGCTCGTGCATGACGGCATGGATGGCGCGCCAGAGGGCGGCGGGTAGCTCAGCCGGGTCCACCACCCGTTCGCCATGGCCGCCCGCCGCCATGCAAACCTGTTCGAAGGCCGGCAGGTCGGCCAGATGGGTTAGCACCGGCTCGTTGCTCTTGGCCGCGTAGCCGTTCGGGTAGAGGCCGACCGTCGCCCGGCGCACCGCATGCCACATGGCATTGTTGAAGACGATGGTGAGGATCGGCAGATCGTTCTGGCGCGCGGCGTAATGGGCGGCAACGGGATTGTTGAACATGTAGGAGCCATCGCCAAGGGTCGCCACCACCAGGCGCTCGGGTGCCGCGAGCTTGGCGCCGAGAGCCGCCCCCATGCCCCAACCGAGCCCCGAGACGGCGCTCGCGTTGAAGAAGGTGCCGGCCGCCGTAAAGCTGCAATGCTCGGTCATCAGGGGATATTCGTTGATCACCAGGGCATCCTCGCCCTTGGCTTGGCCAAGGCAGTGGCTGACCCAGGCCGGGTGAATGGGGGTCGCCCGGCGCACCGCCTCGACGCGCTCGGCCCAACCCTGCTGGAGGGTCGCCCGCTGCCGTTGGATCGCCTGGCGGCGATCCGAGAGCCGCTGCTCGTCGATGCGGCCAACGAGCGCCGCGCCCAGGGCTTCCAGTGCCGGCCGGCTGGCGGAGGTCAGCGCCAGATCGGTGCGGAAGCCACGGATCGGATAGCGAGCGAACAACGGATCGAGGCCGATCTGAACGACCCGGCAATCGTGCCTGAGGGTTGTCGTGTTGGGGAGCCACGGCACGTCGCTTTCAAGCACCAGCACGGCGTCCGCCTCGCCGATGAAGGGCCTCGGGTCGTAGCCAAGATGCATGGCATGGCCCGCCGGAAGCGCCACATGGCGGGGCCGATACTGGATCACGGGGATCCCATGGCGGTCGGCGAAACGGCCAAGCGCCGCCACGGCTTGCGGATCGCGCCCGGCGTTCGAGGTGATGATCAGCGGGTTTTCAGCGCCGGCCAGAATGGTTGCGGCCTCGGCGATGGCGGCCGTGTCCGGTCCGGCCGGGGCGGATGCTACCCGCCGGCTTGGCTTGTCATAGCTGAAATTGTCGATTGGCGCCGCCAGCACTTCGCGCGGCAGGGAGAGATAGACCGGCCCCGCCGGCTCGCTCCGGGCGATGGCCAGCGCCCGGTCCACGACCGTTTCGAGTTGCACCGCATTGCGCAGCTCATAGTCCCATTTGACGAATTCCCGCACCAGCCCGGCCTGATCGAACATCTCCTGGGCCCAGTGGATGGTGAAGTCGCGGGCGCCGGTCATGCCCTCCTCGGTCAAGGGCGACCGGCCGGCCGTGAATAGCATTGCCACGTTCTCGCGGGCCGCGTTCATGATCGCGCATACCCCATTCGCGGTGCCGACGCTGACATGCACCATGACCGCCGGGATGCGCCCCGACACCATGGCATAGCCGTGGGCCATGGAGACCGCCACATTCTCATGCACCGCGGTAATGGCTTTCGGCGCCGGTGCCCCGGTTGCATGGGCTTTCGCGAACGCTTCGATCAACGGCGCGAAATCGGTGCCGGCGTTGGCGAAGAGATACTCGACGCCGCGTTCGGCCAGCAGCGCCAGATAGGCTTCGGCCACCGTCTTGGCGGGGGATTGGGTGCGCGCTGGGACGGGGCTGGTCATGGTTCGGCCTCGCTGTCGGCTTGGCTGGAACCGTAACGATCCTGGCCGCCGCCCGGCAAGGCGGAACTGGCGCTGGCTGCTAGCGGCGCTGGTCTTGATTTCCCGGACGGCAAGCCGCCGCGATTAGCAGGGCAAGTGACGCCGCAAATGGGGCAGACGCGAGCAACACCAAGATGGCATCGCCATCTCCCGCGGCACTCGCATAGAGCGCCAAGCCCGCGACTGGCACCAGGAAGATGGCGACTACCACCGATAGACCGACAGTCGCGCCGATGCGGGTGAACTTTTGCACCAGCCAGTTCCGCTGCGACGGCGCAGAATCCTTGGACATCATAGAACCCACCTCGACCGCCAAACCGGTTCCTTGAAAAACCACCTCATAGCTGGCGATCCTGCGTCAATCTTAAAATTAACTGTATGTTAAATATCGGGTAACAGCCCAGGTTGGGCGGCTATTTTTAGCGGATTTCCCTGGACGGCGGGGTCGGATTTCGATTCAAGAATCGGATGGTTCTCGAACCCCCCAACGAGCTGTCCCGGGAAGAGCTAATCGCGCTGGTCATAGCGCAAGCGACCGAG
>SHVR01000055.1 GCA_009694185.1 Alphaproteobacteria bacterium | reverse complement strand
AGAAGGGTATCGTCAGTCATGGCGGGTGTGGCGCTTTCGGTGATCGGGGAGAAGCTCGCTTCGACAACGAATTTCTACACGATTTCAACGAATTAAGCTACATCCGCCAGCCTGAAATCAGACCCACCATCAATAATCCGGGCTAAATAGGGAGAGCTTCATGCCGCGCCTTTTAGTTGTCACGCTCACGATGATGCTGCTCGCGATCCCGTCCGGCCAACCGGCATGGGCGGCCGACCACCGGGACGCGGCATCCATCAGCGAGGATCCCGCGGCCGATCTCAACGACATCTATTTCTTCCGCGATCCCAGCGACCCGACCCAAATCGTCCTGGCCATGACGGTCAACCCGTTCTCGTCGACGTCGACTCCGGGTGCCCATCAGTTCTCGTCGGAAGTCATCTACCGCTTCGACATCGACCTGAATGGCGACGCCATCGGCGATCGGTCGATCTCGGTCATGTTCACGCCGGTGCTGCCCAGCCTACAACTCTTTCGTGCCGAGCTGCCGGGCGGGATCGTCATCGAGGGCCCGGTCACGCGACCCACGGCCGCCAGGGCAGCCAATCCGGCGGTGATCACTACCGGTGCGTCGGGCATCCAGATGTTCGCTGGTCCGCGCGACGATCCCTTCTTCTTCGATGTCATCGGGTTCAACCGATTCACCGCCGGCGGCGGACTCGCCGCATTCAGCGGCAGAGATGGGTTTGCCGGCCAGAACGTATCGGCCATCGTCATCCGCGCGCCGGTCAGCGTCATCTTCGGCAGCTCGACTGTCGCCGGCCTATGGGCCACCACCTATCGTCTGCCGGATGGCTTCCCGACTTCCGGCCTGCCGCTGGCGCAGGTTGACCGGACGGGCGTTCCGGCGGTCAGCCCGGTGTTCATACCGGCCGCGCGCAAGGATGCCTTCAATCGTGGCATCCCATTCAATGATGCGCGCGATTTTGGCGCCACCATTGTCGCCTCGCTGAATGCGCTTGGTACCAATCTGCAAAACCAGACCATCCTGGGTAGTGTCGCGATTCCGGACATCCTCAAGCTCGATCTGAGCCGGCCGGACGGCTTCCCGAACGGCCGCCGCTTGCAGGACGATGTGATCGACACGCTACTTAGTCTCGTTCTCAACCAACCGGCGAGCGACGGCGCGAACGCCAACGATGTCCCGTTCTTGACGACGTTTCCGTTCCTGGCCCCACCCCAACAGGCGCCGTGATTGGGCCATGATCGGTAGGCTCGCGCGCGCGAGCCTACCGGCGTTCGTTGGGGCGGCATGGTTTCTGGGGCTGGCCTCGGCCAACCCCTATGTTCCCGCCTCTCCCGACGACGTCGTCGAGCGCCTGCAGCCGTCACCCTTGCGCGCGCGCACCGGCGTCACTGCGTTGCGGGCGCGCTTGGCGAGCGTGCCGGGCGACCTGGAAACGGCAACCAGCCTCGCGCGAATCTATCTTGACGCCGGCCGCCGTCAGGCCGACGAGCGCTATCTCGGCCGAGCCAAGGCGGTCCTGCTGCCTTGGTGGGATGCGCCCTCTCCCCCGGTCGCCGTCTTGGCCCTCAGCGCGCGGATCCGCGAGGCGCAGCACGACTTCGACGGCGCGCTCGGCGACCTGGGTAGCGTACTGGCCGCGCGACCCGGCGATCCCAACGCCTTGCTCGCCCGGGCGAACCTGCTGGAGCTGACCGGACGCTATGACGAAGCCGAAGCGAGCTGCGCGCCGGTCGCCCGCGATGCCCGCGACGCGACGCGCCTTGTCGGAACCGCCTGTCTTGCCAGCATAAATAGCCTGCGTGGCAGTGCCGAGGGCAGCTACCGCCTGCTCCAGTCGGCAATCGGCGCCTCGGCGCCCCCTGCCGACCAGGTATTCCCGCAGACGGTCCTCGGAGAAATCGCGCTACGCCTCGGCCAAAATGGCACGGCGGAAGCGCATTTTCGGCGCGCGCGCGGCGCCGATCCCGCCAATGTCTATGCGACGGGCCTGCTTGCGGACCTGCTCCTCACCGAGGGCCGGGCTGGCGAAGTGCCGGCGCTCGTCGCCCTGAGCCCGCCCGCCGACCCGCTCGTGATGCGCCTGGCGATCGCCCTCAGGACTGAGGGCGACCAGGGCTGGCGCGCGTTGGCGGAACGATTGGCCGAGCGTTTCGAAGCGGCTCGCGCGCGCGGCGATCGCCCGCATCTCCAGTCCGAAGCCCGTTTCTGGCTCGACTTGGCCGACAACCCGGCCAAGGCGCTCGCCCTCGCCGAAGAGAATTGGCGGGTACAGCGCACGCCCGTCGATGCCCGCCTCTTGGTTCGAGCCGCGATTGCCGCCGACGTTCCGGCGGCGGCAACGCCGGTCGCGAACTGGATGCGGTCGACGGGCCTCGAAGACAAGCCGCTGGCGCAACTCGTCGATCGGGCGCGCGCTTCGTGAACCGGCGCATCGCGGGTCTGTTGCTGCTGGCACTCATGCTCCAGGGCGGCAACGCCGGCGCCCACCGGCCGAGCGATTCCTATCTGGTTATCCAGCCGGCGGACAATGGGTATTCCGTTGTTTGGAGCATCGCCATTCGCGACCTGGAGGACGTGCTCGGTCTCGACATGGACGGCGACGGCGCCGTCACCTGGGGCGAGATATTGGGCCGGCGGGAGGCCATCACGGGTTATGCCATGTCCAGGTTCTCGATCGCGATCGACCGGGCTCCCTGCGCGCTCGCTCGCCCCGATGTGTTGGTCGACAAACGCGCGGATGGCGCCTATGTCGTGCTCGGCTTTGCCGCCGCGTGCGGCCGCGCGGGCGAAGCGCTCACTCTCGCCTATGGCCTTTTCTTCGATCAGGACGCCGAACATCGCGGCTTGCTCGCCCTGACCCGTGCCGACGGCGCGCGCATGGCCGCCGTTTTCTCGCCGTCGGCGCCGGTCGTCACCATCCCCTTGAATGCTGAACCCGGTATGCGCTTCGCCAGCTTCTTCCGCGAGGGTTTACATCACCTCTTCACGGGATACGACCATCTGCTTTTCCTCGCGCTTGTTCTGCTACCGAGCGTCCTCGGGCGGACGACCGAAGGGTGGAAACCGACCGCGGGTTTCTGGCGCGCGTTCGGCGGCAGCGCCGGGATTCTCAGTGCCTTCACCGTCGCCCACGCCTTGACCCTGACATCGGCGGCGCTTGGCGTCGTCATGCTGTCGTCGCGGCTGGTCGAGTGCGCCATCGCGCTCACTATTCTTGTCACCGCGATCGACAATGTCCGGCCGTTCCTGCCGGGCCGCCGCTGGCAGGCGACTTTTGCGTTCGGCCTGGTGCACGGCTTTGGCTTCGCGGCCACTCTCCAGCCGCTCGATCTTCCGGGACCGGGATTGGCGATGGCACTCCTCGGCTTCAATCTCGGCATCGAGGCGGGTCAGCTCCTCATGGCGAGCCTCCTGCTGCCGGTCGTCTTTGCCATTCGCGAGCGGCCGGTATTTCCGCGCCGCATCCTGCCGATCGGATCGGCGATGGCGGGGCTCTTGGCGGCGATCTGGTTTGCCGAACGCGCTTTCGATGTGCGTCTGATCGGCGGCCGATAACTGAAACTCAGTGCCCGCCGGGTGGAATGTTGCCGGTCGGAAGCGCCGTCGCCGCCCGATGGGTGGCGCCCGCCTCCGGTCGTGGAGCCGGCAGGATCAGGCTATAGCGGTACAGCCAGGGAGCAATGAGTGATTGCGGCGTCAGTATCACCAGACTTTCGCGCATCGTGGTGGCACCTGGCCGGATCAGGCGCACGCGCAAATAGTTGCCTGGGAAATAGGCGAAGACCGGATCATCCGGATTGAAAGCCACGCCCGTCACGGCGGTAAGGTCGGCCGTACCGTGGATGTCCCGCACCTCGCGCAGAGCGATGATCCGGGCGACGGCTTCCTCGGTCATGCCCGGAAGCGAGGCGAGGGCGGCCGGTTGCGCCGTGTTGACGTTCACCCCCGCGAGGTCCGCTGCCGTGGTAATGTCCGACCAGGCGCTCCAGCCGGCATCGCTCGAGAATGCCGTCGCCCATCCGGGAATGCGCCGAACGTCCCAAGGCGTGAAGACCTGTCTCGACGGCGGTATGGGCTGAACGCTCGTACCGTGGCGTGAAAAAGTGACGATCGGGGGTGGCCCAAGGCCGTGATCGGGACCATGGCGGTGGTTCATGAAGGCCGGCACCAGCCGATCCCTTTGCGACTTTGGTACATCGAGGCGCGCCAGAAGCACCTCGAGCTCGGGCGTGGTTGTCGTTCTGAGATTGATCAGGCCGAGGGTGTCCTGGACCGCCAGGATCACATCGCCATCGCGGTATGGGCCGTGGCGATATGGCCGTCCGTCCAGGGCGAGCGGCCGGGCGTCAATGGGCAGGCGCGCGTCGTGACGCGCCCCGGCCGCGCCGGATGCAACCTCCCCGGCAACCACTTCGACATTGCGCGGGCCGAGCACTTGGGTTGCCAACAGATAGAGCAGAACAGCTTCCGCGTCCTGAAACGCCCGTTCCGTCTCGATCTTGTCGGCGCGCGCCCGCGCCTCGCCGAGCACGGCACCGGTTCGGTACTGGACGAAAACGACAAGCAACGCCAGGACCGCGACCAACGGCAAGATCACCGGAAGAATGATACCCGCCGCGGGATGCCGCTTGGTCATCGCACGACCGCGCCGCCGGGCGCCGCCGATTCGGTGCCGCGTGGCGCGGCGACGATGCTGCGCGAAAGCGCGCCCTCTCCGATCTCGGCACGGACAAGCAACGGAAGTTGCGACGCCTCCTGCGCCGCGGGCGGCCATGTCCGCCGCCAGATACCGTCCCGACCATAATAGAGGAAGCCGCCCCGCTCGCCACGCCAAGACGCGACCTCGAGCATGTGGCCCGTCTCCGTCACATACCGCAAAACCATGCCCCCGGCTCTGGGGTTGGGGGCGATCTCCCAGGTGCCTCGGATCGGCTCACCCATGATGCCCTCGAGCGACATCCGGGTGACCGCGACAAACCGCTGGGGCAAACCAAGGAAACCGCCGTCGTCGGCGCGCGTCGTCGACGCGGCCTCCGGCACGATGGCGCCGACCGAGTGGCGAAACCAATCTCCGGCGAGTTCGGCCTCGCCACTCTGCCGCAGGCGTTCGGAAAGACGCACCCGCACATCGACGACTCGCCCGAATGCGTCGACAAGCACGCCGCTGATGAGGCTCAAAATGGCGAGTGCGATCACGACCTCAAGCAGGCTAAGTCCGGCTGTCGCCGATCGGCGAGGGGTCATGGCGACCGGGGCGATGGGACGCCCGATGACTGGCGGCTGTAACCAACCTGCCGTAGGCTGAAGCTATGGATGACGCGATCCCCGGCGTCGACGATATCCGCCCGGGTCTCGTAAAGGCCGACTTGAAACGGCGCCAAGCCGCGTGGATAAGCGACGGCCTGCCTGGGCTCGGTGAGGGGGCGCGCATGCCATGCCAGGCGCGTCTCGCCCATGTCGATGCGGCCGTCGGGATCCTGCATCGGATTGACGGTCCGGAGCACTTCGAGCGCATTCAGTTGCAGGTTGGCGGTATGCGACTGCCGTTCCGCCCGCGAGGCGGAGAAAATGGCGTGCGCGATGATGGCATGGGCGGGAAGTACCATGGCCGCGACGATCGCCACGGCGACGATGGCCTCGAACAGGGCAAAGCCGGCCTCGGCGTTTCTCATCGGCGGACGGGCCGGCAGAAGGGTGGCGCGAGCGTATAGGTCATCGCCGGGGCTCCGGGTGCGGTGATCGTCACCGTGCCGCCCGAGCAGACCCCATCAAGGCGATAGCGGACCGGCGGCTTGGCGTCCAGTCGCCACCCGGCCGGCAGTCGTATGGCGTCGCGCTCGCCTGTCTCGGGGAGGGCCGCGAGCTCGATCATATGGCCTTCGCGGCTAGCCCGGCGGCCGAGGTCGCGAAGCTGAAGCTCGACCTGGTCCCGCTCGATCGACCGCTGGCCTCGCGCCAACAGGTCCGGCGCCCTGGGCAACGACACCGCCGCGACGAAGGCCAGTATGGCGAGCGCGACCGTGACTTCCACCAGCGACAAGCCGGCATCGCCGTTACCATTGGGCCATGCACTCAGCATTCGATCCGGCGCCTCGTTTCGCAAATGACCGAGGATAGAGCATGATGCGGGCACGCGGAACCAGTGGTGCCGCGCTAGCATCGACCCTGGGCGCAAGCTACCCTATGGCCGAGGCCAAACGAGGGCAACGCCATGAGCCACGACAACGACGATCATGGGCACGACCATCGTTCCAGCGACAATCATTGGAGCGAATTGACGCTCCGGGTGAAGGCGCTCGAGTCTTTGCTGGTCGAGAAGAAATTGGTCGAGCCGGCCGCGCTCGACGCGTTCATCGACACCTATGAGACCAAGATAGGACCGCGCAACGGCGCCCGGGTCATTGCCCGCGCCTGGAGCGATCCCGCCTACAAGGCGCGTTTGCTCACGGATGCCAGTGCCGCCATCGCCGAGTTCGGCTATACCGGCCGCCAGGGCGAGGACATGGTGGTGCTGGAGAACAGCGCCAAGGTCCATAACTTGGTCGTCTGCACGCTTTGTTCCTGTTATCCCTGGCCGGTGCTCGGCCTGCCGCCCGTATGGTACAAGGCGGCACCCTACCGGGCACGCGCGGTGCGCGAGCCGCGCGCCGTCCTCGCCGAGTTCGGGGTCACCCTTGGCGGCGATGTGGAAGTGCGAGTCTGGGACAGTACGGCTGAACTCCGCTATCTCGTTCTGCCCGAGCGGCCGGCCGGCAGCGAGGACTTGAGCGAGACGGAACTCGGCCTTCTGGTGACCCGCGATGCCATGATCGGCACGGGCCTCGCCTTGCCGGTGGCGAGCCTCTCCAAGCGGGGCTGCCCGTGAACGGCGCTCATGATCTGGGCGGCATCGACGGTTTCGGCGCGATCGGCAGCGCAGCCGATGAGCCGATCTTTCATGCGGAGTGGGAGCGGCGGGTCTTCGCCATGGCACTCGCCTCGGGCTTCCATGGCCGCTGGAACATCGACATGGGCCGCTTCGCCCGCGAAGACACCGATCCGCTGACCTATCTTCGCGCCACATATTACGAGCAATGGCTGCGCGGACTTCGGCGCCTCCTGGTCGAGCGGGGCCTGGTCAGCGCGTCCGAGTTGGCAAGCGGCCAGGCGGAAGGGCCGGGTCCCCGGCCCGCCATCCCGGCGGCGCGCGTGGCCGCCCTCCTCGCCAAGGGTGGTTCGGCCCGACGTGCCGGCAACGCGCCCGCCCGATTTCAAGCGGGTGACGCGGTCCGGGTGAAGAACGCGCACCCCCAGGGCCACACCCGCATGCCGCGCTATTGCCGGGGCAGGGTGGGGGTGATCGAGCGCGACCATGGCATCTTCGTTTTCCCCGACAGCAATGCCATCAATGGCGACGAGCGGCCGCAGCACTGTTACGCCGTGTGTTTCAGCGCCGAGAGCTTGTGGGGCGCGGACGCCGAGCCCCGCGATCGCGTCTATATCGACCTTTGGGACGATTATCTGGAGCCCGCTTAAAGATGGACGTTGATCGTTTGAACCTGCCGAGCGACGGCGATGGCCCCGTCTTCAAGGAGCCATGGGAGGCCGAGGCGTTCGCGCTGGCGCTCGGGCTCCATGAGCGCGGTCTCTTCACCTGGACCGAGTGGGCCGATGCCTTGGCCGAAGAGATCGCCCGCGCGCAAGGGGCGGGCGATCCCGATCAGGGCGATACCTATTACCAGCATTGGCTGGCGGCGCTGGAACGGCTGGTCCAAGCCAAGGGCGTGGTGAGCGAAACGGAATTGACCGAACGCCGGGATGCCTGGGAACGCGCGGCCCACTCGACCCCGCATGGCCAACCGGTCATCCTGAAACCCTAGAACGGGAACACAGAGACAAAGGGACGAAAGCCATGGATCTCGGATTGAAGGGCAAGCGCGCCGTCGTTTCGGGCGGCACGAAAGGGATCGGTCGCGCCATCGCCATGCAGTTCGCCGAAGAGGGTGCCCATGTGGCCATCTGCGCGCGCAACCCGCGGCAGGTGGCGGAAACCGTCGATGCGCTGAAGGCCAAGGGTGTCAACGCCTGGGGCAGTGCCGTCGATGCCGCCGACGTCAAGGCGTTCTCGAACTGGATCGGCGAGGCGAAGGTGGCACTCGGCGGCCTCGATGCCTTCGTTGCCAATGTGAGCGCCATGTCGAGTGCCCGCACCGAGGAAAGCTGGCGCAAGAGCTTCGAGATCGACATCCTCTCGACCGTGACGGCCATGGAAACGGCGGCGAAATTGCTCGAAGACTCGAAGTCGGGCGCCATCGTCTTCATCTCCACCACGGCGGCACTCGAGACGACTCAGGGCCCCCGGCCTTATGCGGCGGTCAAGGCGGCGGTCATCAACTACATCAAGGGCATGGCGCGGGAATTGGCACCCAAGGGCATTCGCATCAACACGGTCTCGCCCGGCACCATCTATTTCGAGGGTGGCGTGTGGGACCAGCGCCGCCAGTCCGCGCCCGATATCTACAACACCATGCTGAAGGCCAACCCCATGGGCCGCATGGGCAAGCCCGAGGAAGTTGCCAACGCGGCGGTGTTCCTGGCGAGCCCGCGCGCCCAGTTCATCTCCGGCACCAATCTGGTGGTCGACGGCGCCATGACCCAGCGGGTGCAGTATTAGATGAGTGGCGTTACCGAGCGCCTGGCGGAGCGGGCGGTCCAGGCGCGCGCTCGCCCGTTGCCGCCCGAAGCGATCACGGCCGCCAAGCGCCTGGTGCTCGACGGTTTGGCGATTGCGCTCGCTGGTACCCGCGAGGAGGCACCCTCTGCCATCCTGGTGGCCCATGTGGCGGAGAAGGGTGCCGCACCCCAGGCGACGGTGATCGGCTTTCCATTGCGCACCGGTGTGATCGAGGCGGCGCTCGTCAATGGTGCCTCCATGCATGTG
Source organism: Alphaproteobacteria bacterium (assembly GCA_009694185.1). GTDB lineage: Bacteria > Pseudomonadota > Alphaproteobacteria > SHVR01 > SHVR01 > SHVR01. The sequence continues at coordinate 13,793 of SHVR01000055.1, read as the reverse complement.
CTGGATTACGAGCCGATGTGGCTGCCGCCCAACCACGCCGTTTCCACGACGCTGCCGGCGGTGCTGGCCTTGGCCGAGATCCTGCCGGTCACGGGGATTGAGTTTCTGGCGGCGCTCATCGACGGCGTCGAGATGCAGGGCCTCCTTCGCCAGGCATCGCTCGCCTTCGAGCCCCGCTATCTCACCTTCCATCCGCCAGGCCAGGTGGGGCCAATGGGTGCGGCGGTCGCGGCCGGCCGGCTCCTCGGTCTCGATGTATTGGCGCTCAGGAACGCGATTGGCATCGCCGCGTCGAGGGCTGGCACGCTGCTCGCCAATGCCGGCACCATGACCAAATGCCTGCATTGCGGCGGCGCGGTCGCGGCCGGGCTCGAGGCGGCCCTCCTGGCCAAACGTGGCTTCACCGGCAACCCCGACATCATCGAAGTCCCGAACGGGTATGCCGGTGCGTTCTTCCGGGATGGCGGCGACCTTGCGGCGCTCGATGTCTGGGGCGACCCCTGGCGCGTGGTGGAGCCGGGTTATGCGGTCAAGCTTTTCCCGAGCCAGTTCGCGACCCATTTCGCCATTCGCGCGGCGCTCGGCGCACGCGCCAGGATCGCCGATCCGGGCCTAATCCGGGCCGTCCGTTTGCGCACGCCCGTCATGGGCTATATCGACCGGCCGGCGCCGGCCACGGGCCTCGCCGGCAAGTTCAGCTTCCAATATACGGCGGCGGCCGCCCTTCTCGACGCTGGTGTGTCCATGACCAGCTTCGAGGACAAGCGCCGCTTCGCGCCCGATATGGAACGCCTGCTGCCGCTCATGCAACTTGCCATGGACGAGAGCGTGCCGGCGGTCTTCGACCGAACCTATGTGGAGATCGAGGTCGACCTCGCCTCGGGCGAGACGGTGAAGGCCCGCTGCGAGCGGCTCGATGGCGCCTGGGGCAACCCGGTCTCGGACGCGGAGCATTGGGCGAAGCTCAAGGACTGCTTCGCCCTCGCCGTCGACGACATGACAACCGCCCGCATCGCTGGCGAGGTCGAGCGCCTCGAGACCCTCGACTCGGCGGGCCTCCGCGCCCTCATCCGGCTCTTGGCGACGCCCGCGCCATCGTCAGGTCACCGAGTATAGAACTCGATGATGGTGCGTTTCTGGATCTTGCCGGTCGCCCCTTTCGGGATTTCGGCCCAAATGTCGATGGTCTTCGGAATCTTGAAGGCCGCGATCTTGCCCTTGCAGAAATCGCGGAGATCGTCGGTGGAGGCCGATCGGCCCTGGGTCAGGCTGACGACGGCGTGAATACGCTCGCCCCAGCGGGCATCCGCCAGGCCGACCACGGCCACTTCGTTGACCGCCGGATGCTCCGCCAGCACGTTCTCGATTTCCGTCGGAAAGACATTGTAGCCGCCGGTCTTGATGCGAAATTTCGCCCGGTCGCGGAGATAGATGTAGCCGTCGGCGTCCCGCGTCGCGATGTCGCCCGTATGGAGCCAGCCGTCGATCAGGGTCTCGGCGGTCTTTTCCGGCGCCCTCCAATAGCTCTCGAACGCCACTTCGCTCTGGACGATCAATTCGCCGGTGGCGCCTTCGGCCACATCCTGGCCCGCCTCGTCGACGATCCGGAGATCGACGAAGGGGAGCGCCTTGCCGGCCGATGCCAGAATTTCCGGCCTAGATGCAATGCCGAGCCGATGATCGGCGGGGGTCAGCATCATCGACATGCCCACCAGTTCGGTCGTCCCATACATTTGCAGGAAGGGGCATTTGAAGGCGGCCATCGCTTCGCGGATGGTGGCGGGCGGCAGCGGCGAGGCACCATAGCCGAGCAAGCGCATGGCTGAAATGTCGTGCTTGGCGAGCCGGTCGCTCTCGAGGAGCGAATTCAGCATGGTCGGCACCAGGACCGTGTTGGTGGTCGCTTCGCGCTCCATCAGCATGAGCGCCTTCGCCGCGTCCCACGGCCCGACGATGACGGTGGTGGAGGCATGAAAGATGTTGCGCAGCATATGCATGATCGGAACGCCGGCGGCCGGCATGGCGTGCAGCCAGCGCGCGTCGAAATCGGTGCCCTCCAAGAGGGCGGTGTAGATGATCGAGCGCAGGAACTTCTGGTGGGGATAGATGGCGCCCTTGGGCAAGCCCGTGGAGCCCGTCGTGTAGGCGATCATGACGATGTCCGATGGGGTTTGCCGAAGCGGCCCGGCACCGACGCCATCGTCGATCAGGGTCTCGTAATCGCCACCGCCACCGCCGCCGCCCGGTCCGAAGCCGACGACCGGGCACTCGAACGGCCGGCCGGTCGTTTGCTCGGCCATCGCCAGAGCCGCGCCAAACAGTTGGAAAAAAGCCCGCTGGACGAAGATCGCCTTGGGCGTGCAATCAGCGAGCAAGGCCGCGATCTCGCGCTCGGCGAAGCGCGCATTGAGGCCGACCCGGATGGCACCGATCTTGGCTGAGGCGGCAAATACTTCCGCGACCTCGATGCAATCGCTGGCGAGCATCGCAACCCGGTCGCCTGGATCAACGCCGAGCTTGCGCAAGCCATGGCCCATTTGGTCGGTCCGGTGGTCGAACTCGCCCCATGTCACGCGCCGGTCGATTTCCACATAGGCGGGTTTCAAGGGCCAGTTGCGGCCGTTGCGCCGAACCAATTGGCCGAATGTCAGCATGAATGCGAATGCCCCGGCTTTATGACGGCCTCGGCGAACTCATGCAGCATCGCCATTTCCACTTCCTCCGGGAAATATCCCACATGATGCCAGAGGAAGAATTCATCGACGCCGTATGTCAGGGCCAAGCGGTTCACGTGGTCGGCCACTTCTTGGCGGCTGCCCTTCCAGACGCGGCCCATGGGCACATTGTAGGGCGGCGCGTCATAGGCGTGGCTGAAGAGCTCCGAAAATCCCTGAAAGATGTCCGCTGTTTCGCTGGCTGTCCGCCCCATGGTCAGATGGCCGCCAATGGCGATCACGCCGGCGGGCGTGACGGCGCGGCCGTGCGCCTCGGCCTCCTTCGTCGCCACGTCGATCACGATGGGAATGAAGCGCTCGTTCTCCTCGCTGACGAAGGAGACCATCTTGCCACCCTCCCGCGCCCAGAACCGGACCGTCTCCATGCTGTAGCTGAAGGGCGCATAGACCGGGGGGTGGGGCTGTTGCAGGGGGCGCGGCACGATGCCGATCTCGCGCAGTTCATTGTTGGGACCGAGCGTGTCCGGGGCCCAGTCGCGGGTCGGCCCGAACTCCCATTTCATGGCGGGCGGTACTTGCCAGAATTTGCCTTCGATCCGCACACTCGGCTTGGTCCATAATTCCTTCACGATTCGCCAATTCTCGTAAAAGATCGCGCGATTGCGCTGGTCCATGGCCGACTTGTCGGATTCGGCCGAGGTGACGGCAAGATGCTGGCCGAACGTGCCGACCCAGCGCGACGTGTTGCCCCTGGAGAAGCCCGCGAAGGCCCGGCCATTGGTGAAATGGTCGAGCATGGCAATGTTTTCGGCGAGTTGGATCGGGTTGACGGCGGTCAGGTTCATGCCGAGCTGACCGACGCGCAGGGTGGTCGTGTGCTGGGCGATATACATGTTCCAGAACAGCGGATTGGTCGTGGTCTCGATGCCTTCGATCTGCATGTGCTGTTCGGTCATGCAGAAGCCGGCATAGCCGAGCTGTTCGGCGAACTGCAATTGCCGGCGCACCTGATGCATCAGGGTCTGGAACCGGCCGGGGTCGGAGCCGGCCTTGCCCACGACCTCGCCGCGCGCCCGCATATAGGGAACGACCAGAATGGTGAACTTCATGGTGTCACACCATGATCGAACGCATCCCTGGCGGTATCAGAACGGCTTGTCGCCCTTGATGGTGACCCGGAAGCCCGAGCGCGTTTGCGGGAAATAATCCCACATGGCCTGGTGCTGGACGCAGCGATTGTCCCAGAAGGCGACCGAATTCTTCCGCCAGCGGAAACGGCAATGGAATTCGGGCTTGGTCGCGTGCTCGCAGAGGAAGCGGAGCAAGGCGTCGCTTTCCGGCCGTTTGAGCTGTTTGATGCGGGTGGTGAACCCGAAATTCACATAGAGGCCCTTGCGGCGCGTCACCGGATGGGTGCGCACCACCGGATGCTCGGCCTCGGGATAGACCTTGGCCGCATCGTCGACGCCGCGATCCTTGTAGCGGCCGCGATAGACATGCTCGCCGCTGTGGATGGCGGTCAACCCGCCGACGAATTGTTGCATGGGTTCGGAGAGCGCCTCATAGGCCGCGTACATGCTGGCGAAGAGTGTGTCGCCGCCGACCTCGGGCAGGGTGTTGATATGGAGGATGCTGGCCATGGGCGGCTCCGGGTCGCAGGAGACGTCCGAGTGCCACACCTCGCCCGCGACCCGCTTGGATTTGGCGTCGCCATGGATGATCAGGATCTCGGGATGGCCCTCGGGGCCGGGCGAGCCCGGATGGATGTGCAGCTCACCGAAGCGCCGGCCGAAGGCCTTGTGCTGCTCCAGGTCCATCGCCTGGTCGCGGAAGAAGATCACCTGATGGGCCATCAGCGCGTCATGGATTTCCTGGAACTGCTGGTTGCCCAACGGCTTCGCCAGATCGACGCCGAATATCTCGGCGCCGATGCGCGGCGTCATGGGGCGGACCTCGATGGCGGCATTGTTCATGGCGCGTCCTCCTGCCTTGTTCGGGTCATGCTAGCGTCCCGGCGGCCAATGGTCGACGGGTCTCTGTTCATGGGGTAAAACCCGCCTGTGTGGAGTTCGGGCGCGGAAGGGCAAGGCCATGAGCATCGGCGTCGGATTGGGGTTGGCGGAATTCCCGTTCTCCGGGGCCAAGGCCTATTGGCAGTGGGTCGAACTGGCCGAGACCAGCGGCGTCGACTCGATCTGGCAGACCGACCGGCTGGTCTCGCGCGAGCCTTTCCTCGAATGCATGAGCGTCATGGCGGCGCTCGCGGGGGCGACCAAAAAAATCAAGTTCGGCATGAATGTGGCCTCGCTTGGCCTCCGCGATCCCCTGGTGCTGGCCAAGCAATGCGCCACTATCGACATGCTGTCGGGCGGGCGGCTGTTGCCGGCCGTGGGGGTGGGGAGCCCGCGCGGCGCCGAATGGAAGACGACCAACCGCTCCGACAAGGGGGCGGGCGCCATCGCCGAAGAGGCCATGGCGATCGTGGTCCGTCTTTGGGCCGAGGAAAGTGTCACCTTCCACGGCAAGCATTTCCACTATGACGGTGCCAGCATCCGGCCCAGGCCGGTGCAGAATCCGCTGCCCTTCTGGATTGGCGGCTCGAGCGAGGCGGCGATCCGGCGCACCGCCAAATTCGGCACCGGCTGGCAGGCCGGCCAGGAAACGCCCGCCGAAGTCGCCCCCGTCATCGCCCGCATCAAGGAGAAAGTGCGGGAAGAGGGCCGGAGCATCGACTATGATCATTATGGCATCGGCTTCGCCTACCGGTTCGGCAACTGGGACGAGGCGTGTGTGGCGGTGCGCGCCAAGGCGCATCAGGCGCGGCTTGGCCGCGACCCCAAGACCGCGTTTGCCGTCGGCGACGCCGGCGCCATCGTCGAGCACATCCGCGCCTATGTGGAGGCTGGTATCGCCAAGTTCATCCTCCGGCCGATCGGCCGGGACGATGCCGACTTGCTCGATCAGACGCGGCTCATGATCCGGGAGATCATGCCGGAAATCGACGCCATGAATGCGCGCGCCAAGACGGCCGCTCAGTAGGTGGTGGAAGACCGCCGCTCGATCGCTTGGATGATGACGAGGCGCTTGGCCGCATCAAGGTGAAAAAAGACCCGCCAATCCCCGACCCCGCGTCGAAGCGAGCCACGCCAGTGCCCCTTGAGCGCTCTGATGTCGCCGCCGAGAGGTTGTTCGCGCATATCCTTGAGGGTTTGGTTGATCCGCTCCTGATCTGGTCGTGGCATGTCTTGAAAAGCCCGCTCCGCGGGCCTAGTGAGGATCAAGCCCCAAGTCATGCTGCAGATCTTCGAGGGTCACAAACTCGCCCGCCGCCAAGGCGGCTTCACCGCGCGCGATAGCCGCTTCTTCCGCGGCCGTCGGTTGCTCGAGCGGAATGCGCCGGCCGCGCCGGAGAGCGAAATAATGCCTGAGCGCCTCGCGCATGAGTTCCGAGCGGCTGCGCTGCTCGATTTTCATGGTGCGCTCCACCTCCGCGACCATTTCGGCCGGCAGGGAGATAGAAATCTGTTTGTACGCCGCCATCGACAGCCCATAGAATGTCAGTGGATTATATTAATTACGATATAATGATAACCAATCATTATATTTAATCGGTGCTCGGCCTAACGTCGGGCACGCATGAACGAAATGGTGTCGGCCAGCACCGGCGCCTTGGCGCGAAAGGCGCGGCCGAGCGCGGTGATGATGCCGATATGGCCGAGGCCGGCATAGACACGGGTCGTGGCCGAGGCGCCTAATTGGGCAAGCCGCCGGGCCAGGCTCTCGCTGTTACGCGGCTCCACGGTATCGTCGGTGTCGCCGGTCAGCAGCAGCATGGGCGGCGCTTCGGCGCTGGCAAAATTGATGGGCTGGGTCTCGGCCATGTCGGGTGCCGCAAAGACCAGTTTCAGCCTCGGGCCGGTAATGGGGAGGAAATCATAGGGCCCGGCGAGCCCCACGACGCCCCGGATCGCCGATCGGTCAAGTCCTTCCTTCGCCAGATAACGCCGATCGAGGGCCAGCATGGCGGCGTTATAGGCGCCGGCCGAATGGCCCATGAGGAAGATCTGACCGGCATCGCCGCCATGGCTCGCGATATGGTGGCGCACCCAGGCGACCGCCTGAGCGCTGTCTTCGAGGAAGGTCGGGAAGCGGATTTCCGGGTAGACGCGATAGTCCGGCACCACCACGATGAAGCCCGCCGAGACCAGCCCTTCGGCCGCGAACAGATAGTCGCCGCGCTCGCCCGATTGCCAAGCACCGCCATAGAAAAAGACGACCACCTGGGCCGGGCCCAAGAGATCATGGGGGATATGGATGTCGAGGCGCTGGCGCGCGTGCGGTCCGTAGGCAATATCCCGGACGCGGCGATGGTTATCGGGGGGGACCCAGACGTTGAGCAGATCGACCGGCGCGCAGGCGCCAACCATGAGGCCGGCCGCCGTGGTCATGAGACGCAAGAAGTTTCGACGCGCGGCGACGAAGTGTCCGCCGCGCGCTCGGAAGGGATCGGCCGCGCCGGTCCCTTCGGCGGCGCGGCGTGGCGGCGGGGCGGCGAAAGACTTCACGGCAGGCTTGCCACGGGGCCGTCGAGGCGGTGAAAGGCCACGATCACTTGGCCGATGGGCAAGCCGTGCGTGCTGACCTCCGCCTTGTTGATCAGCACGCCACTGTCTTGCAGGAACATCCACTGGTCGAATAGCGCATCGACATGGCCGAGGCCGACATCGACCGGCAGCACGAACCGCCAATTCAGGACATTGCCGGCGGTCCGCCCGGTAGCGACGCCGATTACATCCGCCGCCCGGCCCTCATAGCGGTCCTCGCCGGTCTTGCGGATCGTCCAGACGCGGCGCTCCTGGCGACCGTCCTTGAAGGTGAACAACTCGTCGAGGATCACGTCGTCGCCCCGAAGGTGACCGTTCATGTCCATGACGAACTGATCTCGCACATTGCCGAACAAGTCCACGAAAACACCCGAGCCCTGCAACCGGCCGACGAAAAAATGCTCGGGCCGCATCTGCGATTGCCCGCCCGCGAAGTCCTCGATGCGCGTGCCGCCGCAACCCGCCAGCAGGCCGAGAAACAATATGACAACCCCTTTGACCATCATGAAATCCGCAATCGATTGGCGGGGCCTCGCCACCCGTCGCGGCGACCCCTCACCCATGCATTACGAGAGGGTGCCACAGTCGGATTAGGCGACCGAGCGAAATCCGTGGTTAATCATGGCGATGTCATCGGGTGCGGCGAGTTCCGCCGCCTGGCGGACGACCTCGACCCCGGCATCGGACAAGTGGGCATTCTCGGCCAAATGGCGGCGAAAGAGGCGGGCGCCGGGCCGGCCCTGGAAGAGGCCCAATAAGTGCCGCGCGATGTGTTTGAGGGGTGTGCCCAGGCGCCGTTCGCGCTCGACATAGGGGATCAGGCGCTCGATCACCTGGTGGCGCGAGGGGGGCGTCGTCGGGTCGGCGAAAAAGCGGCGATCCACCTCGGCCAGAAGATAGGGATTCCCGTAGGCGGCCCGGCCGAGCATCACGCCATCCACATGTCGGAGCTGACCCTCCGCCGCATCCAGGTTGGCGAGACCGCCATTGATGACGATGGTGAGGCCCGGACATTCCGCCTTCAGGCGATGGACCATGGCATAATCGAGCGGCGGCACGTCCCGGTTCTCTTTGGGGCTGAGGCCATCGAGCCAAGCCTTGCGGGCATGCACGATGAAGGTCCGGCAGCCGGCATCCGCGATCCTGGCAACAAAGCCCGAGAGGGTGGGCCAGGGCTCCAGATCGTCGATGGCGATGCGCGACTTGATGGTGACCGGAATGGCGACCGCCGCCGCCATGGCGGCAACCGAACGCGCCACCAGGTCGGGCTCGGCCATGAGCCGGGCGCCGAAGCGGCCCGCCTGCACCCGCTCGCTCGGACAGCCGCAATTCAGGTTCACCTCGCTATAGCCCAGGCTCTCGGCGATGCGGGCACATTCGGCGAGTTCGGCCGGCTGCGAGCCGCCCACCTGAAGGCCAAGCGGCTGCTCGGCCGGGTCATAGGCGAGCAGGCGCCGCCGATCGCCGAAGCGGATCGCGCCGGTGGTCAGCATCTCCGTATAGAGTCGCGCCCGGCGGGAGATGAGCCGCAGGAAGAACCGGTCATGGCGGTCCGTCCAATCCATCATCGGCGCAACCGAGAAGCGCCAGGGGTTGAAATCGCGGGTTTCGGGCGGCATGGGCGACAGCATAACCGACTTACGGTCCAGGACCGACCCATTGCGCCGGAGTCTAAGATTGCGTCGCGGGCTAAAGCAGTGTATACATGTATATACTACATAGGGAGCCCGCTCATGACCATCGTTCGCAGCCGGACCTTCCGGAGCGGCAACAGCGAGGCGATCCGGCTACCCCGAGAGGTCGCCTTTGGCGAAGGGGTCGAGCTTGTGATCGTCCGCTCCGGCGATGTGATGACGATTTACCTTGCGGGCACATCGATTCCCGAGATGATCGCGCGTTTGCGCAGCCTACCCGCGCCGCCCGATATCGAGGCACGCGATGAAGACGACCTCCCCGAACGCACCGGCCTGTGACGAATGGCGTTCCTCTTGGACACCGATGTCGCGATCCATTTGCGCGATGGCGACGCGGTCGTCATCGAAAAGGTCGCGGCACTCGACGATACGATCCTGCTTTCGATCGTGACGCGCGTGGAGCTTGAGGGCGGCGTCTATCGCGATCCCACTCATGCTCATATCCGACGGGCGCGGCTCGACGCTATTCTTGCCGCGATTCCGACTTTGGCGTTCGACGATGCGGCGGCGGCGGCCTACGGCATGATTGTCGAACGTGCCGGCTATTCGCGGCGGAAATTGCTCGATCGCATGATCGCGGCGCAGGCGCTGGTACACCGCGCGACCCTTGTGACAATGAACCGAGACGACTTCAGGGACATCGCCGGCCTCGAACTTCAATCGTGGTAGAAGGCGAGGGCGCACGCACCCAAGAAGAGTAAGGCCGGGCATGATCGACTTCAGCTTGAGCGACGAGCAGCGCCAGATGCTGGACACGGTGCGCCGGGTGACCCAAGCCACCATCCGGCCCAGCGCCCAGCGCTGGATGGACGGCACCTTTCCCTACCCCAACATGACGGCGCTCGCCGAGATCGGTATTCTCGGCATGGCGGTGCCGGAAGAGTATGGCGGCATGAGCGCCACGATCCTCGACACCGTGCTGGTGCTGGAGGAGATCGCCAAGGGCTGCTATGTGACCAGCATGGCGGTCTTGGGCGAAGTCGGCGTGCAGACCCGCATCATCGCCACCTTCGCGCCCGAATCGATCAAGCGCCATTGGCTGCCCAAGATCGTCTCCGGCGATTGCATCCTCTCCATCTGCATGACCGAGCCCGATGTCGGCACCGATCTCGCCAACATGCGCACCAACGCCGTGGTCAAGAACGATCGGGTCATCCTCAACGGCCAGAAGATGCTGATCAGCCGCGCCGCCGAGGCGCAGCTCTTCGTCGTCTTCACCCGCATCGATGGGCGGCCCGGCAACAAGGGCATCGGCTGCGTCCTCGTGGAGCAGGGCACGCCCGGCCTCGCCCACAGCGCCAAATATCACACCATGGGCGGCGAGAACCTGGCCGAGGTGCGCTTCGAGAATGTCGAGCTGCCGCTGGATAACTTGCTGCTCAGCGAGGATTCCCTGCGCCAGCTCATGAGCGCCTTCAATACCCAGCGCTGCCTCAATCCCGCCATCTGTCTCGGACTTGCCGAAGCCTCGCTGGAAGAGGCGGTGGTGTATCTGCGCGAACGCCGCGCCTTCGGCCGGCCGATCGGCGATTTCCAGGGCCTGCGCTGGAAGACCGTCGACATGATGACCCAGATCGAGGCGGGGCGCGGCCTGCTCTATCGCGCCGCCGCCAGCGCCGATCCCTTTCCCGATCCCACACTCGCCGCCATGGCCAAGATCTTCGTCAACGAGATGTCGATCAAGGTGTGCAGCGACGCGGTCCAATGTTTCGGCGGCTATGGCTTCACCGACGAGTTCGCCGTCTCGCGCAATTATCGGGGTGTGCGCTATGGCAGCCTCGGCGGCGGCACCACCGAGACCTTGCGCAATCTCGTTGGCCGCAAGCTGATCGAGCATATGGACCGCGCGACCGGCGTCGCCGGCCTCGGGTTCTACTGAGTCCTGTTAATCCCTTGTCCGATTGACAGTAATACCAGGTCTCGTTGATCGGTTTCGATCATCGAGACCTGGTATTAGGTCGATTTTGCCGGCCGCCGCATCCAGGTTGGCGAGACCGCCATTGATGACGATGGTGAGGCCCGGACATTCGCCCGCCGCTGGCGGGCGTCCGCCAGGATGCAGAGGATCTCGAACATCATGGTGGCGCCGACGATGGCCGTGTTCCCGGAGGGATCGAAGGGTGGCGACACCTCAACCACGTCGCCGCCAATGAGGTCGAGGCCTTGCAAACCCCGCAGCATCTTCTGCGCCTCGTACGTGGAATAGCCGCCGATCTCGGGTGTGCCGGTGCCGGGCGCATAGGCGGGATCGAGGCTATCGACGTCGAAGCTGATATAGGTCGGCCCATCGCCCGCGACACGGCGCGCCTCGGCGATCGCCCGGTCGGGACCCAAGTCGAAATACTCCTCGATGGTCACGACGCGCATGCCGCTCGCCCGCGCGAAGTCATTGTCGTCCGCATCGTAGAGCGAGCCGCGAATGCCGATCTGGATGGTCCGCTTGGGGTCCAAGAGACCCTCCTCAACGGCGCGACGGAAGGGCGTGCCATGGGTGAAGCGGTGGCCGCCGAAATAGCTGTCGTTGGTGTCGGAATGGGCGTCGAAATGTACCATGCCCACCGGCCGGTGGCGGGCGATGGCGCGCATGATCGGCAGCGTCACCAGATGGTCGCCGCCGGCCGAAAGCGGCACGGCGCCCGCCGCATGGATGGCGGCGAAGAAGCCCTCGATACGCCCGAGTGTGTCCATGACGTCGACCGGGTTGACCGGCGTATCGCCGACATCGGCCACTTGGCAAATCCGGTAGGGGGCGATCCGGCTCTGGGGATGGACGCGCCGCATCAGCGTCGACATGTTGCGAATTTCGCGCGGCCCGTGCCGTGCACCCGGCCGGTTGGTGGTGCCGCCATCCCACGGCACGCCCGCGAGCGCGATGTCGAGCCCCGTGGGATCGCGGGTGAGCGGCAGGCGCATGAAGGTCGCGATGTCGGCGAAGCGCGGCATGTCCATGCCGCTAATCGGCTGGTTATATTCCGGCGCGCCCATGGTTGGCTCCTTAGATTGTCGCGTTAAATCCTTGCCAGATCGCGGAGTAGAGTGGAATAAACCCGTCAAGATAATCGAAAGGACCGTCCCTTGCGTGATTTTCATCGCCCCGGCCGTTCGGCCGTCATCGCAACCCGCGCCATGGCCTCGACCTCCCAGCCGCTCGCCACCCTGACCGCCCTCGACGTGCTCAAGGCCGGCGGCAATGCCATCGACGCGGCGGTGGCCGCCTGCGCGGTCTTGTGCGTGGTCGAGCCCCAGTCGACCGGCATCGGCGGCGACTGCTTCTGCCTCTATGCGCCGGCCGGCGAGAACCGGGTCGTGGCACTCAATGGCTCGGGCCACGCGCCGGCGGGCGCCTATATCGGCTGGTACAAGGAGCGCGGCATCCGCGCCCTCGACGACACCAGCCCGCATGTGGTGACGGTCCCGGGCGCCGTGGACGCCTGGTCGCGATTGCTCGGTGACCATGGCCGCAAGGGCCTGGACGAACTCTTGCAGCCCGCCATCCGCTATGCCGAGAAGGGCTTTGCCGTGCTTGGCCGCGTCGCCTGGGACTGGGCGAACGAAGGGCAAAAGCTCACCCTGGACGAGAGCACCCGCGCCCGTTTCCTCCCCGGCGGCAAGGCACCCGTCGAGGGCGACATCTTCGTGCAGCCGGAATTGGCCAAGACATTGCGCCGAATCGCCCGCGACGGCCGCGACGGTTTCTACCTCGGCGAAGTCGCCGAAGACATTGTCGGCCATCTGCGGGCCAAGGGTGGACTCCATACCCTCGATGATTTCGCCGCCCAGAAGGCCGAGTATGTGACCCCCATCTCGAGCGACTATCGCGGCTACCGCCTGCATGAATGTCCGCCCAACGGCTCGGGCATCGTGGCCCTCCTCATTCTTAACATCTTGCGGGGATCAGAGCCGGCGGCGGGCGGCCCGCTCTCGGCCGAGCGGTTGCACCTGATGATCGAGGCGACGCGCCTCGCCTACCGCGACCGCAATGTCTATGTCGCCGACCCGCGCCAGGCCGATATACCGGTCGACATGCTGCTCTCGGAGGATTACGCGGCGTATCTGCGCGGCTTCATCAACCCCGCCCGCGCCATGGGCAACCTGCCGCCCGCCGGCATGCCCCTCCACGAGGATACGATCTATCTCAGCGTCGTCGATGAGGACGGCAATGCCTGCTCGTTCATCAACTCGCTCTTCAAGTCGTTCGGCAGCGCCATCATGGCGCCGAAATCCGGCGTGCTGTTGCAGAACCGGGGCTTCGGCTTCGTGCTCGAAGAGGGCCACCGCAATTGCATCGCGCCACGCAAGCGGCCGCTGCATACCATCATCCCGGCGATGCTGACCAAGGACGGCCGGACCGAGATGAGCTTCGGCGTCATGGGCGGCCATTACCAGCCGGTCGGCCATGCGACGGTGCTGACCAACATGCTGGATTATGGCCTCGATCCCCAGGCATCCATCGACCTGGCGCGATTCTTCGCCTATGAGGGCGCCGTCGAGCTGGAGGCGGGCATCCCCGGGGAGACGGCGGGCGAACTCGAACGCCTTGGCCACACCGTCAAGCGCGCCGTGAAGCCCCATGGCGGCGGCCAGGCGATCCGCATCGACCATGGCCGCGGCGTGCTGATCGCCGGCTCCGACCCGCGCAAGGACGGTTGCGCCCTGGGTTACTAAGAAGACGGGTAACAGCCCAGGTTCCCGTGCCGGTTTACGCGAGGCGGAGGGTTTTAGCGAGAACTGCGGGGTCGCGTGACAGGGCTTCGATGATGTTCCAGCCTTGCTTTCTTGCGGTAGAGATGAAGGAGCGGAGGGTCGCGAAGTCGCTCGCG
>SHVR01000054.1 GCA_009694185.1 Alphaproteobacteria bacterium | reverse complement strand
GGCGGCTTCCGTTCAACCGACAGCGCGAGCGACTTCGCGACCCTCCGCTCCTTCATCTCTACCGCAAGAAAGCAAGGCTGGAACATCATCGAAGCCCTGTCACGCGACCCCGCAGTTCTCGCTAAAACCCTCCGCCTCGCGTAAACCGGGACGGGAACCTGGGCTGTTACCATGAAAGATGATAAGCACATGAAGTTGACTCGATTTCGCGTCCAAAATTATCGCACCGTCGATGACTCGGACTGGATTACGGTCAACGAAATAACCGCGCTCGTGGGCCAAAATGAATCCGGCAAGAGCAACCTATGCGAAGCTCTTTACCGCGCCAATCCCTACGTCAAGGCCGACTACACTTTCGATGAAGATTGGCCAGTCAGCAATTGGGGCGGTCGAGATCGCACGGCGGTCGTATGCACTGCCGAGTTTGAGCTTACCGACCAAACGGAAATCGAAACGCTCTTTAACGCAATGGGACTGACTGAATCGACGCCTGCGCCCGCCGCAACTGGTGACGGTACGCAGGAGGCCGAGGCCGTGCCCACTGTTCCGAACATGCCGGATAAACTCGTTTTATGGGTCTCAAAGAATTACGAAAACAAGCGGCGCTTCGAAATTAACGATGGTTCGAGAGGCTTCCGCGAGTTGGATGCGGCCAAGGCGGAATCATGGGCACAGGCGCACTTGCCTAAGTGCGTCTTTATCTGTGAAATCGCGTCCAACCGTGACCCCACCCTCAGGTGGCCTCAAGCCATTGGAAGAACGATAAGATTGACTGCATTTGAGGGGTCACGGTTGGACGCGAAACGCGACCCCTCCGGAATCGACTATTCTCCAATGAACACAGTGTGTTATAGGGCTTCACGGGTGGGGTCACGGTTGGACGCGATTTTACAGCCTCGCCGGCGAGGACGTTACCCTCGTCGCCCCCCACCAGGGTATCGGCGCCACTGCCGCCATTCAAGTTATTGAACCCGGCGCCACCGAACATCAGATCGGCGCCCGCTTCACCGAACAAATTGTCGTTGCCCGCCGCGCTATCGAGCGTGTCGTTACCGTCGCCGCCCAACAGATTGTCGTTCCCGGGTCCGCCCAACAGATTGTCGGTCCCGAGCCCGCCAGAGAGCGTGTCGTTACCGTCATCGCCACTCAGGATGTCGCCGCCCTCGCCGCCGAAAAGACTGTCATTGCCGGCTCCGCCCGAGAGCGTGTCGTTGCCGGCGAGGCCATCCACCGTGTCATTGCCCGTGGTGCCGGGAATCGAGTCATTGCCGGGCGTTGGTGCCACAAGCGGTGGTGAAGTGCCACCCCCACCCCCACCGCCACTACCGCCGCCGCCACCGCCGCCGCCACCGCCGCCAGCCCCACCGCCGCCGCCCCCACCAGCTGGCGGTGGCGGTGGGGCTGGCGGCGACGTTGGGGGTGACGTTGGCGCGAGGGTCACCGTCCCATCGGAGAATTGGCCGAGCTCGACGCCAAGCAGCGTATCGGTCCCATCGGCGCCGCCATTCAAATGCTCGATCATCAAGAATTCGCCGTTCGCCATAATGCGATAGGCCGATTGTGGGCCCGAAAACCGGGCGGTGTCGGAGCTACTACCCGGGAAATCCCCCAGGATTAAATCATTGCCGGAGCCACCTTCGAGGGTGTCTTCGCCTTCAGTTCCAAAGAGCGTGTCGTCGCCGGCACTCCCTGCAATAGTTCGGCCCCCGGCGCCGGGTTCTTGACGCCCGGCAGGGTCGGCTCCAGGTCGCCCACCAGCAGGTCGTTGCCGTCGCCGCCGATCATGCTGTCACTACCGGCACCGCCATCCAGCGTGTCGCGGCCCGGGGCGATCAGCGTGGCCAAGTCGCCCACCACGAAATCGTCCCCGGCCCCACCCAGTATGGAGTCGCTACCCGCCCATCCCCACAACAGGTCGTTGCCACCCCGGCCATCCAAAACATCGTTCGAGATGTCGGGTTGCGGCCGCTCCGCCGTCGGCACGCTACCCCACAGAATGTCGACCCCCTCGGAGCCGGTGACCGTGTCGGCTCCGAGTAACCCGTTTAGCCACTCCGCGCCTTGCGCGGTCAGCGTGTCGTTCTGGTCGGTGCCTTGCCGATAGGGTGGTATGGTCATTTTTCTGCTCTAAATTTTCCGAGTGCAGCATATCATTTATTGCTACCCGCCTCGCTATCAAGGACCGCGCGGATATCGGCCGGGTCCACGGCCAGTGGCGGGATGCCGGCCCGCTCCTGCTGGAGCAGCATGAAGCTGCTGCTGCCCCTGGCGCCCCAGCCTCGGTTCATAGCCTCGGTCAATTCTTGCAACGCCAGGTTGGTCATGCGCATGGGTACATCTACCTCGCGCCCGAGTTGCGTCGCGAGCGACACGTCCTTGTGGAGCAGTCGGAGCGCGAAGGGTGGCGGGTCGTATTGGCCGGTCAGGAAATGGTTGCCGAGCCGGTCGAAAACCCGCGCGCGGCCACTGGCGCCTTGGCGCACGGCCGCCCAGAGCGACACCGGATCGACGCCCGCCTTGATGCCCATGGTGAACACTTCGGCCAGCACGCAGTTGATGGCCGCCCCGGCGCAATTATGGGTCAGTTTGGCGATCGTCCCCGCGCCGATCGCCCCGATATAGCTCGCCTGGTCGCTCATGGAGTCGAGTTCCGCCTTATGGGCATCGAACAGCCGCCTTTCGCCGCCGACCCAGATGGCGAGCTTGCCGCTGGCCGCCCCCGCCGGCCCGCCGCTAACCGGGGCGTCGAGGAAATGGGCGCCCTTCTCCAGGAACGCGGCATGCAGGGCCCGGACGGTCGCTACCGAATTGGTCGAGAGGTCGAAGCAGGCCTGGTCCTTGCCGATACCGGAAAGAACGCCGTCCGGTCCCATCGCCACCGCCGTCACGTCCGGTGGCGCCGGCAATGACAGGAAGACGACGTCTGCCGTGGCCGCCACCGCGCGGGGACTGTCCGCCCATGTGGCGCCGGCCGCCAGATGGCGCTCGGCGGCGGCTCGCTTCAGATCGTGGATAACGAGCGCATGGCCCGCCTTCTTCAGATTGGCCACCATGCCGCCGCCCATCTGTCCCAACCCGATGAATCCAACTTGCATCGTCTCCTCCTTTCGCCCCTATCCTGCTAGCCTACCGTTATCGTCATCCGCCGGCCGCCACAAGCGAACGATGGCCGGACCAACCTAGGGGGTAACGCATGCTCTACGAACTTCGCGTCTATTATGCCATTCCCGGTCGCCTGCCGGCGCTGCTCAAGCGGTTCGACACCATCACGCTCAAGATCTGGGAGCGGCACGGCATCCGCCAGGCCGGCTTCTGGACCGTGGCGGTCGGCGAATCCAACCAGGCCCTCTACTACCTGCTCGCTTGGGAGTCTCTGGCCGACCGAGAAAAGAAGTGGGCCACCTTCCAGGCCGACCCCGAATGGATCTCCAAGCGCGCAGAGACCGAGAAGGACGGCCCCATCGTCGAGCGGGTCGTCAACCAGATCCTGCAGCCGACATCATTCTCGGCGGTGAAATAAGCGCGGGGCCCCTACGCCGCGGGCATGGTGCCGTCGCTGGCACCATGCCCGCGTGTTCACGGGCTCACTTCGAGAGGTCGAGCCCCTTGTAGAATGTGTTCTGATAGATCATGTGCGCCTTGGCGCCCTTCAATTTCTTATGACTGGTCTGGTACATATTGATGTTGAGGATGGGCATCCAGAGATGCTCGGCCGTCACCTGCTCCTGCACCAGGCCATAATATTGTGCCCGATCCGCCTCGTTCAGCGCAGCCCGGCCGAGGCGCAGCCACTCGTCGGTCTGCTCGTTGCGCCAATTCATGCGATTGGGTGTGGGGATATTCTTCGAGTTGAAGTAAATGTTCATCAAATCGCCGGCCGAGAGATAGGGCACCGTCACACTCCAGATCTCATAGTCCTGCTCGGCCATTTTGGCGGGAGCGATGGTCGAGTCCCAGGGATGCAGGCGCCAGTCGATCCCGACCTTGCGCAGATAACCCTGGATCGCCTCCGCCACCTTGGGCGTATTGCCGGCCGAGGTGTAGTAGACCTTGGGGGCGAGCTTGAGGCCATCCTTCTCACGGATGCCGTCGCTGCCGGGCTTCCAGCCGGCCTCGTCCAGCAGGCGCTTTGCCCTTTCCACGTCCTCCTTGATGACGGCCGCCGTCTTCGGCGCGTAGTCGAGCGCGCCGGCATCTACATAAGTGAAGGCCGGATCGGCATTGCCGAGCATGATGGCCTGGGCGATGTCGGCGCGGTTGATGGCGATATTCATCGCTTCCCGGACACGGCGATCGGCGACCATGTCGCGCGACGTCTTGAAACCGAAATAGAGTAGCTGGAAATTGGGCTTGGCCTGTTCCACATCCAACATCGGCGCCGTCTTGGCCTGGCCGATAAAGGTGCTCAAGATCGCGGTGGTGATGTCGAATTGGCCGGACATCATGGCGGCGAGACGCGTTGATTCCTCCGGGATGAAGCGGATGACCATGCGTTCGAACTTCACCGGCCCGGGGTTCTTGTACATGGCCGGTCCCCATTTATAGGCGTCGTGCCGTTTGAGGATCACCTCGGTGCGCGGCTGCCAGGAGACGAAACACCAGGGCCCGGTGCCGTCGATACCCTTGATGGCATATTCGGCCCCGAGCGTCTCGACGCTCTCCTTATTGATGATGACGTTGGTGAACATGGTGAGCTGAAGAAGGAGCTCGGAATAGGGTTCGTTCAGCTCGTAGACCACGGTATAGGGATCGGCCGCGCGGATCAGCTTGATGTCGCCGGCCCGCCAAGCATAGGGGCCGCGGATCGCCGGGTCCTTGAGGCGCTGGAAGCTGTAGACCACATCGGCGGCGGTGAACTTCTTGCCACTACAGAAGCTCACATCGTCGCGCAGCTTGAAGGTATAGGTCTTGCCGTCGGGCGATATCTCCCAGGACTTGGCAAGGTAGGGGATCGGTGTGCGCCCATCCCAGTCGAGGGCAACCAACGTGTCCTGGATCATGTTGACGATGTCGGAGGTGGGCGACCAGGTGGTCTTCTGGGCGTCATAGGTGGGTGCGTCGATGCCGCGCATGACGTTCAGGGTCTGGGCCACCGCCGGCAGCGCCGAAAGGATGGCCGCGAAACTCGCCGCGATCAGCGTCAAGATAGTCTTCATCGCCGGTTATTCCTCCCATTCGGGTCTTCGCTTGCTTGACACTCATTCGCGACTATAGCCGGCTTGCACATTACGAGTCACATGTCGGACGCCGGCAGGGAAAGGTGGTCGATGGGGGTCAAGATCCAATTGCCGCTCCGGGCGAGCCTGTTGGCACTGATCCTTGGCGCGTGCATGGAGCGCCCGCCCCTGGTCGAGGACGCGCGGGCGCCCTACGGCCATCTGGCGGACCGGCCGGAGAGCCCGACCCATTTGCCGCCGTTCACCCGCGCGCCCGTTAGCCGGGGCGGTGGACCCATCTTTTCCAGGAGTGCGGCGGTCGCCATCGCGCTCCGCGAATGGGCAATGTTCGGCCGCCAGAAAGCCGCGTTCGAGCCGGGCGCGGTCGAAGATTCCGAGCGCAACGAGGCCAGCGAGGGTTACTGGCAGCGGATCGGCGAATATTGGTGGCTGGGCCTACCCGCCCATGAGCGGCGGCGGCGGAGCACGGGCATCCATGACAGTGACGGCAACGAAACGGTGTCACCCGAAGCACGCGACCCGTGGTCGGCCGCCTTTATCTCCTACGTCATGCGCATGGCGGGTGCCCGCGAGCGTTTCGCCTATAGCGGCGCCCACCGGGTCTATATCACGGCGGCCAAGCGCCATCGCGACATGGGCGGGCCCGACGCGCCGATCCTTGCCCACCCGCCCGATGGCCACTCCCCGAAGCCCGGCGACCTGGTGTGTCACAGCCGGGGCAATGCCCAGGCGATCACCCTGGACATGCTGCCCGACCGCCTGCCGGCCGAGCTAGCCGAGCGCTGGGAGTCCCATTGCGACCTGGTGACGGCAGTCGGTCTTGACAGTATCGATGTGGTCGGCGGCAATGTCGGTAACGCCGTGGCGCTCCGCCGAGCCCCCATCGACGCAACCGGACGGCTCGTCTGCGAGCGCCCGGACCTTTGCCCCGCACCCGGTTTGCGCTGGCTTGCCGTGATCGAGGTGGGTTACGGCGATCGTTAACTGACCCTCCGTGACCCGCGAGCCGAGGTCAGGCGATAACGATATCGGTCACCTTGACATCGCTCACGCCGATCGGGACGACCCAATTGTCCACGCCATCGCCGCGTCCAAGATAATTGCCGCCGTTTCCAGCGAGGCTATCATCGCCGCCACCGCGGATCGTGGGCCAGAGCGAGGCGGACCTCGCGGAAGCCTTGGGTTCCCCGCATGGCCAACAGGACCTGCCACCCGCAAGAATTTGGCGCTATCGAGCCGGCGACTGTGAACTCGATGTTTTTTTCTATCTCGATGTGGCCCGAAACAGCTTCCAAGCGCTGCAATACGACGTGAAGCCGCCACATACGACGCTGGCGGCCAAGGAGCGATGCTTGATCCGGTTGAGAGACGATGCCGCCAAGCGGTAACGCCAACGAGACCATCGCCGTGGTCGACGACGATGCGCTGTTTCGCGACACGCTCTGCGCCAACCTTGCGGACGTGGGACTGACACCCATCCCGCTCGCCAGCGGCGAGGCAGCGCTCGCTTATCTCGGTAAGAATGACGCGGTCGCGGCCGTGTTGCTGGACTGGCACATGCCGGGTGTCGATGGGCGCGCGGTGCTGCGGCGGCTCAGGATGGCGGGCAACAACGTCCCGGTCTTGTTCCTGACCGGCCTCAATCAACCGTTGTTCGAAGAGGCGGCCTTTGCCGGCGGCGCCGTCGATTTCGTCGGCAAGTCACGCAGCTTCGCCATCATCTTGCACCGCCTCAAGCTCGCGATCGGCGGCGCCAAGAATGCCGCCGTCCAGCCGGGCGAGTTGCCGGTCGGCGAGATGGGTGGCTTGCGGCTCGACACCGAGAGTGCCCGGGCGTCGTGGAACGGCCATCGGGTCGGTTTGACGCTAACCGAGTTCAAGGTCGTCCAGTTGCTCGCCGCCAGCGCCGGCCATGACGTCCCTTACCGCGACATCTATGACAGGGTGCGTGGCGCCGGATTCACTGCCGGCACAGGTCCGGAAGGATACCGTGCCAATGTCCGCACATTGGTAAAGCGCATTCGCCAGAAGTTTGCATTGATCGACCCGGAATTCGGGGCGCTCAAAACCTATTCGGGTTTCGGCTATCGGTGGTCGGATGACACCCCCGATTGACGATCCCGTCCCCTTGCACCGGCGGATCGCGGGCGTCGCCCGATCGCAGGTGGCGCGCCTCGTCCTGCTGGTCCTGATCTTTGCCGCCGTACCCTTGATCCTCTATCGAGAGTTTCGCGCCGCCGACAGCGAACGGCAGACCATTCTGATCGAGACGCTGCGCGAGAAGGGCCTGCTCATCGGCCGGGCGATGACGCCAACCCTGTCGCGGGCCGATGAGATCCTGTACATCCGGTTCGGCGAGGAATTGGCCCGTTATGCCCTCGGCACCATCAGCCTCCGCCTGCTATACCGGCCGGCGACCTCGCCCGACCCTTTGGCCTTCTTCTATGTGGCCGCCGCCCCGGCCGTGACCAGCGAGGGTTTCGCGGCCGAGCGCCGCCAGCTCGCCGATCACGGCAGCTTGCAACGCCTCGCCGATAGCTGTGCCGGCGACGTGGCGCTCGCACTGCGGATCGACTGGCCGGGCGGTGGGCCCGAGTTGCTCACCTCGATCACGCCGGTCCAGACCGCGGGGGGCTGCTGGGCGCTGCTCGCCTCGACCAAGCTCGACCCGCTCGGCGAACGCGACCTCGGCCGGCCCTTCTGGCAATCGCAACAAGTGCGGTTGGCGGCGGCGGTCTATCTGGCGCTCGCCGCCGTCGTCTTGCTGGTATTTTTCAGCCTATGGCTGAGCTTCGCGCGGTTCCGGCGCCAGGCGCGGGCCGTGCGCGAAGGCAATGCGAGCGCCGACTTCGCGAACCGCAATAGGGTGCCCGAGCTGGCGCCGGTCGCGGCCGAGTTCGACCGCATGGTCGACCGGCTCAACGAGTCCGCGGACAGCATCCGGCGCGCCGCCGAGGACACCGCGCACGCCTTCAAGACCCCGCTTGCCGTCATCCGCCAGGCGATCGAGCCGCTCAAGCGGCAAGACATCGGCCGCGATGAACGTGGCGCCGCGGCACTTCGGGCCATCGAGAGCGCGCTTGGCAAACTCGATAGTTTGGTTCCGGCCGCCCGCCAACTGGACCGCGTGACGGCCGACTCCCTCGACCCGCCGCGCGCGGTGATCGACGTCACCACGCTCTGCCGGTCGCTCGCCGAAGGTTATAACGACGATCTTCGCGCACCCGCGCCCGCCATCGAAGCCGTGGTCGCCGAGAATCTCAAGGTTCTGGGCGGTGTCGATCTCCTGGAGACGGCGATCGAGAATGTTCTCGACAACGCCTTGAGCTTTACACCCGCCGACCAGACGGTTCGGCTCGCCGCCTGCCGGCAAGCGGGGTGCGTTGTCATCACGATCGACGATCATGGGCCGGGTGTGCCACCGGACGATTTGGGGCGTATTTTCGAGCGCTACTACTCGCATCGCCAAGCTGGCTTGGACGACGCTCCGGCCAATGGCGAACACCACGGGCATGACGGCATCGGGCTTTGGATCGCGCGGCGCAATGTCGAAGCCATGGGCGGGCGGGTCAACGCCGAGAACCGCGTGGCCGGTGGCTTTCGCCTGACCATGGAGCTTCCGGCAATTCGCAACTGACCGACTCCCCACGCTCACTGGCGATGCGCTAAGCTTATCGTTCCATTCAAGCAAGGTGGGAGGCATGTCATGTCGAAAAAGCGCTTTGGGAGCTCCCAGGTGGCGGAGCCACCGCCCCAGACCTGGTCGAACTGCGTGGTCATGGGCCGGCAATTCTTCGTCGCCGGCCAGACCGCGAGCGACCGTCAGGGCGGTGTCACCGGCGGCGACAGCATGTACGAACAGTCCAAGGCCGTCCTGACCAAGATCAAGCACCTGGTGGAAGCGGCCGGCGGCAAGATGGACGACATCATGAAGGTCACCATCTTCGTCACCGACATCAAGCAGCGCGAGGAAGTCTGGAAGGCGCGGCGCGAATTCTTCACGGGCGACTTTCCGGCCTCGACCCTGGTTGAGATCAGCGCCCTCGCAACACCCGCCCAGAAGGTCGAAATCGAAGCGGCCGGCGTGATCGGCGCGGCCCCGCCCGCACCGCGCGCCGCCCGCAAGCCACCGGTCCGCGGCACGGCTGCCGGTCGCGCCAGCCGAAGCCGAGGCGCCACCCGGCCCGCCGCCCGCCCGCGCGCCCGCTGACGGGGCTCAGAGCGCGCTCACCCGGTGGCCGCCATCGACCAGGATGGTCTCGCCGGTGACATAGCGCGAGGCATCGGAGGCGAGGAAGAGGAGCGGGCCGTCCAGATCGCCGAGCTGGCCGAAGCGGCGCTGCGGGATGCGGCGCATCATCGCCCGGCCGGGCTCGCTCTGGAGCGCCGCCCGGTTCATGTCGGTCTCGATATAGCCGGGCGCCAGCGCGTTCACCCGGATGCCATGGCGCGCGAGCTCCATGGCCATCCCCTTGGTCAAATGCACCAGCCCGGCCTTGGCCGCCATATAGCCCGGCAATTGGGCGATGGTCCGGAAGGCCAACAGCGAGGCGATGTTGACGATGGTGCCGCCCCCCTCGCGCATGCGCCGGGCGGCGGCTTGGGCGACGAACCAGGCGCCGGAGAGATTGGTGTCGATCACCTGCCGCCAGTCGGCCTCGTCCGCCTCCAGCATCGGCTTGGTAATCGCAATGCCGGAATTGTTGATCAAGAGGCGGACGGGCCCGAGTACCTCGGCTGCCGCCTCAAGGGCCGGCGCGATGGTGGCCGGCCGCGTCACGTCCATGGTGACGGCAACCGCCCGCCGTCCCAGCGCTCGAACGTCGGCGGCCACGACATCCAGGTCCGGTTGGCTGCGCCCGGCGACCGCCAGGTCGGCCCCCGCCCGCGCCAACGTCATGGCGAAATGCCGCCCCAGGCCCCGGGACGCCCCGGTCACCAAGGCCACCTGCCCGTCGAGACGAAACATCGCTTCAATATTGTCGGCCATTCTTCACTCCGCTAGCATCGTCCCATGCTTATTGAAATTTTTTCCGACACCATCTGCCCCTGGTGTTTCATCGGCAAGCGCCGTCTGGAGCGGGCACTCGCCATGCGCCAGGACGTCAAGGCCAGCATCCGCTGGCGGCCGTTTCAACTGAATCCTTGGATGCCGGGCGAAGGCATGGCCCGGGCCGAGTATTTGCGCGCCAAGTTCGGCACGTCCGATACCGGGCAAATCTATGACCGCATTCGCCAGGTGGGCGCCGACGAGGCGATCGACTTCCAGTTCGAGCGCATGCGCCGCACCCCCAACACCCTCGCATCGCATCGCTTGATCGCCTATGCCGAGCGCCTTGGCCGTCAGGCGGAACTGGTGGAAACGCTGTTCGACGGCTATTTCACCGACGGTCAGGACATCGGCGACCTCGACACGCTCGCCGCCGCGGCGACCCGCGCCGGCCTCGACGGTACCGCCGCCCGGCGCTATCTCGAGAGCGAGGCCGACGCCGAAACCATCCGCGCCGAGGACACGGCCGGCCGGCGCATGGGCATCCAGGGCGTGCCCTGCTTCATCCTCGAACGGGCCTATGCCATCTCCGGCGCCCAGGAGCCGCAATATTTCCTGCCGCTTTTCGACATGGCGTTGGCCGGCGTTGAAGCCGCCGAGTAGACCGTCAGGGATATTCCGGCTCGACGATCAGCAAGCCAGCGCTCGACGTGACCCTGAGCGCGAAGGGCAGCGAGCCGGCGTCGAGGGCGAGTGTGCGATCCTCCGGAAAATAGTCGCCCCGAGCCAAGAGGGCCGGGTTCGGCGGCGGCGCCATGCCGGCAATCGCCTGGGCGAGCGCGTTGCGATCGGGTGCGCGCCCGGCGAGGCGCGCCGCGATGTAATGGGCGCAAAGCTCGTCCTCGACCGTGCGCCGACGGCTCCGTAGTTCACCCATGGCCGCCAGCGTCACGCTTTCGGGCGCCGCCCGCCGGATTGCGGCCGCCGTGGCGTCGGCCGTGACCAGCCCGCTCGCATAGAGGCGGTCGGCACCA
Organism: Alphaproteobacteria bacterium; assembly: GCA_009694185.1. Taxonomy (GTDB): domain Bacteria; phylum Pseudomonadota; class Alphaproteobacteria; order SHVR01; family SHVR01; genus SHVR01. The sequence continues at coordinate 12,349 of SHVR01000054.1, read as the reverse complement.
CTCGCCGCCACCAACCCGGCGGTGCCGTTCGAAGTGGCGAGGATCACCGTCTGGCCGCTGAAGTCGGCCTTCGAGACGATCCAGGGCGAGTTGGGATAGTCGAAGCCAGCCGCCTTCGCCCCCTTGATCTCGCCCATGCAGGCCGTGCCGATCCCCTGGTCGCGAAGTGCCAGCGCCGCCGTCACGCTGTCGGTCACGACGATGCGGCGCGCCCCCTGCCTGAAGGCCATCGCCGCCGTGGTGAAGGCGCGAAAGACGTCGATCACCACAACCGTCCCCCGGCATGCCGCCAAGCCCTCGTCGAGGCTTGTGATCCACACACTGGTCATGCGGCGGTCGGCACCGTGGCAACCGCCTCCGCCACCGCGACCAGACTGGTCAACAGGCGCTCGACGCCGCCGAGCCGGTCGCGGGGCACTTCCCAAACGCGGATCAGGACCAGGCGGTGGTCCGGCCTGAGCTTGGCCGTGCCGGCTTGGCGGGTCAGAAACTCGACCAGCCCCTCCGGATTGGCAAAGCGATCCTTGCGGAAGGCGACGATGGCGCCTTTCGGCCCGGCGTCGAGCTTCTCCACCCCGGCCCGGCGGCAGAGCCGCTTGATGGCGACGATCTCCAAGAGGTTGTCGACTTCTTCGGGAAGCGGTCCGAACCGGTCGATGAGTTCGGCGGCGAAGCCTTCGATTTCCTTGCGGTCCTCGAGCGTGGCGATGCGGCGGTAGAGGCCGAGGCGCACCGCAAGATCGCCCACATAGTCCTCGGGAATGAGGACCGGCGTGCCGATGCTGATCTGCGGTGTCCAGCTCCGGGCCTCGGCCGCCGCGTCCAAGTCGCCGAGTTTGACCGACGCCACCGCGTCTTCCAGCATGCGTTGATAGAGCTCGATGCCGACCTCGCGGATATGGCCGGACTGCTCGTCGCCGAGCAAATTGCCGGCGCCGCGAATGTCCAGATCGTGGCTCGCCAAGGTGAAACCGGCTCCCAACGTGTCGAGCGACTGGAGGACATGCAGGCGCTTTTCGGCGGCGCGGGTCAGTTTCTGGTCGGGCGGCAGCGTCAGATAGGCATAGGCCCTGACCTTGCCACGGCCGATGCGGCCACGCAGTTGATAGAGCTGCGCCAAGCCGAAACGGTCGGCACGATGGATCAGCAACGTGTTGGCGGTCGGAATGTCGAGGCCGGACTCGACGATGTTGGTCGAGATCAGCACGTCGTAGGCGTGGTCATAGAATCCGGCCATGACCGCTTCGAGATCGCGCGGCGCGAGCTGGCCATGGGCAATGGCGACCCGGGCCTCGGGCACCAGGCGGGTGACGCGCTCATGCACCTCGGCCAGGTCGCGGATGCGCGGGCAGACATAGAACACTTGCCCGCCGCGCAGGCGCTCGCGCTGGATCGCCTCGCGCACGGAGAGCGGATCATAGGGGCCGACAAAGGTACGCACCGTCAAACGATCGACCGGCGGCGTCGCGATGATGCTCATTTCGCGGACACCCGTCAGCGCCATCTGCAGGGTGCGCGGTATGGGCGTCGCCGTCAGCGTCAACACATGCACGTCGGCGCGGAACTGTTTCAGGCGTTCCTTGTGGGCAACGCCGAAATGCTGCTCCTCGTCGACCACCAAGAGGCCGATGCGCTGAAAGCGGATCGACTTGGCCAAGAGTGCATGGGTGCCAATGACGATATCGAGGCGCCCGTCGGCGAGCTCGCCCTTGATGCGGGTCGCGTCCTTGGCGGTCACCAGGCGCGAGAGCTGGGCGACGCGGAGCGGCAGGCCCTGGAAGCGGTCCTGGAAGGTGGCGAAATGCTGGCGCGAGAGCAACGTCGTCGGCACCACGACAGCCACTTGCAGGCCGGACATCGCCACGATGAAGGCGGCCCTTAGCGCCACCTCGGTCTTGCCGAAGCCGACATCGCCGCAGATCAGCCGGTCCATGGGCCGGCCCGAGCCGAGGTCATCCAGCACGTCCTCGATCGACTTGAGCTGGTCCTCGGTTTCCGGGAAGGGGAAGCGGGCGCAGAATTCGTCATAGATGCCTTCGGGCGGCGTCACCATGGCGGCGGGACGGAGGCTCCGTTCGGCCGCGATGCGGATCAATTCGCCCGCCATCTCGCGGATGCGCTGGTTGAGTTTGGCCTTGCGCGCCTGCCAGGCGACACCACCCAGATGATCCAGTTGCGCGGTGCTGTCTTCCGAGCCATAGCGCGACAGGACCTCGATATTCTCCACCGGTACGAACAGGCGGTCGTCGCCGGCATAGACCACCTTCAGGCAGTCATGGGGAGCCCCATCCACGGTGATCGCGTTGAGCCCTTCATAGCGCCCGATGCCATGGTCGAGATGCACCACCAGATCGCCCTCGGCGAGGTCGGAGACTTCGCTCAAAAAGCGCTCGGCGCCGCGCCGGCTCTTTGGCCGGCGGACCAGCCGTTCGCCGAGAATGTCCTGTTCCGTAATCAGCACCAGGTCCGGCGCCGTGAAGCCATGTTCGAGGCCGAGCACCACGAGGCCGATGGTCTCGGCCGGGAGCTGGGCGGCCTCGGACCAGCCGGCAATGGTGGCCAGCGGGCCGATGCCATGCTCACCCAGCACATGGGCAAGCCGGTCGCGCGAGCCTGGGCTGTAGGCGGCGACGAGCGCCCGCCGCCTGTCCCGGATGGCGGCCGAAAGACGCTGGCCGACAGCGCCATAGAGATCGCCGTCCGGTCGGGCGCGCGCCAGGGCGAAATCGAGGCCGGCGCGCCCACCCGCATCGAACGTCGAACCGCTCGCCCCCGCCACGCCATAGGCGGACAGCTCGACCACCGCCCGGTCGGCGAGGAGGCTGTCCCAGGACGGCGCATCGAGATAGAACCGTTCGGGCGGCACCGGGCGATAGACGCCGCCACCGGCCGTGGCGGCCATTTCGCCGCTGGCCCGGGCGGCATAATGGTCGGCGATGGTGGCGAGCCGGACGTCGCCGGCCGCCCGCGCCTCGCCATCGAGCATGATGGCGGCAGCCGGCAGATAATCGAGCAAGGTCTCGAGCCGGGGGTGAAACAAAGCCAGCCAATGCTCCATGCCAGGGTAGCGCCGGCCGCTGCTGACCGCCTGATAGAGCCCGTCGTCGCTCGAAACGGCGCCGAACAGCGCACGATAGCTCGTGCGGAAACTGTCGATCGACGGCCGGTCGAGCAGAATCTCGCTCACCGGCTTCATGTCGAGTTCGGTGCGCTTGCCGGTGCTGCGCTGGGTCAAGGGATCGAAGCTGCGGATGCCTTCCAGCTCGTCGCCAAAGAGGTCGAGGCGGAGCGCCTCGGCCGTCCCCGGCGGGAACACGTCGACGATGCCGCCGCGAATGGCATATTCGCCCGCCTCCATCACCGTATCGGCACGTTGATAGCCATTGGCTTCGAGGAACCGCAGCAGCGCGGCCATGTCGAGGCGGCCACCAGCCCGCGCCCGGAAGCGCGCCGCCTGGAACGCCGAGCGGGGCGGCACGCGCTGCACGAAGGCGTTGACGGTGGTGAGTAGGATGCCGTTGGCGGCGAGGCCGCCTTCGCTGGCCAGTCGGGTCAGCACGTCGACCCGCTGTCCCATCACGTCGGCGCGCGGCGACACGCGGTCATAGGGCAGACAGTCCCAGGCGGGGAAGCTCAGCACCGGGCAATTGGGCTCGAAGAAGGCAAGGGTCTCTTCCGCCAGCGCCATGCGTTCGCCGTCGCGGGCGATGTAGACGAGCGGCCGGCCGGCCGAGGCCGTCGCCGCCATGAGGCGCGCCAATTGCCCATCCGGCGCGCCACCCATGGTCAAGCGGCCACCGACCGCAAGCTTTCGGGCCAGGTCCATCACGCGCCACCGCCGGCGAGAGTGAAGGCTCGCAACAAGCCCATCACGTCATGGTCGAGATCGGCCCGCACCGGCACCCGGCCCGTGAACCAGTCAACCAGTTCGGGGTCGGATTCTTCCAACAGCGCCTCAAAGCGGTCGAGCTGGGTCGGATCGAGCGTCTCCAGATAGCGATCGGCGAAGCGCCCAAGCAGCAGATCGCTCTCCTTGGTACCACGATGCCATGCACGGAATTTCAAGCGTTTGATCCGCTTTTCCAAACCATATCCCCAGCCGCCCGCAAATTTCCGCCAAAGCTAAACACCGGCTACCGCTGCCGGTGCCGGTCTTGCTAAGCTAGTCAAGTATACCCAATCGTTGCCCCACCTGTCATTGGTTGGGAGCCCCTTGCGCCCAGAGATTCTCTACCCCCTGTTCGCGCCCGTGACGGCGCTCCCCGGCGTTGGACCGAGGCTCGCTAAACTGATGGAGCGGGTCGCGGGACCGCTTGTCGTCGATCTCTGCTGGCTGCTGCCGACGGGGATCGTCGATCGGCGCTACGCGCCGACCATTGGCGACGTGGAGACGGGCCGGGTCGCGACCTTAACCATCAGGGTCGAGAGCCACGCGCCTCCCGCCACGCCGCGCCAGCCCTACAAGGTGCTGTGCTCCGACGCGACCGGCGATCTCAACCTGGTCTTCTTCCATGCCCAGGCGGAATATCTGCGCCGCGTGCTGCCGCCGGGCGAGGTGCGTGTCATCAGCGGCATGGTCGATCGCTATCAGGGCGTGGCGCAGATCACCCATCCGGACCATATCGTGCCGCTCGCCGAGCGGGCCGGTGTGATGACGATCGAGCCGGTCTATCCGATGACGGCGGGCCTCGGACCCCGGGTGCTCTTGCGGGCCGTCCGCGCGGCGCTCGGCCGGGCACCCGAATTGCCGGAGTGGCTGGACCGACACCTAGTCGAGCGCCAGGGTTGGCCCGTCTGGCGCCAGGCGCTCGACGCCGTACATGTGCCGACGGCCGAGCCCGATCTCGCCGCGCCGGCGCGCCAGCGCCTCGCCTTCGACGAGCTGTTGGCCAATCAGCTCGCCCTCGCTCTCCACCGTAGACGGCAGCGCCGCCAGCCGGGTCGCCGCTTGGCGGTCGAGAGCGACCTAGCGCGCCGTGCCGAGGCGGCGCTGCCCTTCCGGCTAACCGGTTCCCAGAGCCGCGCCCTCGCCGACATTCGGGCCGATCTCCAGAGCGGCAGCCGCATGTTGCGCCTGATGCAGGGCGACGTCGGCAGCGGCAAAACCGTGGTGGCGCTGCTTGCCATGCTGGATGTGGTGGCGAACGGCGGTCAGGCGGTTCTGATGGCGCCGACCGAGCTGTTGGCCCGCCAGCATTTGGCGACGATCGGGCCGTTCGCCACGGCGGTCGGGGTGCGCACGGCCCTCCTCACCGGTCGCGAACGGGGCCGGCCGCGGGCCGAGGTGGTGGCGGGTCTCGCCGACGGCACGCTACCCATCGCCGTAGGTACCCACGCCTTGTTCCAGGACGATGTCGCTTACGCCGATCTCGCCTTCACCGTCGTCGATGAGCAGCATCGCTTCGGCGTCGAGCAGCGCATGCGCCTCGCCCAGAAAGGCCGGGCACCGCATGTGCTGGTGATGACCGCGACCCCGATCCCGCGCACCTTGATGCTCACCGCCTATGGCGATCTGGATAGCTCGCTCCTGACCGAGAAGCCGCCGGGCAGGCAGAGTATCGACACGCGGGTGCTGCCGGCCGAGCGGCTGCCGGAAGTGGTGGCGGCGGTCGGCCGGGCGCTTGGCCAAGGCCGCAAGGTCTATTGGGTTTGTCCCTTGGTCGAAGAGTCCGAGCTCCTCGACCTGGCGGCGGCCGAGGAACGCCACACGTTCCTGCGCGAGCGATTCGGCGAACAAGTCGGTCTCGTCCATGGCCGCATGAATGGCCGCGACAAGGATCGCACCATGGCCGCTTTCGCCGAGGGCAACGTGAACCTGCTGGTGGCCACCACGGTCATCGAAGTGGGCGTCGACGTTGCGAAAGCCACCATCATGGTGATCGAGCATGCCGAACGCTTCGGCCTCGCCCAGCTCCACCAGCTACGCGGCCGGGTCGGCCGGGGCCGCGACGCCTCGGCCTGTCTCCTGCTCTACAGTCCGCCACTCGGCGAGACGGCCAAGGCGAGGCTCGCCATTCTCCGCGAAACCGACGACGGATTCCGCATCGCGGAAGAGGATTTGCGCTTGCGCGGCGCCGGCGAGGTCCTGGGCACGCGGCAAAGCGGGCTGCCGAATTTTCGGCTCGCCGACTTGGCGGCCCACGGCGATCTCCTGATTTCGGCGCGGGCCGAGGCGGCGCGGATTCTCGAACTCGATCCCGAGCTTGCCGGCGACCGGGCGGCGGCCTTGCGCATCCTGCTCTATCTGTTCGAGCGCGATGCCGGCGTGCGCTACGCCCGCTCCGGCTGAATAATCAGGCGGCCTTGCCGCTGGCCGGCAGCACCGGGACCGGTCCGCGACTGCCCGGCGTCACGACACCGCCCGAGATCACCATCTTCATGCCCTCCTCGACGGTCATCGAGAGTGTGCGCACCTCCCGGCGGGCGACGAACACCAGATAGCCCGAGGTGGGATTGGGCGCCGTGGGCACGAACACATTGACCACCTCGCCCTCGGCCAGGGTCTGGATTTCGCCCTCGGTCCTGCCACTGACAAAACCGATAACCCACATGCCGGGCCTGGGAAACTCCACCGCCACGACCTCGCGGAACGAACTCGATTTCTGCGCCAGGATGGTCTCGAAGAGCTGCTTGAACGCCCCGTAGATGCCGCTGACGACCGGCATCCCGCGCACCAACCGTTCGCTGATGCGCAAGATCAGCCGGCCCACCAGATTGGCGGTGAGTGCCCCGATCAAGGTCAGGCCGCCGATCACCAGCACGAGCCCGATCCCGGGCAGCGTGAACGGCAGATAGGCCTCCGGGAAGTAGGCCGGCGGAATGAGGGCGCGGGCCTGAGCGTCGAAAAAGGCGATGATCTGCCAGGCGAGCCAGCCGGTCAGCACAATCGGCGCCGTGATCAGGACGCCAGCGATGAAATAGGCCCTGAGGCGCGCCGTGGCCGACAAATGCAGCAGCCGCAGGCGGTCACCCATGGCAATCGACCGGGCGCTATTCCCGTTCGGTATATCGTCCGTCTCGGCCATCGTTCCATCCTGTCCACGCCCAATGCCGGAATATAGGGATAGCACAGGGGCAAGAAAATGACCTCGCACGGATATTTACGACGTCGCTTTCTTGCTTGTCTGGCGCCCGATGGGGTGGCTAGCTGTCGCCCTACCCGATGACCGGACGAAGGGTCACGACGCCCATGCCCCGCCACCTCGCCCTCTCCCTCGCCGATCTGGCCGCCGCGCTTCGGGCCGGCGCCGTCACCAGCACCCAGCTCGTCGAGGAAGCGATCGACAATCACGCCCGGCTCGGCGAGAAGCTCCATGCCTACAAGGCCTGGGATCCCGAACGCGCCCGTGCCCAGGCGAGAGCCGCCGACGCGCTGATAGGTGTGGGCGTCGATTTGGGTCCGCTGCATGGCCTGCCGCTCTCGGTCAAGGATCTGTACGGGGTTACCGGCTATCCGACCTTTGCCGGCACGCCCAGGCCACTCCCCGTCAAGTGGCAACGGGAAGGCCCGGTGGTGCAGGCGCTCCGCGCCGGCATGGCGGTCATCATGGGCAAGACCCATACGGTCGAGTTTGCCTTTGGCGGCATCGGCACCAACCCCCATTGGGGTGCCCCGCGCAACCCATGGGACGCGACCCATCATCGCGCCCCGGGCGGGTCGAGCAGCGGCGCCGGCGTCAGCCTCCGGGAGGGCTCGGCCGTGGTGGCGTTCGGGAGCGATACCGCCGGCTCAGTCCGCATTCCGGCGAGCTACACGGGGACCGTCGGCCTCAAGACCAGCATCGGCCGCTGGTCGACCGACGGGATCGTGCCGCTGAGCCCCACCCTCGACACGCCGGGCCTCTTGACCCGAACGGTGACCGACGCGGCGATCGCCTTCGCCGCCGTCGACCCGCTGGTCGACGAGCCGGCCGAGGCGATGCTGGCCCGGCTCGGCGCGCAACCGATTGCGGGCCTCCGGATCGGAATTTGCGAATGGTTTTTCGAGGACTGCGCGCCGGGCATCGCCGAGGGCGTGCGCCGGGCGCTTGGCGAGTTGGAGGCCAAGGGGGCGCGTTCGATCACCGTCGACCTGCCGGAAGTCGAGGAAGCGAATGGCCTCTTCCGGCGCGGCGGCATCGCGGCGGCGGAGTTCGCAACCTTCATCAACACCGAGATGAAATCCTACCGGGCGACCCTCGATCCGAATGTGCTCAAGCGCTTCGAGGCCATCGAGCGCACCAGCGCCGTCGACTATCTGACCCGGCTCTGGCGGCTCAAGGAGCTGGCGGCCGGCATCCAGGGCCATTTCAACGATGTCGACATATTGCTGACGCCGACGGTGCCGATCACGCCGCCCAGGATCGCCGATGTGGCCGATGGCGACGCCTACATGACGGCCAACATGCTGTCGCTGCGCAACACCGCACCCGCCAACCTGCTTGGCCTGTGCGCCCTCAGCATGCCGGTCGGCCTCGACGGCGCCGGCATGCCGGTCGGCCTCCAGCTCATGGCGTCCCATGGCGCCGACGAGCAGCTCCTGGCTGTCGCCCTCGCTTGCGAGCGGGTACTCGGCACCGCCAAAGAGCGCCTCGGCACGCCGCCGCTTCTGGCCGCTTGATTTGGAACGAGGAGAGTCCATGCCCTACAAGCCTTTCGACCTGACAGGCAAGAACGTGCTGATAACCGGCGGCAATAGCGGCATTGGCTTGGGCATGGCGGAAGCCCTGGTACAAGCCGGCGCGGGGGTGTGCATCTGGGGCACCAATGCCGAGAAGAACGCCGCCGCCCTCGCCGAACTCCGGCGCCATGGCCGCGCCGAAGCCATGCTCTGCAACGTCGCCGACGAGGCCGAAGTGGCGGCCCGTTTCGCCGAGACCCTGGCCGCCTTCGGCCATATCGACGCGTGCTTTGCCAATGCCGGCGTCGGCAGCGACCGGCAGAAGGCCAAGGCCGGGTTCGCCGGCATGGAATTCGAGGAATGGCGCCGGGTGCTCAACGTCAATCTGGATGGCACCTTCTTCACCCTCCGGGCGGCGGCCAAGCATTTGGTCGAGCGCGGCCAGGGCGGCTCCCTCGCGGTCACCAGCAGCCTCGCCGCCATCATGGGCCAGGCGCGCGGCGAACATTACGCGGCGAGCAAGGGGGCGGTGATCGCCATGATCCGGGCGCTCGCCGTCGAATACGGCCGCAACGGCATTCGCGCCAACGCCATCCTGCCCGGCTGGATCGAGACGCCGATGACCGCCAGGTCGTTCGCCTGGGATCGCTTTCGCGATGCCGTGCTGCCCAGGGTGCCGGCACGCCGCTGGGGCTCCAAAGAGGATTTCGGCGGCATTGCCGTCTATCTGGCGAGCGATGCGAGCGCCTATCATTCCGGCGACACCTTCGTCATCGACGGCGCCTATTCCCTGTTTTGAGAGAGCCCATGTCCAGTGAGCCGCTTGTCCTTATCGACCTTGAAGAGCGCACCGATGGTCTCGGCGAACCCGGCACGGTTGCCACGATCACCGTCAACAATGCCCGCCGCGCGAACAGCCTGAACAGCGCCCTGATGCGCGCCTTCGCCGATGCCGTAACCAGGCTCGCCGCCGACCCGAGCTTGCGCTGCGCGGTTGTCACCGGGGCGGGCGAGCGCTCGTTCATGGCGGGCGCCGATTTGCACGAACTCACCAGCCTCGATCCCGAGAAAGCCCGTGCCTTCTTGACCTTGGTGCACGGCATGTCGCGCGTGTTGCGCGCGCTGCCGGTACCGGTGATCGGGCGGATCAATGGCGCGTGCTTCGGCGCGGGCATGGAGGTGGCCGCCGCCTGCGACATGCGCGTCGCGGCCGCGAGCGCCGTCTTCGGCATGCCGGAAGTCCGCTTGGGCCTGCCCTCGGTCGTCGAGGCCGCCCTGTTCCCGCAGCTCATCGGCTGGGGCCGCACGCGCCAGCTCGTCTATACGGGCGAGACCATCACCGCCAAGGTGGCGGCCGAATGGGGCTTCGTCGAGACGGTGGTGCCGGCCACCCAACTCGACGCGGCCGTCGAGGCCATGGTGGTGCCCATCGTGGCGTCGGGGCCGCGCGCCATCCGGCTGCAAAAGGAACTGGTGCGCGACTGGGAGCAGCTTGGCGTCGGCGATGCGATCCAGGCCGGTATCCGCTCGATCGCCCGCGCCTACGAGAGCGACGAGCCCCGGCGCATGCTCCGGCCGCTGATCGAGCGCCTGAAAAACCGGGAGAAATAAATGGCCAGCGCCGACGGCGAACGCTTCGATCTCATCATCCGGAACGGCACCCTGATCGACGGCACCGGGGCACCCCGCCACCAGGCCGACCTCGCCATCACCGGCGGGCGGATCGGCGCCATGGGCGACCTTGCCAAGTCGTCGGCCGACCGGACACTGGATGCGTCCGGGCGGGTGGTGGCGCCCGGCTTCATCGACGTGCATACCCATGACGATCGGGTCTTGCTGTCGGACCCGGCGATGACGCCGAAGGTGAGCCAGGGGGTGACCACGGTTGTCGTCGGCAATTGCGGCATCAGCCTGGCGCCGTTCACCCCCCATGGCCGGCCCATACCGCCGCTCGATCTCCTGGGTGACGCCGGCTGGTATCGTTTTCCCACATTCGGAGCCTTTCTTGACGCGGTCGACCGGGCGCCCGCCGCCGTCAACGCGCTCTTCCTGGTCGGCCACCAGACGCTTCGCGTCGGCGCTATGGACAGTCTGGAGCGGGCCGCGACCGAGGGTGAGATCGGGTTCATGCGCGGCCAGATCGACGAGGCCATGCGGGCTGGCGCCGTCGGTTTCAGCACCGGCCTCTTCTATCCGCCGGCCCGGCACGCGCCCACCGATGAGGTCGTCGCCCTAGCCGAAGCGGTCACGCCCTATGGCGGCCTCTACGCCACCCATCTTCGCGACGAAGGCGCCCTGTTGCTGGATTCGGTCGATGAGGCCCTCACGATCGGCGAGCGCGCCGGCTTGCCCGTGGTGCTCTCGCACCACAAGGCATCCGGCAAGGCCAACCATGGCAAGGTGTCGCTCTCGCTCGCCAAGATCGACGCCGCCGCCAAGCGGCAACGGGTCAGTCTCGACGTCTATCCCTATAATGCGAGCTCCACCGTCCTCTTACCGGGCCGTCTCGACGACGCGCCCAGAATCCTGATCACCTGGTCTGAAGCGATACCCGAGGCGGCTGGCCGCGAGCTTGGCGAACTCGCCGCCGAGCACGGCCTCACGCGCGAGGACATGGCCGGGCGCCTGCTGCCGGCGGGCGCCATCTATTTCGCCATGGCCGAGGCCGATGTGCAGACGGTGCTGCGTTATCCGGGCGCCATGATCGGCTCCGACGGCCTACCGGGCGGCGCCAAGCCGCATCCCCGCCTCTGGGGCACTTTCCCCCGGGTGCTTGGCCATTATTCGCGCGATCTCGGCCTGATGCCGCTCGAAGAAGCGGTCCACCGCATGACCGGCCTCTCGGCCAAGACCTTCGGTCTCGCCGATCGGGGCGTGCTCCGGCCAGGCGCGGCAGCCGACATCGTGATCTTCGATCCGGCGACCGTGCTCGATCTCGCGACCTTCGAGGCGCCGGAAACACCCGCGCGCGGCATCGAGCTGGTCTTGGTGGCGGGCAAGCCCGTGTGGCGGAACGGCGGGACGACCGGCGAACGGCCGGGCCGGGCACTTCGGCGGACGCGCCCGATCTAGCCGACCGCGACGGCCGGGGGTTCGACCTCGGTCTCGGATTCCAGCCGCTCGGCCGGCAGCAGCACCGTGACCCTGGTGCCGGCGCCAGGCGTGTTCTCGATCGCCAAGCGGCCGCCATGCAGCTCGACCAGCACCTTGACCAGCGGCAAGCCCAAGCCCGTTCCCTCATACTTGCGCGAGAGCGCACTGTCCACCTGGCGGAAGGGCTGTAATGCTGTCTCAACTTCCGCGGCGCTCATGCCGATGCCCGAATCGCCGACCGATAAGGCGACCTCGCCGTCATCTTGGACCCCGAAACCCACCGTCACCCGACCGCCGGCCGGCGTGAACTTGATGGCATTGGTCAGCAAGTTGAGCAGCACTTGTTTAAGGCGGATCGGATCGGCATAGACGTTGATCGACTCCGGGGCCGCCTCGATCACCGCCTCGACATTGCCGGCAAGCGCCCTTTGTTGGATCAAGTGCAGGCAGTCGCGCGCCAGCTCACTCAACTCGACCGTACCTTCGCGGAGTTCCAGCTTGCCCGCCTCGATCTTCGACATGTCCAGGATATCGTTGATGATGTCCAGCAGGTGGCTGCCTGAGTGGTGGATGTCCTGGGCGTATTCGCGATATTGGGCGGGGCAGTTCAACCGCAGGATATCGTTATTAACCCGGATTATTGATGGTGGGTCTGAT